>JANXUX010000267.1 GCA_025351965.1 Actinomycetes bacterium | reverse complement strand
TATAGAGGGAGAAGCTGCGCAAGCGCAGCAGGCGGCCTACGCCGGCGTTTGCGAGATGCGGTCCACGATCGCCTGCCGGCTCTGGGAGAGCGCGTGAGCGTAGAGATTCAACGTCTCCGGGCTGTGTCCGAGGATGTCGGCGATCGAACGGAGCTCCCCGATGTCCTTGGCGTTGTTGACCATGTGGGTGGCTGCGGTGTGACGGAGCCCGTGCGATGTCAGCCGAGGAATGTCGAGTTTGCCGACGATGCGTGCAAGCGAACGGTCGTACTCGCGGGGCAACACGTAGCGACCCTGACGCGTCGCGATGATGAGGTCGTTGTCCTCTCAGTCGGCCCCTGCGAGCAAACGCTCTGCGGCCTGTCGCGACGGCGACGGTTCAACGCAACCACCGCTTCGGACGACAGCGGCACGAGGCGTCGCGAGCGCACGCTCTCGGCATTACCCAGGCTCGAGCCTCGATTGACGGCCACCAGGCTCTCGTCGATCCGGAGCGTGCGCCCGTCGGCGTCGACGTCATCCCAGCGGAGCGCGAGCACCTCGCTGCGGCGCAGACCGCAGAGCACGTCGAGCTTGACCCGGCAGCCCACCGGTGGTTCGCAACGGCGGCGAGGAAGGTGTGCACGCGACACGTTCCGACAGATCTGGACGCTCCGTCGCGAGATCTTGCCCCCGTCTGCCAACATGCCGACCCATCGCGCAACATCATCCCGGTCCAGACGGGACAGCGGGATCGCGCCGAGCTCGCTTTCGATGTGCGGGATCGCCCATGAGTACTGCTCGTGTGCCTTTGGGGTGATGTCGGTCTTGCCAGCGACGTAGCGACGGACGAGCCAGCTGACCGTTCCGCGCTCGGTGCTCCGGACTTCGGCCTTGAACTCGCGTGCAGCCGCAAGGGCGGAGCGCTGCGACGCGTACGTGCCGGGGGAGGCGGGGGAGGCGGTTCCCGGTCACGGTGTCGATCCCCTCGATGCGAACGGGTCCACTTGCCGCGATGTTTGCAGACGGTGGGTGACCGGTCTGCTTCCAACTCACGTGTCACCTCCGGCGTTTCGAGCGCTCCGGTGAATACATTTTGAATACATCGGCCGGGCGATCAACGGCTGTGATCAGATCGTACCAGGTCAGAGAGTCGGAACGAGAGGATTTGAACCTCCGACCCCCTGCTCCCAAAGCAGGTGCGCTACCAAGCTGCGCCACGTTCCGTCGATCCCGCACGTGCGAGACGCGCTGAGAGTGTATCCCCGGGCGCAGCAGGCTCGGGCGTGCAATTGGGCGTCGGCGAACGCGTCCCTCGGACAGCGTTACCCGAACCTGCGACCGTCAGCCGGCGTCTGTGCTCACACAGACGGTCTGTGTGAGAACAGATGCGGACGTTCGCACTTCTGCTCACACAGACGGTCTGTGCGAGAACATACGCAGACGTTCGCACTTCTTCTCACACAGACGATCTGCGTGAGCAGTGCAGACGATCTGTGCGAGCAGTGCAAACGGTCTGTGCGAGCGGGCGGGCACGTGTCGGCCGGGTGCGCTACCGGCCCGTCGTCGCCATCCGGTCGACGGTGGCCAGCAGGCGCTGGACGTCGTCGGCGGTGATGTAACGCGAGATGCCGGCGCGGACCACGCCGCCGGAGTCGGCGAGGCCGAGCTGGCCGACGACCTCGACCGCGTAGTTGTGGCCGTCCCACACGGCGACCTTGTCGTTGGCCAGCGCAGCCGAGACGTCCGCGGGCCTGACGCCGTCGATCCTGAACGCGGCGGTCGGGGTGCGGCCATGCGGCCCATGCGGGCCGTAGACGTGGACGCCATCGATCGACAAGAGACCGGTCAGGAGCGGCTCGAAGATGCTCTGCTCGTAGGCGCTGATCCGTTCCAAGCTTTCCTCGATCAGGAACCGCGCTGCAGCGTCGATGCCGGCGATCGCCTCGAAGTTCGGCATGCCCGTCTCGAACCGACCTGGCCCGGCATCCGTGGACGGACGCACCTTGAACACGGGGAGCGAGGCAAGCAGGTCGGGCTGCATCCACAGGATGCCGCTGTGCGGGCCGTACCACTTGTACGGCGAGTTCACGAGCGCGTCCACACCCAGCGCGGCAATGTCGATGGTGGTGTGCGGCGCCCAAGCAACGGCGTCGATGTAGACCCTGGCGCCGACGGCATGTGCGGCATCGATGATCGGGGCGTGATCGGGCACGGTGCCGAGCAGGTTCGAGGCGCCGGCGATCGCCACCCATTTTGTCCGCTCGTCGATGAGTTCGATCACGTTCTCGACCGGCAGCGTGCCCGTCGCGGCGTCGAACGGGGCGAGAACGTGCTCGGCCCCGGAGCTCGCGCAGGCTCTGGCCCAGGGCGTGACGTTCGCGTCGTGGTCGAGGCGGGTGCCGACGACGCGGTCACCCGGACGCAACGTCTCGGCGACCGCACGGGTGAAGGCAAACGTCAGCGAGGTCATGTTCGCGCCGAAGCAGACGCCGGCCGGGTCGGCGTTGAACAGCTGACCGACCGTCGTTCGTGTCCGTTCGACGAGTTGGTCCGTGGCGATCGCCGCAGCGAACCGGCCACCTCCGCATCCGTTCGATCCTCCTGACACCCAGTCCGTCATCGCTTGGATGCTGACATCGACCATCTGCGTCCCGGCCGGCCCGTCGAAACGTGCCCATCCGTCGCGGACTCCGGGAAACCGATGCGTCAGTGATGGAAACGTCATCCGCACAGAGTGCCAGAACCGGCCGCGGATCGGCCCATCGTTGGTCCTCGACACCCCCTGCGTAGCGGGGCACGACGTGGGCGCAGCGTCAGCCGGCGACGGTGATGGTGCCTGCCATGTACGGATGGATACCGCAGATGTAGGCGAACGTTCCGTCGGTGTCGAACGTGTACTGGTACGTCGCACCTTGGACGAGGTCGTCGCTGACGAACGATGTGTCCTTGGCGACGATGCTGTGCTTGGCGGTGTCGGCATTGGTCCATGTGACCGTCGTGCCCTTGGCGACGCTGAGGTCCTTGGCGGCGAACGCGAAGTCCTTGATCGACACGGCGTCACCGCCGGCTGCAGGGGCGGCCCCGCCGGCGACCGTGGTGGAGGTCTCGCCGACGACGGTGGTCTGGCCGGGCACCGTGGTGGCACCCGCCGCAGTCGTCTCGGTACTGGCCGGCGACGTTGGCGTTGCGGCATCGACGGACTTCGCGTCGTCGGGCTGCCACTTGATCGTCAGGCCGATCAGCGCAATCGCCGCAATGGCACCCGCCGCGCCGACGAACCGGAGGTCCATGGGCGCATCGGCGGTGTCCAGAGCCGGGATGAAGCTGGCGGCGAGCAGAACGATCGCGATCACGCCGACGATGACGGTGAGCTGGGCCTGGGGCGACGGATCGAACACCGGTCCGCCATGGGAGAACCCGAAGAACGTGTTGCCGGCGTGGGTGTACCAGAACACGCCGATGGTGCTGACCGCATAGCCGATTCCGGCGGCTCGGACGAACCACTCGCGTCGACCCACCAAGGCAACCGAGATGATCCCGGCCCCGATCGCATTCAGTAAGAGGCTGCGACCGAAGTTGACGTCCGGTGAGGCGAACCGGTAACCGGCATTGAAGTAGAGATCGAGGTGGACGATGCCACTGATCAGGATGGCGGCGGCGGCGACGATGCGCAGGATGCGTCCGGTGTTCATGGTTGGTCACGTTTCTCGAGCGGGCTGGGCGGAACAGCTCTCATTGTTCGATACAGGTTCTGAGCTGGATGAAACCAGTAGGAACAAACACGCACGATGGTTCGCCCCCATCGCGAATCGGGACCGTGGACACCCGGCATACTGCGTGCCGACCTACTTCTTCGTGGCTGCCTTGGCAAGCCGCTTGGCGGTCTTGCCGGAGGCCGCGATCTGGCGTCCGTCGAGGTCGCCGTGCTCGATGCCGTTGTCGAACAGCACGCGATACCGCTGCCAGTTGAACCCGTTGGCGAGCAGCACCCGGCCGTTCGTGCCCGACGGGACTGCGTCGAGGTCCACGGTGGAGGTCACGTGATCACCCATGCGCAGCTCGAGCTGGTCGGCGTGCGGCTTGGCGAGGGCGTGGGGTTTCCAGAACGTCACGGGATCATTCTGCACGACGAGCACCATGTGCGCACAACGTCGGGCGTGGTGGGCAACCATGAGTCGTTGCATCTTGTGGCCCCGGTACACTCGGCGATCTGTGAAAAGCACGCTCGAACCCCTCGAGGGGAACAAGGTCAAGCTCTTCGTCGCTGTCGACGAAACAGAGTTCGACCGCGACATTGATTCCGCCTTCCGCAAGATCGCCAAGGAGGTCCGGCTGCCGGGTTTCCGGGCCGGGAAGGCACCTCGCAAGGTGCTCGAAGCCCGCATCGGCATTGCTGCAGCTCGCGAGCAGGCGCTGCGTGACGGCGTCCCCAACTATCTCGCCCAAGCCGTGCGCGAGCACGATGTCGACCTGATCGCGACCCCCGAGGTCGAGATCACTGGTGGCGAAGAGACCGGCCCCGTGGGTTTCAATGCGACGTGCGAGATCCGCCCAGAGGTCACCGTGCCCGGCTACGGCGGCCTCCGCGTCGAACTACCGGCCGTGACAGCCGCAGATACCGACGTCGACGAGGCAGTGAACACCGAGCTGCGTCGCCAAGGCACCCTCGCTGACGTGGACCGACCGATCGTCACCGGCGACCAGGTCACGATGGATCTGCAGGGCCTGCGCGACGGCGTTCCGGTCATCGGGCTGAACACCGAAGACTGGCTGTACGAGGTCGGCAAGGGTTGGGTCGCTGCTGGTTTCGACGATCAGCTCATTGGATCGACAGCGGGTGACGAGCTCGTGTTCTCGCTCGTGCCGAACGGCAACGAGGAGCCGGCTGACTTCGAGGTCAAGATCAGCCGCGTTCAGGAGATGGTGCTGCCCGAGCTCGACGACGCATGGGTCGACGAGAACATCGGCGAGTACGACACCGTCGCCGGCTGGCGCAGTGCGCTCCACGATCGCCTCAGCGAGGTCAAGCTCAACCAGGCCCGCGGCCAAGTCATCGAGCGCGTCACGTCGGCGCTCGCCGAGCTCGTCGACATCGAGGCGCCGGAATCCATGGTGCAGGGTGATCTCCAACAGCGTGTCCAGAACACGGTGCAGCAGTTCCAGAGCCAGGGCATCGGCCTCGATCAGTGGTTGTCGGCCACCGGCCAGGATCCGGCGCAGTTCGTCGAGTCGCTGCGAGTCCAGTCGTTGAAGGCTGTCAAGGTCGACCTCGCCCTGCGCGCCGTCGCCGCCGCCGAGGGCTTCGAAGTGACCGAGGACGACCTCGAGAACGAGTACGAGCGGATCGGCATCCAGGTCCGCCAGAAGACGGCCCAGGTCCGCAAGGCCTACGAGCGCAACGACGCCGTGAGCGAGCTCACCGCCCAGCTGCGCAAGAGCAAGGCACTCGATCACCTGCTCCACACGGTCGAAATGGTCGACCCCGACGGCACGGCCATCGACAACGACACGATCCTCGGCCACGACCACAGCGACCACGATCATGACCACGACGATCATGACCACGATGAGCACGACCATGGACACGACGAACATACACACGCCGAACACGATCACGCCGATCACGATCACACCCACTGAGACGGAGAACAGCTGATGACCAGTCCATTGCTCGAGCCGGTGCGCAACTACTACGTCCCGAACGTCATCGAGACAACGAGCCGCGGCGAGCGTCACTCGGATCTCTACTCACGCATGCTGCGTGAGAACATCATCTTCATCCCAACGGCCATCGACGACGCCGTTGCCAACATCGTCTGCGCGCAGCTCATCCATCTGGAGAGCGAGAACCCGGACAAGGACATCAACATCTACATCAACAGCCCCGGTGGCGACATCACCGCGCTGTTCGCGATCTACGACACGATGCAGTTCATCAAGAACGACATCGCCACGATCTGCCTCGGCCAGGCCGCGTCGGCAGCTGCGGTGCTGCTCGCGGCGGGCACCAAGGGCAAGCGGCTCGCGCTCCCGCACGCTCGAGTCCTGCTCCACCAGCCGTGGGGCCAGGTCGGTTACGGCCAGGTCACCGATCTCGAGTTGGCGGCCAAGGAGATCCTGCGGATGCGCGATCTGCTCGAGCAGATTCTTGCCGAGCACACCGGTCAGACCATCGAGAAGATCCACCGTGACACCGACCGCGACTTCGTCATAGAAGCGCCGCAAGCCGTCGAGTATGGCATCATCGACGAAGTGATCTCATCTCGCACAGCTGTCGACCGCACCGGTCCGATCCGCTGATCGATCCGTCAAGGGGGCAACGTGGCGAAGTTTGGTGACACCGGCGAGCTGCTCAAATGCTCGTTCTGCGGCAAGTCGCAGAAGCAGGTCAAGAAGCTGATTGCAGGCCCTGGGGTCTACATCTGCGACGAATGCATCGACCTCTGCAACGAGATCATCGAAGAGGATCTGACCGAGTCGAGCGAACTGCGCTTCGAGGAGCTGCCGACGCCCCGCGAGATCCGTTCCTTCCTCGATGAGTATGTCGTGGGCCAGGACGACGCGAAGAAGATCCTCTCCGTCTCGGTCTACAACCACTACCGGCGGATCCAGCACCAGCAGTCCGCCGGTGTCGGTCGTCGAGACGATGTCGAACTCGCCAAGAGCAACATCTTGCTCCTCGGCCCGACCGGGTGCGGCAAGACCCACCTCGCCCAGACGTTGGCGCGGATGCTCAACGTGCCGTTCGCCGTCGCTGACGCCACCGCGTTGACCGAGGCCGGCTACGTCGGCGAAGACGTCGAGAACATCCTCTTGAAGCTGATCCAGGCCGCCGACTTCGATGTCAAGAAGGCCGAGACCGGCATCATCTACATCGACGAGATCGACAAGATCGCGCGCAAGAGCGAGAACCCCTCGATCACCCGCGACGTCAGCGGCGAGGGCGTGCAGCAGGCGCTGCTGAAGATCCTCGAGGGCACAGTTGCCTCGGTCCCGCCCCAGGGCGGCCGCAAGCACCCGCACCAGGAGTTCATCCAGATCGACACCACCAACGTGCTGTTCATCTGCGGTGGTGCGTTCTCTGGCCTCGAGCCCATCATCGAGCACCGCATCGGGCACAAGGGCATGGGCTTCAACGGCCAGGTCCGCTCGAAGCAGGACAAGGACGCCGGGCAGCTCTTCGCCCAGGTGCTGCCCGAGGACCTGCTCAAGTTCGGGATGATCCCGGAGTTCATCGGTCGTCTACCGATGATCGGCGCGGTGCGCAGCCTCGACCACGAGGCGCTCGTCAAGATCCTCGTCGAGCCCAAGAACGCCCTGGTCAAGCAGTATCGCAAGGTGTTCGAGTTCGAAGAAGTCGAGCTCGACTTCACCCCAGAAGCGCTCATTGCGATCGCCGACCAGGCATTGCTGCGCGGCACCGGTGCCCGCGGGCTGCGCTCCATCATCGAAGAGGTCCTCCTCAACACGATGTATGAGCTGCCGGGCCGCACCGATGTCGGCCGGGTCACCATCGACGAAGAAACCGTGCGCAACAAGGTCAATCCAACGCTGGTCCCGCGCGAGCCGGCGCGCACGGCGCGGCCTCGCCGCGCCGCCAGCTGACACCGCGTGGACTACGCACAGGCCCTGGCTCACCTCGACGCCAACGCCAACTACGACAAGACCGGCACCATCGCCGATCCGTCGCTCGAGACCATCGAGCGGATGATGTCGGTGATGGGTGATCCGCAGCACACGTACGCGGTCATCCACGTCACCGGCACCAACGGCAAGGGCAGCACCGCGCAGATGATCACCCGCTTGGTGATGGCGCACGGGCTCACGGTCGGCACGTACTCCAGCCCGCACCTCGAGCGGATCAACGAGCGGATGTCGTACAACTGCGAGCCGATCAGCGACGAGGACTTCGCCGAGCAGATCGGCGCCGTCGCGGATCTCGAGGTCCTTGCCGGCGTCCAACCAACGTACTTTGAGATCGTCACCGCTGCGGCGTTCCGCTGGTTCTCCGACCTCGCCGTCGACGTCGCGGTCATCGAGGTCGGTCTGCTCGGTCGCTGGGACGCGACGAACGTGGTCGACGCGCAGGTCGCGGTGATCACCAACATCGGGCTCGACCACACCGAGTTCGCCGGGCCGAACAAGACCGACATCGCACGCGAGAAGGCCGGGATCATCAAGTCCGGTAGCGCGGTGGTTCTCGGCGAGACCGACCCGGAGCTGGTCGCCATCTTCCGTGCGGAAGGCGGTGCCGTCATGCTCGAACGCGGCGAGGACTTCGACTGCCTGGAGAACAACCTCGCCGTCGGCGGGCGCGTCCTCGACCTGCGCACGCCGACGACGGTCTACACCGACGTCTTCGTGCCGCTCAACGGGCGTCACCAGGGTGACAATGCCGCCGTCGCGCTCACGGCGGTCGAGGCGTTCTTCGCTGCGCCACTGACCGAAGAGATCGTGACCGAGGGCTTCGCCGAGGTGCTGATGCCCGGCCGGTTCGAGGTGCTCAACCACCTCCCGCTCGTCATCGTCGACGGTGCCCACAACCCCGCAGGCGCCGACACGTGCGCGCAGGTGTTCTTCGAGGACTTCCACCCCGAAGGACGCCGGTTGCTCATCGTCGGCTGTTTGAAGGGCCGCGATCCGGTCGAGTTGTTGAGCGCGTTGCGCGCCGACGAGTACGACGTGGTCTACTGCTGCACGGCGCCCTCGCAGAGAGGGTTGCCGGCAGCGGAACTCGCTGCAGCGGCGCGCGCCGTCGGCTGCGACGACGTGATCCAGATGTCCACCGTCACTGCGGCGTGCGAGCGCGCCCTCACCGACGCCGGTGTCGACGACGCGATCGTTGCCACGGGGTCGCTCTACGTCGTCGGCGAAGCTCGGCCGTTCATGCTCCGCCGCCGCATGGCGTAGTGCGCCACGCAGAGATGCCCGGCACGGTCGTGCTGCCATCTCCAGCCGATAGCGTTCCGGTCCATGCCTGATCGCACCCTCGTCCTCCTCAAGCCCGACGCCGTCGAGCGCAAGCTGATCGGCGCGATCACCTCGCGCTTCGAGCAGAAGAACCTGACCATCATCGCCATGGAGCTGCGTCAGCTCGATGCGGACATCCTCGCTCGTCACTACGAAGAGCACCAGGGCAAGGGCTTCTACGGCGAGCTCGTCGAGTTCATGTCCCGCGGCCCGGTCGTGGCCATGGTCATCGAGGGCCCGGAGGACACGTGGGAGGTGGTTCGCACGCTCGTCGGCGCAACCAACCCGCGCAAGGCCGACGCCGGCACCATCCGTGGTGACCTGGGCATCTTGTTCACCGAGAACTTGGTCCACGGCAGCGACTCGTTCGACTCCGGCACCCGCGAAATCGGCATTTTCTTCCCGAATCTGTAAGATCGTCGCACCAGCTAGCATGGTGCGACTCGCCGCCACAGGTTCCGGAAGGGCTGCAGCATGGCACGCAACAACCCGCTTGCCCTCGGGCGCGATCTCGCGATCGATCTGGGCACGGCCAACACACTCATCTATGCCCGTGGCCAGGGCATCGTCCTCAATGAGCCGTCCGTCGTTGCGATCAACGTCAACGACGGTCGCCCCGTCGCGGTCGGGCTCGAGGCCAAGCGGATGCTCGGCCGCACACCCGGCCACATCAAGGTCGTGCGCCCGCTGAAGGACGGCGTCATCGCCGACTTCGACGTCTGCGAGAAGATGCTCCGCTATTTCATCCAGAAGGTGCATGCCAGCAAGTGGAGCAAGCCGCGGATGGTCATCTGCGTGCCATCGGGCATCACCGGAGTCGAGCAGCGTGCCGTCCAGGACGCCGCCGAGTTCGCCGGAGCACGCAAGCCGGTACACATCATCGAAGAGCCCATGGCAGCGGCCATCGGTGCCGATCTGCCGGTGCACGAGCCGAGTGGCAACATGATCGTTGACATCGGTGGTGGCACCACAGAAGTGGCGGTCATCTCCCTCGGCGGCATCGTCACGGCTCAGTCGGTTCGCGTTGCCGGCGACGAGCTCGACGACGCGATCTTGCAGTTCCTGAAGAAGGAGTTCTCGCTTGCCGTCGGCGAACGCACGGCCGAGGAGATCAAGCTGCACATGGGATCTGCCTGGCCGCTCGACGAAGAATTGACTGCCGACATTCGCGGAAGAGACATGATCAGTGGCCTCCCGCGTACCCTGGAGATCACCACCGAACAGGTGCGCGAAGCCATTGCCGAGCCAGTCGCTGCCATTGTTGACGCCGTGAAGACCACGCTCGACAAGACTCCGCCAGAGCTCGCCGCCGACATCATGCAGCAGGGCATCACCATCACCGGTGGTGGCGCATTGCTCGCCGGCCTCGACCAGCGGCTGTCCCACGAGACCGGTATGCCCATCCACATCGCTGCCGAGCCGCTGTACAGCGTCGTCATCGGGTCCGGGCGGGCCCTGGAGAACATCGACGCGATGCGCGGTCTGTTGTCCCAGGGCGGCGACGACTAGTCGCCCCGCTCGTCAACCGTGGCTGTCTACACCGTCAATCGCCGTCGCGCGATCATTCTCCTGATCCTGTCCTCGGTCCTGCTCCTGACCTTGGATCTGCGTGGCAACCCGCTGATCGACCGGACCCGTTCGGCCTTCGCCAACGTATTGTCCCCGTTCGAGACAGCGGGGCGGGTCATCGCCAACCCGATCCGCGACGTGTGGCACGGCGCCACCGACTACGACGACCTCGCCAAGGAGAACGAGCGCCTGCGCGACCAGATCGCCCAGCAACGCGGCGCGGAGCTCACCGCCCGGGCGGTCATCGGTGATTACCAGGAGCTGCTCGCCCAGGATGGGCTGACATCTAACTACCTCACCGTGACCGCGCGTGTGGTCGGCGGGGCCCCGGGCAACTTCGAGCAGACGGTCGAGATCGACCGTGGTGCACAGGACGGTTTACAGGTCGGGATGGCCGTCATCAACCAGGGCGGCCTGGTCGGCAAGGTCACCAAGGTCTACGACGATCGCAGCGTGGTGCGCCTGGTCACCGACACCGACTACACGATCGAGTGCAAGGTCGCAGCCGTGAATCGTGCGCCAGGCGTTGGCGGAGCCCCCGCTGAGGAGACCTCCACGGACGGTGCGGCCACCGGTGGCACCGTCCCGGGCGACAGCACGACCACCGAGGCGACGACGCCGAGCGGCGAGAAGGTGTCGGATCTGTCCACGACGACGACGACGTCGACGACCACGACGACGCCGGGCGATGCGACCTCGACCCAGACGACGATCCCCGGCCAGACGACCATCCCCGGGCAGACGACGGTTCCCGGACAGACCACGACCACGGTGGCGCCGACCACGACGACGGTTCCGATGCTCGTGACGCGCGAGACCGGCGGGTGCACCGGTCGCGGGGCGGGCAAGCTGCCGGCAATGGAGTACGTCACCGAGAATCCGGTGTTCGGACCGATCGCTGTCGGTGATGTCATCACCACGACCGGCGGATCGACGAGCCTGGCTCCGCCGGACCTCATCATCGGCGAGGTCATCAACAAGGTCAGCCGGGCGGGCACGGCCGGACCGCTGCTGGAGATCAAGCTCGGGGCCAACCTCGATCAGCTGTACTTCGTGCAGGTCGTGCTCTACCGCCCGACATCCGAAGTACCGGGCTGACGTGGAGGCGCTGCTCCGCCGGCCCATCCTGCGCACGGTGCCGGTCGGGTTGATGCTGATCGCGCTGCAGCGGTCAGCGTTCGAGAACGTGCATCCGTTCGGCGTCGTGCTGCAGATCGTCCTCGCGCTGTGTGCCGCCGGCGGCATCGCCGGCGGGCCTGAACGTGGCGCATGGTTGGGCTTCGTGCTCGGGGTGATGTTCGACCTCGGCAACGGCTTTCCGCTCGGCCAGCACGGGCTGGCGTACGGACTCGCCGGCTTCGTCGCCGGCTGCGTGAACGTCGTCGCCGTCGATCCGCACTGGTGGTTGCAGTTGATCTTCGTGTCGGTCGGCGGGGCTGTCGGAGAGTTCTCGGTGCCCGTGGTGCAGACCTTTGTCACAGACGGCGGCTGGCAGGGCCAGCGCCTCTACCGGATCCTGCCCGTCATCGCAGTCACCTGTGCACTCGCCTCGTTCGCGTTCACCCCGCTCGGTCGGTGGTGCCTGGCAATCCGCAAGAAGACCTGGAAACCGAGGAACGAATGACCCGCTCGGTGATCGTCCCGCGCCACCACAGGGCCCCACACGGACAAGACTGTGGTCATGGCAGTTGACAAACGCGCCGCTCGACTGGGCGCGCTCGCGCTCGTGTCGGTGATCCTGCTGGGTGCCGTCGGCACTCGGCTGTGGTTCCTCCAGACGGTGCAGCGCCAGTCGCTGCAGGCCAAGGTCAACAGCGGCCAGACGCGTACCCAGCAGATCCTGCCCGAGCGCGGCCGGATCTTCGATTCGCAGGCCCGCATCCTCGCCGACAACCGCCGCGTCCTGACGGTGACGATCGATCGCACGGTCATCCGTCGTCAGGACAACCGCTCGGCGCTGTTCACGCGACTGTCCGGCGTGCTGAACGTGCCGGTCGAGGAGATGGAGCGGCGCTGGAACGACAACCGGTACAGCAACTTCTTGCCGTTGCCCGTCGCCGAGGACGTCTCCGAGGCAACCGTGCTGGAGCTCGAGAGCCGGAGTGAGGACTACCCGGGCGTGCACGGAGACGAGGACTGGGTCCGCGTCTACCCATACGCGCCGCTCGCCAGTCACGTCATTGGCTACATGGGTCTGATCCTGGCCAGCCAGGAACAGACCTACAGGTCGCTCGGCTACCTGAACAACGAGACCGTCGGCCAGTTCGGCGTCGAGTTGAGCATGGAGCAGGTCCTGCACGGCAAGGCCGGTCTGATCACGTATCAGGTCGACAGCGCGAACCGCGTGGTACGTGAGATCAGCCGCGTCGAGCCGGTGCCGGGCAAGGACGTGCAGTTGACCATCGATCTCAAGGTGCAGCAGTACGCCGAGCGGGTCCTGGAGACCGAACTCGTCGCCCGTCGCCAGAACACGAACTTCAACGAGATGGCGCGTAACCCCAAGGACAAGGACGGCAAGCCGAAGTTCGTCGAGCCCGAACCGTGGATCTACGACGAGACGGGCGAGCAGTACCTGCCGTTCCCGGCGCCCGCCGGCTCGGTCGTGGTCGAGAACTACGAGACCGGCCAGATCATCGCGATGGCCAGCTACCCGACGTTCGACAACCGGTGGTTCACCGTCGGCCTCAGCGGTGAGAAGTTCAAACAGCTCTTCCCGGTGCCGGACAAGAACGACCCCAACCGCGCCGACAAGTCGATTCTCGTCAACCGCGCCATCCAGGGTCAGTACAACCTGGGTTCGACGTTCAAGCCGTTCGTCGGGTATTCAGGGTTGATGGCCGGTGTGATCGGACCGAACGATCTGTTCCCCGACCGGGGCAGCTATACGCTCAACATCGACAAGTCGAAGTGCAACGAGGGTGTGCGTTGCGAATACTTCAATGCGATCAGCAGCGGCACGGGCAAACCGGCCCAATACGGGGATGTCAACATCGAGAGCGCCCTCGCCGTGTCCAGCGATTCGTACTTCTACCACATCGGCGAACTGATGTTCGAGAAGGAGCGCACCCTGCTCGGCAGCGAACTGCGCCAGTTCGGGTTCGGTTCCAAGTCCGGCATCGAGTTGCCGTTCGAGTTCACCGGGCGGATCCCGACCAGCGAGCTCAAGGCCGCGCTGATCAACAAGGGCGTGTTGCTCAAGAGCGAGAGCAAGACGCTGCTCGTGGGTGACAACGTGCAGCTGGCCATCGGCCAGGGGCTGCTCGCCGCCTCGCCGTTGCAGCTCGCCAACGCCTACTCGACGCTGGCCAACGGTGGGTTCCTCTACCAGCCTCACGTCGTCAGGGCGATCTATCAGGGCGGTGTGCCAGACGGTTATCCCGGCTTGGGCGACTTCACCGACGCGACGCTGATCCAATCGTTCGACAAGCCGACCGTCGTGCATCAGCTCGACTTCCCGAACGACATCGTGCTGCCGATCATCCGGGGTCTGCAGCGTGTGATCTACGGCCGCGGGACCGACTTCCCGGCCAGCTTCTACCACGCAACCACCGGCGAATACCTGTTCAAGAACTACGCGACGAACGGCATCACGCTCGCCGGCAAGACCGGCACGGCCCAGGGTGCGGCGAGCAAGCCCTGGTTCGACTCGTCGGTGTTCGCAGCGTTCCACCCGGCCCCTGATGCCGCGACTGACAACACGACGCCGTACACCGTCGTTGCCTATCTGGAGAAGGCCGGCTACGGCGCCAAGGCTGCGGCCCCGGTCGTGAAGTGCATGTTCGAGGCGCTGGGCGGTCAGGTAACGATGGACGAGGTCGCGCTCAGTGATCCGCTCGATCAGGCGTCGTTCCTGCCGGCACAGCCGAACCCGCTTGCCGACACGGCGTGTCTGATCAACCCGAACGCGGCGGCTGTGCGCGACTGATGGCGTTCTCGGTCCTCAATCGACGGCCGGATTCCGGTCTCGGCAACGTCCGCTCCAGCCCGGGTGACCCCAGTCGCAACGTCGACTGGATCCTGTTGTTCGCCCAGGCGGCGCTCGTCGTGTGCGGCTGTCTGACGGTCTACGCGGCGTCGCGCACCAAGACGGCTGGGCCGAACGCTCTGCCGTTCGGCTATCTGTTCGCGACCCGTCAGGTCGTGTTCGTGATCGTCGCCGCCGTCGCAATGCTGTTCGTGATGGCGCTCGACTACGCCTGGTTGCGCGAGCGGGCGCGCTTCCTCTATGGCCTGACCATCGTCCTGCTCGTGTTGGTCTTCCTGCTCGCCAAGGTCAGCAACGGTGCGCAGCTCAGCTTCGATGTCGGACCGATCAAGATCCAGCCGGCGGAGTTCGCCAAGGTGACGGTGATGTTCGCGCTGGCCGCGTTCCTCAGCGAGGAGACGTCCGACTCGGTGTCGTACGAACGCTTCGTCGGCGCGCTCTGGCTCGGTGGTATCCCAACGGTCCTGATCATCCTCCAACCCGACCTCGGCTCGTCCTCGGTGCTGGTCGCGCTGCTGATGGGCCTGCTCCTGGTCGCCGGAGCGAAGGCCAAGTACATCCTGATGATCACGGTGCTGGCGGTCAGCACGGTCGGTGCCGCCGTCTTGACCGGACTGGTCAACAACTACCAGTTGATCCGGATCCGGGCCTGGCTCGATCCGAACTCGCGCAACCCCGAATTGACCCAATACATCTTCCAGGGCAGAAACGCTCTGCGCGCGACCGCGACGGGTGGGTTGACCGGCAAAGGGTGGTTGCTCGGACCGATCACGAACACCCGCGGGGACATCCCGGTGCAGTGGGCCGACTTCCCGTTCAGTGCAGTCGGCGAGCAGTTCGGGCTGCTCGGCTGCACGGTGTTGATCGGGTTGTTCGGTCTGGCCCTGTTCCGGATCTGGCGCATCGCGCACCTGTCCAAGGACCTCCTCGGCACGTACATCTGCGCCGGCGTGTTCACGATGTTGCTCTGGCAGGTGTTCCAGAATGTGGCGATGACCCTCGGGCTGATGCCGATCACCGGACTTCCGTTGCCGTTCATCTCCTACGGCGGCTCCGGCATCGTGGCCTACTTCATCATGTTCGGCCTGGTCCAGAGCGTGCACATGCGCCGAATGCGCTGACCAGCGACGACGCCAGGGCTTCGGGGTCGACCCGTTGACCACGCTTACCTCGTATCATTGAACGGACACGTTGTGTTCAGCAAGAACTCGCCGTGCGATGGCGCCGTGCCGGACGATTCCGAGCGTTGGCTGCCGTAGCGCAGATGTCCACCGGGTCGGTGGACGCACAAGAAGGGAATCCGTCCATGGACGAAATCAAGAGTGAGGACGTTGATCTGCCATCGCGCCCGTCACCCGAGTCCGACATCGAGTCGCCTGCCGCCAGTCATACCGCATCATCAGGCGAATCGGGGGGCGTCGGTGGCGCGATCGATGACGGCGACGATGGCGAGGCAGACGTCGATGGCGAGCCAGGTGTTCGGCCGGTACGCAAGCGTCGGCGCGGATCGCGCGGCGGACGAGGTCGTGTCAAGCCCGGCGGTGTGCCTGGCGAGATGGATGACGACGACGACGATGACTTCGATTCCGACGAGGATGGTGTGACTGCCTCGAACGACGACGCTGACGGTGCGCCGTCGGCCCGGTCAGCGCTCGAGTCGACGGCCCGTCCGGCGATCGCCCCGCCGCCCCGTCAGCCGAAGGTACCTGCACAGCCCCGCGAACCCAAGGGTGAGGCGCGTGCACCCCGCGAGCCCGGCCAGGCACCCAAGACGCGTGCGCCGAAGGTGGTCCAGCCCGAACTGCCCGAGCGCATCTCCGAGGGCAAGGCGTCCGTCGAGGCCGCCGAAGCAGCACTGGTGCGGCGTCCGCAGATCGGCGACACCCGCCCCGCGCCGGCGAAATCCGGCGAGTCCGTCGCTGCAACTGCGCATGAGGCCGCCGAGAGCGAAGCGTCCACGGCGCGCAAGAAGCGTCGCCGCAGTGGCGCCGGCGCCGGTGGCGCTGCGGCCAGTGGCCCGGTCTCGGGCAACCCCGGTCGTGGCCGTGGCGGATCCCCGACTGCGGTGTCGACGGGTCGCGGCAGCTCGGCCCAGCTCGATCCCGATGTGCTCGAGAAGCGCCGTGGGCGCGAGCGCAACGGCCGTCCCATCGGTCGGTACCTGATGTGCGTCCAGGTGCGCGACAACCTCACCCAGGTCGCTGTGATGGAAGGCCGCAACCTCGTCGAGCACTACGTCAGCCGCCCGGCTGACGACATCAGTCAGATCCACGGCAACATCTACGTCGGCAAGGTCCAGAACGTGCTGCCCGGTATGGAGGCCGCATTCGTCGACATCGCGACCCCGAAGAACGCCGTGCTGTATCGCGGCGACGTTCAGTACGACCAGGAGGACGTCGTCGAGCGCGGCGCCGGCGCATCCGGTAAGGACGCCCGGATCGAGCAGATGCTCAAGGCCAAGCAGCTCATCGTCTGTCAGGTCACCAAGAACCCGATCGGTGCCAAGGGTGCCCGCCTGACCCAAGAGGTCTCCCTTCCCGGTCGCTTCGTCGTCCTGATCCCGAACAGCAAGACCTACGGCATCTCCAAGCGCCTGCCCGACGACGTCCGCAAGCGCCTCCGCAACATTCTCGACCGTGTCAAGCCCGCCGAGCACGGCCTGATCGTGCGTACCGCCGCGGAGAACGCCTCAGAGCACGAGTTGCGTGCCGACATGACCCGTCTGCTCGACCAGTGGAACCAGATCGAGGCCAAGGCGCGCAAGATGCAGTCGCCCGGGCTGCTGTACCGCGAGCCCGAGCTGGCCGTGCGCGTGATCCGCGAGGAGTTCAACGCCGAGTACCGGGGGGTCGTCATCGACGACAAGCGCCTCTTCGAGGACGTCCACGACTACATCGCTGCGTTCAACCCCGAGCTCGCCGACCGCGTCGAGTACTACGACCCCGACGAAGAGGGTCTGCCGATCTATGAACGCTTCCACCTGCACGAGCAGCTGCACAAGGCGCTCGATCGAAAGGTCTGGCTGCCGTCGGGCGGATCGCTGATCATCGAGCACACCGAGGCGCTCTCGGTCATCGACGTCAACACCGGCAAGAACGTCGGCACCTCGAACAGCAATCTCGAGGCAACGGTGTTCCACAACAACCTCGAGGCGGCCGACGAGATCGCCCGCCAGCTGCGCCTACGCGACATCGGCGGCATCATCGTGATCGACTTCATCGACATGGAGATTCGCGAGAACCGCCGCAAGGTCGTCGAAGCCTTCAAGGAGGCGCTGGCCCGGGACAAGACTCGGACCCAGGTGTTCGACATCACCGAGCTCGGTCTGGTCGAGATGACCCGCAAGCGCATTGGCGAAGGACTGCTGACCAATTTCGCCGATCAGTGCCCGAACTGCGAAGGTCGTGGCGTCGTCGTCGATCTCGCAATGCTCGATTAGCCCGTCGACGGGCGTCGGAAATGAAACTCGAAACCTATAGAGTCGTGGGGCTATGTACGCAGTAATCGCAACCGGCGGTAAGCAAGAACGAGTCGCAGAAGGCCAGCAATTGCAGGTCGAGCTCCTCGGGACTGAAGACGGCGCCGACGTCTCCTTCACACCAGTGCTCTTTGTCGATGGTGACACCGTGCTGGCTACTCCATCCGAACTCGCGGGCGTGACCGTCACTGGCAAGGTGCTCGGCACCGCCAAAGGCGTCAAGATCGATGGCTTCACCTACAAGCGGCGCACCAACCAGCGCAAGCGTTGGGGTCACCGCCAGAAGTACTCCGTCGTCGAGATCACCAGCATCGCGAAAGGCTGAACCATGTCGAAGACAAAAGGTGGCGGTTCAACCCGCAACGGTCGTGACTCGAACGCACAGCGCCTCGGCGTCAAGGAGTTCGGCGGCACCGCAGTCACCGCCGGCAGCATCCTGATCCGTCAGCGCGGCACCAAGTTCCACCCAGGCCACAACGTCGGCCTGGCCAAGGACGACAGCCTGTTCGCATTGAAGGACGGCGTGGTCGAGTTCGGCCAACTGCGTGGCCGCCGCGTCATCAGCGTGCTGCCGATCGACGTCGCCTCCGTCGACGCCTGATCCGCTCCGGGCCCTCGGCCCGAAATCAGGAACTGACGAGAACCCAGTCCGACGAGAACCCGGTCGCTCCGTGCGGCCGGGTTCTTGCGTGTTCCGGCCCAACAGCCCGGGACGCACCGCGCCCTCAGGTGCGGAATGTCCCGCGCTGCGGGACCACAGCTCACCGAGGGCGCGAAACGTCTCACGCCGCTGGTCTAGGGGTGCACGCCGACGCCCTGGGGGAGACGCTCGGGGCCCCAGCCGAGCAGGACCATGCCCTGCTGGCAGGCGAAGCGGTCGGTCATCCCACTGACGTAGCGCACCGCCGCGTGCAGTGCCTCTGGGCTGCCGGTGACCAGGCCATCGGCGGGCACCTCGGGCATGTACCGATCCGAGGGTGCCGGGAGCAGGTTGGGGCGGTCCGCATAGTGCTCGACCAGGGCCTGCAGGAGCGCGATCACCGCCGTTGCCTGGGTACGTGATGCCGGGCGCAGGTAGACCCGTTCGTAGTTGAAGGCCCGGAACGCAGCGAGTGCGCCGGCGTGGTCGTCGACCATGCCGATCCGGCCGGTGCGGGCCGTGGCCTCGATCATCGCATGGATGAACGACCCGAGCTGCTTCGATCGCGATGTGCCGCAGAGGTCGCGGACCTGGGCCGGCAACATTGCCTCGGTGACGATCCCCGTTGCCACGGCGTCCTCGAAATCGTGACAGACGTAAGCGATCCGGTCGGCCCACGACACGACTTCGCCCTCGGGGGTCATCGGAGCCGGACGTGACCAGGAGTGGTTGCGGATCCCGTCGAGCGTCTCTCGGCAGAGGTTGAGCGGTGCAAGCGTGACGTCGGCGCCCCACAACGCGTGGTCGTACCCGCCGGCGAGGTATGGCGTGAGCGCATCTTCACTGGCATGGCCGCCGGGGCCGTGGCCACAGTCGTGGCCGAGGGCGATGGCCTCGGTGAGTGCGACGTTCAGCCCGAGCGCTCGCGAGATGGACACCGCGACCTGAGCGACTTCCAGAGCGTGGGTGAGCCGGGTGCGCTGATGGTCGTCGGGGAACACGAAGACCTGCGTCTTGCCGGCCAGGCGACGGAAGGCGGAGGCGTGGAGGATGCGGTCACGGTCACGTTCGAAGCAGGTGCGGTACGAGTCCGGTTCCTCGTCGACGGCGCGATCGCCGGCGTCGTGCGGCCGGGTGGCCAGGCGGGCCATCGTCGCGTCCTGGTTACCTTCGCGCTCGACGCGGCCGACGACGGCGGTGCTGCCCGGACCGGCCCACGAGTCGCTGTGCGCGAGCTGGATCCCGGCGACCTGATGGCCGGACATCGTCGCCGCCCAACGGGCGGATCGCCGGTCGCCGACATCGGCGACCGGGTCGTCGATGTCGGTGGAGTCCATACACCCCACGTTAGGCGAGGGGTATGACAGATAGCCTCTCACTGCCCTATGAGTGGATTTGTCGACGAAGCCCAACTGAACGTACGCGGAGGCGACGGTGGAGCCGGCTGTGTTTCATTCCGTCGCGAGGGGCCGGTCGCGTTCGGCGGGCCCAACGGAGGCGACGGTGGTGCAGGCGGAGACATCTGGCTGGTCGCGACGCGCAACGTCGCATCGCTGCTCGCGTTCCGTGACCATCCGCACCGTCGCGCCAAGGACGGCATCCATGGCAAGGGCAAAGATCAGCACGGCAAGCGTGGCGAGAGCATGGAGATCATGGTCCCCGAAGGCACCGTCGCCCGTGACATGTACACCGGCGAATTGCTGGCCGACCTCGTCCACCACGGTGACCGCTGGCTCGCGGCCCCGGGCGGTCGCGGCGGCCGTGGTAACGCCAAGTTCTGGTCGAACAAGCGTCGCGCGCCGATCTTCGCTGAGCAGGGCGAGCACGGCACGGACCGATGGCTGAAGCTGGACCTCAAGCTGATGGCCGACGTCGCCCTCGTTGGTTTCCCCAACGCCGGCAAGAGCACCCTGATCAGCACGATCAGCGCCGCCAAGCCCAAGATCGCCGACTACCCGTTCACGACGCTCGAGCCCAACCTCGGCGTCGTCCGGGTCGACAGCAACACCGAGTACATCGTCGCCGACATCCCCGGGTTGATCGAGGGTGCGAGCGAGGGCAAAGGTCTGGGCCACCAGTTCCTGCGCCACATCGAGCGCGCCCGTGTGTTGTGCGTGATGGTCGATCTCGCCGCGACCGATGGCGTCAGCCCCGCCGAGCAGGAGCGCGTGCTGCTCAACGAGCTCGGCAACTACGACCCGGAGATGCTCGAGCGGCCCCGCGTCGTGGTCGGTACGAAGAACGACATCGGGGCAGACACCGAGTGGGACGGCTTGCGGATCAGCGCCTTCACCACCGAAGGCGTGCGCGCGCTGGTGTCACACATGGCCACGCTCGTCGATCAGGCCCGGCAGGCCCAGCCCGAACGTGACGGACTCGTGATCATCCGCCCCGAGGTCGACGGCGCGATCGTCGAGAGGATGGACAACGGTCAGTTCCGAGTACGCGGCCGCAACGTCGAGCGCGTCGTCGCGCTGAACGACGTGACAACACCCGAGGCGCTGAACTGGATCGACGACCGGTTGAAGAAGCTCGGGGTCGACCGTCTGCTCAGCAGGGCCGGTGCCGCTGAGGGCGACATCGTCTGGATCGGTGGCTTCAGCTTCGAATACGAGCCCGACCTCTGACATGCGCGTCGTCGCCAAGGTCGGGACATCGTCGCTCACCGATGCTGTGGGGATCATCCAGACCGACGTGATCCGTCTCCTCTGTGACCAGCTCGCGGCCCTCCGCGAGCAGGGTCACGAGGTGATCCTCGTCAGCTCCGCCGCCATCTCGGCCGGCGTTGCCGCGCTCGGTCTGCCGGCTCGCCCGACCGATGTGCTGACGCTGCAGGCCCTGGCCGCAGCGGGTCAGCCGCGGCTGATGGAGGAGTACAACCGAGCCCTCGGCCGGCACGGCCTGGTCGCTGCCCAGGTGCTGCTTGTCCCACACGACTTCGCCAACCGGCAGCAGTATCTCCACGCCCGTCACACCCTCGCTCGCCTGCTGGAGCTGGGCTGCGTACCGATCGTCAACGAGAACGACACCGTTGCCAGCGACGAGATCCGCTACGGCGACAACGACCGCATCGCCGCGCTGGTGGCCCACAACGTCAGCGCCGACCTGTTGGTGCTGCTCACCGACACACCCGGGCTTTACACCGCCGATCCGCGTACGGACCCGACGGCGACGTTGATCAGCGACGTCGCGGCCAACGACCCGCTGCTCGCGGTCGCTGCCGGGTCGACCGGCAGCAACCGCGGCAGCGGTGGCATGGCGTCGAAGCTGCAGGCGGCCCGTCTCGCGAGCTGGTCCGGTGTGCGCGCCGTGATCGCGCAGGCACTTCGTCCGAACGTGATCGTCGACGCGGTGAACGGCGCCGATGTCGGCACCCGGTTCGCCCCCAGTGACCGTCGCCTGTCGGCGCGCAAGCTGTGGATCGGGTTCGCCAGCAATGTGCAAGGCTCGGTCACTGTCGACCTGGGCGCCTACGCAGCGCTGGTCGAGCGCGGGACGTCGCTGTTGCCCGCCGGCATCGTCGGCGTCGACGGCGACTTCCATGAGGGGTCCACCGTCGAGATCTGCACTCCGGACGGGGTCGTGTTCGCACGCGGGATGGCGGTGTCGTCAGCCGACGTCGTCCAGGACATTGCCGGCAAGAGCACCCGAGACCTCCCGGCCCGGGTCGCGCATGAGGTCATCCATCGCGATGACCTCGTGCTCCTGCCCCACTGAGAACCCGCCACCACCGCACGAATGCATGCGGCCGCGCGACGTGAGGATCAGGCGCCGGTCGCGGTGCCGGGCTGCTCGAGCGGGGTCTCGACCGGAGCCGTGATCTCGGCGGCAGCCGGAGCAGCACTGAGGCCGAGCTCCTCGCGGAGCTGGCTGAGCCGACCCTGCGCCTCGACGTTCGCGGTGGCGAGTTCGACTTCTTGGATGCGGCTGTTGACGTTGGTCTCCTGCAGCTCCGTCGACGCCTGCGCCTTGGCGTACCGGGCCTCGATCTTGTCACTGACTTCTTTCAGCGTGGGCACGTCGTCGCCGACGGTCTCGCTGAGCTGGTCCATTGCCTTGTTCATCTGTTCTTGCATCTTGGCCTGCTCGAGCTGGGAGAGGAGCTTGTTCTTCTCCGACAGCTTCTGCTGCAGCAGACGGCTGTTCTGAGCCACGGCGGCCTTGGCCTGATCGGCGGCCTGGGTCGAGTTCATGACCATCGACTTGAGGCCTTCGACGTCCTTTTCGACCTGGATCAGCTGGTTGGCGATCGTCTCGGCGGCCGAGTTGTACTGGGTCGCCTTCGCGGCGTCGCCGGCCTTGGTTGCATCCGCTGCCATGATCAGCGCCTGGCGGGCATTGCCGTTGAGCTTCTCGAGTTCGGCCATCTTGGTGTTGAGACGGATCTCGCTCTGCTTCTGTGTCGCAATGACGTTGACCGCTTGCTCCTTCAGCCGGCGGTGCTGGTCCTGTGCCTCGGCGAGCGCCTGCTCGAGCTGCACGGCAGGGTCGGCCTTGTCGTTGAAGCTCTTGTTGGTCTTGGCCGTCAGGTACTTCCACCACTTCCGAAAGACTTTGAACATGCCCGGGATACTAGACCGCAGGGGCGGCGCCCCGGCGCGGCCGGAACCGGTTTCTGAGCAGTTCCAACTCCGGCGCATCCAGCGCGAGCAGCACGGCGGCGTAGACGACGGCGCCGATGACGGTGCCGGCCGCCGTGCGCACGATTGCACCCGTGCCGGAGTTGTCGCCGACGACGCGGGCCACGATCCACACCACCTCGGCCATCACGATGCTGGCGAGCAGCATTCGCCACAGGCTCGTGTACAGCGGCTTCAACCCGAAGCCGGGAACCTTGTAGCTCAAGACCAGCAGGGCGAACATCGCGCTGACGAGATAGGCGAAACCGAATGACAGTGCCAACCCCATCACGCCGTAGCGGCCGATCAGCACGACGGCGAGGACGATGTTGATCGCGTTCTCGAACAGGTTGATCACGAAGGGCGTACGCGCGTCGTGGTGGGCGTAGAACGCACGCAGCACGAACAGGTAGACGCTGAAGCCGACGAGGCCGATCGCGAAACCCCCCAGCGCCCGGCTGGTGTTCAACGCATCGGTCGAGTTGAACTGGTTGTGCTCGAGGATCGCGCCGATGATCGGTCGGCGCAGCACGAACAGGCCCATCCCCGCCGGCAGCGTCAGCAGGGCGACCATGCGGATTCCGAGCGATGACTGCTCGATGAACGCCGGCCTGTCCCGGCGCACGACGTTGCGTGACATCTCCGGCTCGAACGTGGTCGCGATCGACACCGCGAGCAGACCATGGGGCAGGACGAAGAACGTGAATGCCTTTGCATATGCATCGAGCTGGCCCTCGCCCGAGTTGAGCGCGAGATTGGACACGACGATGATCGAGATCTGGTTGGCGATGGCGTAGCCGAGCGTCCAACCGGACAGCCGCAGTAATTGTTTGATGGCCGGATGCCTGAAATCGGTGCTGATCTTCAGCGGGACGTCGGCGTGCTTCATCGCCGGGTAGAGCGCGAGGGCCGTCACGGCGATGCCGACAGTGGCGCCGAGCCCGAGAGTCAGCTTCAGCGAACCGTTCGTGAGCACGTCGCCGATGACGGGCACCTGATGGCGCATCACCATCGGCACGAACAAGATGCTGGCGATGATGACCAGGTTGGCGAGTACGGGCGACCACGCTGCGGCGAAGAACCGGCGGCGCGCGTTCAGGAGCGACGTCGCCAGCGCAGTGAGGCCGTAGAAGAAGATCTGGACGAGGAAGATCCGGGCCAGTGCCGTACCCGCAGCCCGGTACTGATCGGGATCGACCTCGGAGTTCGGGCTCAGCGAGTAGATCCGGAACACGAGCGGCGCAGCGAGCACGGCGACGATCGTGAGGACGCTGATCGCGATGATCGAGACCGTGATCACAGCCCGGGTTGCGTCGTCGTCCTTGCGCTCGAACTGCTTGGTGAACAGCGGCACCAGGCTCGCCGACAGGGCGCCGCCGAGGAGCAGCTCGTAGATGGTGTTCGGTGTGCTGTTCGCCGAGTTGTAGACGTCGGCGAGCGACGTCTGGCCGACGACGAAGCCGAGCACCATCACCCGGATCAGACCGGTCAGACGGGACAACAACGTGCCGACTGCAACGACCAGGTTCGACCGCAGCAACCCACCGGTGCCGGGGGTCGATGTCGTCATCGGCTGCTCACTGCGGTGGTTTCACTGCGGTGGTTGCGTCTGGGGCGGCTGGGTCTGGGTTGGCTGGGTCTGGGCCGTGCCGGGTTGGGAGAGCGGGGGAGGCGCCTGCAGCGTCGCGTCGGGGGACGAGAACGTCGTGGTCGCCGGTGGCAATTCGCCGCGCTCGGCGCGCTGGGTGTCGTCGATCGCGAGGCGCAGGCCCTCGAGTTCGTTGACGAGATCGTCGACATCATCGCCGAGGCCGCCGGTGTCGCCGCTCCCGATGCTGACCTCGACGGCGCGGGCGACGAGCTCGTCGAAGCGGGCATCGAGCAGTCGGAGCCGGTCGCGGGTCGATGTCGTGACCTGCTGCATCCGTTGTCCGGAGCTGATCTGGGCCTCCAGCGATCGGATCGTGGACTCGATGTCTGCCGACGTGCCCTGCTGGCGTTGTTGGGACCGGAGCTGGCGCAGTTCGGTCTCGGCCTGCGCGGTGTTGAGCTGGCCGAGGGCGCCGTCGATGTCGTGGCCGCGCGACGCGATGCGCCAGGACTCGTTGATCCCGTCTTCGAGACGGGATGCCATCTGCTTGAGGTTGTCCTTCAGCGGACCGCTGCGCGTGCCGGCGACCGTGCGATCGAAGCGCAGCTTGGCCGTGAGCGCGCTCTGCACGTACCCGCGCCACGGCTCGCGGAGCGCGAACGGATCGATGCGGTTGCGGTTCGAGTTACGCGGGATGGACAGTCCGACCTTGGCCCCGTAAGCGCCCACACCGATCGCGGCCGCCGCAATGATCGGGAGACCGATGACGATGCCGATTGCCGTCGCCGCGCCGAGGAGCAGGATGCTGAACGGCGAGAGGATGGCGCGAGCGACCTTCGGCGAGTAGAAGCGGTCGCGCAAGCTGAGAGTGGCCATGGTGGTTGGGTGTGCCCTGCCGTCAGAAGTTCGACACCACGTTGGTGAAGACCTGATCGATGGTGGCGGGGTTGCTGGCGTCGTAGTATGCGGCCGTCGTCGCCTCGGCGATGGCCTTCAGGGTGGCTGTGTCGGCACCGGCGCCGTAGCTGATGGTGAACATCCGCACCGACTCGCTGTTGACGCCCTCGGAGCCGGCCGTGAGCGTGCTGATCATGTCCGCGTACTGCTGCTGATCGTCGTCGGGATTCGCGTCGTCGTTCTGCCCGTCGGTGAGGAACACGACGGCGTTGATCTTTGCCGGATCGTAGGCGGCCTTGGCGGCCTCGTACGCGGCTTGAGTCACTGTGTACAGCGGTGTGCCGTTCAGTGGACGTTGGGCCTCGATCGCGCTCTTCAGCTTGTCGCGGTTCTCGCTCATCGGGGCCGTTGGCACGAGCTCGAGATAGGTCGACGTGGCGTCTGGGCCGAGGTCGGTGGTGAAGATCCACAACCCGACCTCGTCGCTGTCCTTGAACTTGTCGAGTGAGTTGACGGCGGCCTGGATCGCGAGGTCGAGCTTGGTCTTGCCCTCGCTGCCGACCGAATCGCCCATGCTGCCGCTGACATCGAGCACCAGCAGCACCTTGGCGTCCTTGCGCTGCTGGGCCCACGCGTCGAGCACGCCGACCAGCACCTTGCTGTCCGGCACCTCCAGCTCGGACTGCGGTTGGGTCGGGTCGACTCCATTGGCAGCGTTGATCGGATCGCTGATCGGCACGGCCGGGTTGTTCGGACGGAAGCCGAACTGCAGCACCTTGGCCTGGTTGTCCGGTTGCTGCACGAAGTCCTGGAACAGCTTCGCCGCGGCCTTCTGTTCGGCCGTCACCCACGGCTCATCGAGGATGATGAACGGGTTGTCGGAGAAGAGCGTGCCCTCTTTGGGATAGATGGCCACGAGCGGATCACGCGGCGGTCGGGCGACCTCACCCGGGTCGAGGATGCCATCGGGGTTGCCGGTGTTGTAGTCGATGACGGACTTCTCTTCGACGGCGACCGCGGAGGTGTAGGTCAGTGCGTTACCGCGTTGGTCGGCTCGATACCAGTTGTTGAGGAAGGTGAGCGTGGTGTCGCCGTAGTGGACCACGCTCTTCTCGACGTTCCCGGCGAACTCGGCGACGTTCGGGCGCTGGAGGTCTTCGAGGGTCAGCCCACTGGTCTTGCCCGTCGCGGCGTAGTACTCGGCAATGGTGAAGTTGAGGCCACTCGTCGAGAAGTTCGGGTTGGTCTTGCCGAGTTTGAACGCACCCCACTCCGGGTGTCCGTACGCGGCCCACCCGTCGGGGGTGTTGGCGAGATCGACGATGTCGGAGAAGCCGAGCTGTTTGCCCGGGTACCCCAGCGCCTCGGCCATCGGCTTCGGCATCGCGATCACGAGCGGCGTCAGCATGAACGGAGTGCCGGGTGGTGCGACGACCGAACCGACCTGCTCGTTGACGACTCCGGCCCAGCCGTTCGATGCCGGCGACCAGATGACGGGCTGCGGGCCGTTGTTGGTCGGGTCAGGCCAACTGTCGACCAGGAGCCGGGCTGCTGCACCGCTGGCCTTGCGGGCCGGCCTGACGAAGATGCACTTTCCGTCGATCTCGGTCTTGTTGTCGTTGAACGTGTTCGCCAGCTCGGTCAGCACGGTGAGCTTCTCCGGGCTGATCGCCATGTCGACGGTGATGCAGTCGCCTGCATCGCCGTCCAGCCCGCCAGTTGTGCTGGTCTTGGCGGTGTCACTGCTGCACGCCGAGGCGACGAGCGCGGCAACGGTTGCACCGATCACGATGTTGCGGAGCCGTTTCATCAGTTGGATTCCTCCCAGAGCCTGCGCAGTGCCACGAACGTACCCGCTGGCAGCTGCGGCTTCGGATCAGAGGCCGCCGACCAGCCCCCAGCGCGGAGGAGTGACGTGATCGGGCCGACGACGTCGTTGCCCCCATCAGCGAAGGTCGCCACCACGGCCACAACCGGAATCGCCGGGTCCAGCGGTACGACGGTGAACTCGTTCGATCGTGTGCTCGCATCGGTCTGGGTCTTCGTCGTCGCAGCGATGTTGACCTCGGTCTTGCGCACCAGCATCGTGTCGAGCGGCGTCGTTCCCGGCACCGTGACCCTGACACCGGCGCTCACGGTGCGCATCCAGGCGCGGAACCCGGCATCGGTCCACGAGCTGGTGTCCAGTGCTGGGTTGGAGAAGTATCCGCCGACTGCGTTGGCGAAGCTGACCAGCCCGAATGCCTCTGTGGCGGGGTCTGTGATCCCGGGCAGGACGGGCCCGCTGGTGGCATCAGCGCTGAGCGTGCTCCATTGCAGTCCAGCTGCACCACCGATGCAGTTCCAGACCGACCGTCCGGAACAGCCCAGGGCGAGCGTGTCGGATCGGGTCGCCGTCACGGCGAGTTCTGGTACGTCAGCGGCAACGGCGACGACGTCGGGGGACAGCGGCGCCAGGGTGTCGACGTTGCGCAGGACGTCGGTCATCCCAGGGAACGGATCGAGGGTGATCCATGCGTCGGGGGCGACGGCACCCGACGCGGACAGTCGGTCGAGCGTGGCGCCGGCAGGCTCGACCGTCACGATGAACTTCTTCGTGTCGAGTTGGTCGCAGAACGCCCTGAACTCGGTGCTGCACACGACGGTCACGGTTCGCCCGGCCGGCTTGTTCGTCGTGTCGGTCGCATCGGACGAGCGGTTGTCGAGCGCGTCGCGCAAGAACACGGCGCCGACGATCAAGGCGACCGCGCCGAGGAAGGCGAGCAGGCGCTTGACGGTCACAGCGGGCCGCCGATCGGGGGCAGGTCGTCGGCGATCAGTGTGGTCAGCTGCTCGTCCGTCGGGTCCTCGAGTGCGGTGAGGCGCTGGGCCTGGCGGCCGGCTGCTTCCTCGAAGACGTTGCGGATGAACCGGGCGTTGCCGAAACCGCGGTCACGGGGTTGCGCGGCGAGTAGGGCGCGCAGCTTGGTGACCGCGTCGTCAGAGGGTAGGTAGTGGTTCTTCTCGCCGAGTGACTCGAAGATCGTGACGAGCTCGTCGTCGGTGTAGTCGGCGAAGTCGATCGTGCGCGTGAAGCGGCTCTTCAGACCCGGGTTGGTGTCGATGAAGTCCTGCATCTCAGTGGGGTAACCGGCGGCGACGATTCCAATGTCGTCGCGGTTGTCCTCCATGAACTTGACGAGCGTGTCGATGGCTTCGCGCCCGAAGTCGTCGGTGCCACCTCGGGCCAGGCTGTAGGCCTCGTCGATCAGCAGCATCCCACCGAGCGAACTCTGCAGCACCGCCATCGTCTTGGTCGCGGTCTGGCCGACGAACCCGGCCACGAGCGCCGATCGATCGGTCTCGACGAGTTGACCCTTGGACACCACACCGACGGAGCGGTAGATCTGACTGAGCAGACGCGCCACGGTCGTCTTGCCCGTACCCGGGTTGCCGGTGAACACGAGGTGATGGCTGGTCTCGAGCGTCGGCAAGCCACGCTCGGCCCTGAGCGCTTGGATCTGGAGCAGGCTGGTCAGCCGGGCGACCTCGTCCTTGACCGAGCGCAGCCCAGTGAGCGCGTCCAGCTCGGCCAGCAACTCGGTGATCGTGCGCACGGGCGGCAGCTTGGGCTCTGGTGCCGGCGCAGTTGCGGTCTTCTCGGTGGCCCTCGCCGGCTGTCCGACCGTAGACGAGCCCGGCGTCGCACTGCCGGCGGCCGGGGTGCCGGCGTTCGGGCCGCCGGCGTTCGGGCGGTCGCTGTTCGTCGGCGTGACGCTGGCCTGTCCCGGCCGGCGCACACCGTTGGCGTCGAACCTGTCCAGCATCGTGTGCCGGAACGCCTCGATCACGTCGAGCTCGGCCGGGGATGTGACGAGGTCGATGGCGATCGTGGCCCGGCACAGGCGCAGGGCGCGATCGTGGTAGCGATGGCTGCGCGTCGTGCCGTCTCTCGCATCGGCGCGGACCAGGAGGTCGAACAGCACCGATGGCGTCTCGACCCAGGCCGCCTTGTCGGTGAAGACGCCACCGGCGCGCAGTTCCGCCGGCGTGCCCACCACGGCGGGCTCGCTGATCATCCCGATCCCGGTGACGTATGCCCACGACTCGTCGTCACTCAACCGGCCGTCGGCGGCCATCGCCGCGGCGACGATGTTCCCTGCCTCGACCACGACATCGGGGCGGTGCACGTCGTCACCCTTGCGTGAGAGTTCCCCGAGATCTCGACAGACTGCGTCGATGAACCGGTCGATGTCATCACCAAGGGGCCCGCGATCCACGCAGGTATCGTAGGGCAGGGGTTGCGGAGCGTGCCGCGTGACCCAATTCATGCTGGTCACTCAATTGATGGCGCTGGTCGACCTGCCGGTAAGGTGCGTGCCGTATGGCACCCCGTTTCGAGTCCGTCCAGTCCGTCCGCGATGGCCTTCGCGAAGAGAACTACCTCGCCGATGAAGGGATCGCCGGTGTGGTGTTCCTGGCCGACCGCCTTGGCAAGCCCGTGCTCGTCGAGGGCCCTGCCGGAACCGGCAAGACC
>JANXUX010000077.1 GCA_025351965.1 Actinomycetes bacterium | reverse complement strand
TCGGTGATCGAGATGATCCGATGCTTCGATCCGGGCTTGTATCGGTGGGTGAGTTTGCCGTCGGCGATCAGGCGGTCAACGAACTGGCGCGACACCCCGAGCAGCGTCGCCGCGTCCGCTGGCGATAAACCCGCTTCAGGCGATGATGTGTAAGGCGATCGTGCGGCCGGCGGCGAGGTCGGCGATCGCACGGGTAGCGAGTTGCACGACGAACTCGAACACGGTGCCGTCCGGATCAGGTCCGGCGGTCGCTGTTGTGCCGGCGAGCGAACCCATGGACGCGGGAGTGATGAGTTCGGCGACGTGCTCGGCTGCAACACGATCCTCGGGTGTGGGTTCGAAAATGACAGCATCATGTTGGATGGTGGGCATCACATACTCATGCACCCGACCGCTCTATGTGCAACCTACAAATGCAACCAGCGGAGATCGGGTGACCGCGCCTCATCCCGGATCGTCCCCGGTATCAGCGGAGTGAGCCGCTGCTTTGAGTGAAATTGTACGGTTCGATTTTTTGGGGAAGCGGCGCGCAACTTGGTCGAAGTTGTACGGTACGGTTATTTGAGGCTCAACGTACAACTTGGAGAGACCATGGCAGGGCGCCTACGTCGCGAAGACATCTACAACCGTCTCGATGAAGCGTTCGACGAGCTTCGCACCCGGATGGGCGGCCTCCCGAGCCCGGTCGAAGCTGAAGGCATCTGGACGACGATCTGGTTCGAAGAAGCGCACCACTCGACCGCGATCGAAGGCAACACGCTCGTTCTCAGACAGGTTGAACGGCTCCTCGCCGAAGGACTTGCGGTCGGTGACAAAGAACTGAAGGAGTACATGGAGGTGCGCGGCTACGCGGACGCTGCGCAATGGGTCTACGGCCAAGCTCTCGAACCGGGTGCCTGGACGACCGGAGAACTGCTCACCATCACGGAAGTTCGCGAAGTGCACGCGATGGCGCTGACACCCGTCTGGGGTGTCGCGCCACATCCCAACGCCACCGACCGAGAACGGCCAGGCAGCTTCCGCGAGCACGACATACAACCGTTTCCCGGCGGTATGACACCACCGCCGTGGCCTGACGTACCAAATGCGGTACGAGATTGGGTCGACGCGTTGAACGACGTCGCCCAGGCCAGCCGGCCGATCGAAACGCTCGCACGAGCACACAACCACTTCGAGCGCGTCCACCCGTTCCTCGACGGGAACGGGCGCACTGGCCGTCTCCTTCTGAACCTGGTGCTGGTCCGCCTCGGGTACGCCCCGGCGATCATCTACAAACGAGACCGCACCAAATATCTCAAGGCGCTCCGGTCCGCTGACGCCGGTGACCCTGGGCCGTTGGGCGAGATGCTGGCCCGAGCCGTGATGGACAACCTGTACCGATTCATTGTTCCGGCGGTCGCTGGACCGAACCGGCTCGTACCTCTCGCAGCACTCGCTGGCAGTGACGTCAACGAAGGAGCGTTGCGGACTGCAGCGAACCGGGGTCGCCTCCGCGCCCAAAAAGGGCCGGACGGACAATGGCGCAGCACTCGCGCATGGGCCGACGACTATCTCGCCACCCGCCACCGTCGTGGCTGACCGAGAACCGGTCAATCGCCAAGATGGTCCGTAGGGGCCACGCAGTCGTCCGCAAGGCAAGCTGACGCGCACATAGCGCGCGTGTGATGGTAGACCGGTATACGAACTGGACGGAACAGACGGATTTCCCGGACGGTTTTGCGGACTGTGGAGTACTGCGTAGTAGTAGACGGACTGTACGGACGGTGACCACAACCTTGCCAAGGTGAGGGTCGCGAGTTCGAATCTCGTCATCCGCTCTAAGAAACACCAGCTCAGCGGCCTTTTTAGGGCCGCTGGCTTGATGTTCGTTGCCCACGTGCCCACGGGGTTGCCCACGTTTGGGACGCTTGGTTGATGGATGGATCTATTCGTCAGAGAAGTGCAGGATCGTGGGAGCTGCGTGCCTATGTGGGTGTGGACCCGGAGACGGGTCGACGGATCGACCGGTCGATCACAGTTCGGGGTAACAGGAGCGACGCCGAGCGTGAGTTGGCGGAGATGGTCGTGCGGGTTCGTTGCGTTCGGGCGGTCGGGGCCCGCTCGACGATGAGCGAACTGTTCGAGGCATGGTTCGCGACCGCTGTCGACGGTTGGTCACCAACGACGGTGCGGCAGAACCGGTCCGTTCTC
>JANXUX010000188.1 GCA_025351965.1 Actinomycetes bacterium | reverse complement strand
GACGCGACGGAGCGGGCGACGACGCCGCTCGACGTCGTCGCCCGCTTGTCCCGCCAGGGTCAAGAAGCTGCTGTACGAGCCAACTTCCGCGAGGCGACGAGCCGGGCCACCACGCCCCAGGACAACGTCGCACCACCGGCGAGAAGCAGAGCGATCAGGCTGAGGCCTGTGATCGGAAGACTGCCCGAGCCGGATGCCGCACGTGCGCTGGCTGCCGGGCGGGCCGTCGAGGCGCCACTGTCGGCGACGGGGGCGCAACTGGCAGCCACGCCGGCCGAAGCATCGGCTGCGGGGACGCTGGCGTTGGTTGCCGCAGCAGCGGTGGTCGGTGTGGTGTCGGGCACGCTGGCGTTGGTACGAGCCGGCCCGTTCTGGGTGTGCGTCTCAGCATTCTCGGTCGGCACGCTGTTGTTCGTGGCTTCGCAGCTGGTCGAACCGAGCGGGACGGCTCCGGAGCTGCCGGCGCCACCACCGGCCGGGACGCTGCCGTTGGTGGGAACGCTGCCGTTGGTGGGGACGCTGCCGTTGGTCGGAACGCTGCCGTTGGTCGGGACGCTGCCGTTGGTGGGAACGCTGCCGTTGGTCGGGACGCTGTCGTTGGTCGGTGCACAGTTGGCGGGAGTGAGCACGCCGACGCACAGGTCGATCGGCACGTGGATGACCACGCCGCCATCGGCGGTGGGTGTGATCGACGGCGTGGCCGGCGGGGCGAGGGGCACCTGGACCGGCAGCTTGGCGAGGGTCGGCAGGAGCGGGATGATCACGGGCGCCAGGATTGGCGTGAGGTCGGGTGCAGAGTTCGCCGGCGCAGTACCACCGGTGCCGGACGGGGACAGGCTCGTGAGCGCACCGGTCAGGGCGGTCAGGTCGGGGAGTGCGGTCGGCAGTGCTGGCATCCCGGCCGGTCCTGCAGGCGCGCCGGCAGCGGGGGAGGGGGCGGTCGTGCCCGCCGACGCGGCGTGCGTCGTGGTTGCTGGCAGGGTCGGGAGTGGCAGCGATGGCAGGGACTGTTCGGGGACGATGCTGGCGATGACGCCGCAGATCTGATCGCCGACCGGGTTGCCGTCCGGTGAGGGGCACGGAGCAGCCGGCAGATCCGTCGGCCGACTGGTGGCCGAGCTGGATCCGGACGCTCCGGACGAGATCAGGAGCACCGCTGCCGTACCGGCGGCGATGCCTGACTTGATGAACATGCTGGGTATCCGACGCATCGTGAACTCCTCGTGGTGGTGGTAAGTGCGGTCCGTCCGGTGTGCTAGAGGTCACAGCGAAGGATCGATGACGCAGCATTTGTTACATTTGTGTAACGGAATGGGTGTCTCGTCGTCTGCTCAGGTTGCGTGGCGGGCGCTGGGTGCATGGCGGGGGCTGACGGGGATGGGTACTGTGACCCAACCCAGGCGTCTTGGGATCAGGCGTCTTGGATGCACCGAAGGGCGGGGCCTCGATTCGATGACCGAACACTGCGATGGGAGACCGATGGACGACGCCTCCACATCAGCGATTGTTCACGCGCCTGCTGCAAATCGTCGGCGTACGCCGGGTGTCGTCCGCGGCGTCGTGTTCGTTGCGCTGTTCTGCTCAGCGCTGACCAGCCCGTACCTCGAGCGCGGCACGTCCGACCATCTCGACAGTGAGGCGTTGATCGCCGATCCGGCGCTCATCGCGACTTCGACCACGTCCACGCCCCCCGCAACCGCAGCGACCCAGACCGTGCCGGTCGCGACATCGCCCACGGTGCCCGCGTCCACGACAGGTGCCCACGTCGGCGCCGGCGGCGACTGGAGGAGCGCGCTCTGGAGTGAGTACGTGGTGGCCGACGTCGGCTGTGCGACCGACCTCAGCGCCGCCGGGTTGGCGGCGTTCTTCGCCCAACCGCTCGGGGCGATCGAGGGCTTCGACGGGCCTCGGATCTACCCGCTCGGTGACGGTCGCAACTTGTGGGTGCTGCAGGACACGTTCGTTGACTACTACGGCGGACAGACCTCGTTCGCGCACATGGACTACGCGAACAGCTCGGCCCTCATCCAGGACGGCGCATGCTTCACGTCCGTGCAGCGCGGGACACCGACCGACGTGGAGTCGTTCGAGCAGGGCAACGGTGACATCACCTTCGACCACTACTTCTGGCCGGCGGGTGGCGCGGTGCGTGACGGCACGCTGCAGCTGTTCTGGATGGAGATGGTCCGCGATCCCAAGACCGGCGGGCCGCTCGACGGCATCGCCCTGCACCCGGCCGTGACGTGGTTGGCGACGTACGATCTCGCGTCGCTCGAGCGGATCTCGTTCGTGCCGGCCCCGAACTCAGGGGTCTCTCCGGTGTACGGCTACACGGTGGTCGACGACGGGGACTGGAGCTACCTGTTCGCGAACAGCTACCAGCAGAACCTCGCCCTGGAGGGCGGCTACGCCAATGGCCCGCACTCGGCGACGCGTATGTACCTTGCCCGGGTCCCGCGTGGCCACCTCGACGACGAGCCCGAGTACTGGAACGGCAGCGACTGGAGCGCGTTCGCAGCCGAGGCCGCGCCCATTTCCAGCCGCAACTTCACGGAGAACTCGATGCTGCCGTCGGTGATCAACGGCACGTGGGTGTCGGCGACCAAGGTCGACGGGTTCACCGGCAGCACGATCACGATCGACGTCGCCGCCGACCCATGGGGCCCGTACCTCACCGCGCTGACGTTGCCGGCGACACCGCGAGGCGATCCCAGCGACATCGTCACCTATCACGCGCTCGTCCTGCCGTGGCTGGATCCGGTCAACGGTCAGCTCGTCGTCAGCCTCTCCCAGATCCCGCTCGCACTCGGTGCCGACGACGCACCAGCGAAGTACCGGCCGAACTTCTTCGACGTCGACCTCAGTGCCGTCGCCGCCGGCGAGACGACGACCACAACCGACGCGGCGACTGCCGACTCGACGACTGCTGCAGCGTCCTCGGGCTGACGCGACGACAGCCGGTTGATCGAGTCAGGCGGGATCGAAGGTCGACTGTGTCGGCGCATCCCTCGGGCGGATGAACACCGCCTTCGCGGTGGCGTAGATGTCGTCGCCGAGCACGAGCTCGCCGAGCAGGAACAGCTTGCGCCCCTCACGTCGGTCCACCCGGCAGCGCATGGTCAGGTCGACGTGCAACGGCACGCCGATGAGGTAGCGAACCGTCAGCTCGCCGGTGAAGCCGCCATCGCCCGTCACGCTCAACACGGATCCCAACACGTCGTCGAACAACCCGGCCACGATGCCACCGTGGCAGCGGCCCGGCGCGCCCTCGTGAGCGGAACCGAACCGCACCGTCGCGGCCACGCCCTCACCCTCGCGGCGGATGTCCGGGTCGACGCTCCACGGGCTGGCGGCCCCCGAGAACGGGCGGTACTCGTAGCTCTCCACGGGTGCCCCTTCGGCGACGTGGTTCTCCCAGTGCTCGTGGAAGCCCGAGTTCGCCCGTGCTCGTGCCGGTGCCGGCACGATGCGCTCCGAGTACGACGTCAACGCCGTCGTCAGCTCCTCCGACATCGCGTCGTCGGGCTGGTGGCCGACGACATCGTGGGCGAGACGACGGACGGCAGCTCCGAGCGCAGCACGAGCGGGGGACGGAGCAAAGGGGTCGACCATCGGGCAAATCTAACGCTGCGTCAGATTCTTCGGGCCAGGAGTACTACCGTTTGCACTCATGGGTGAGTACGTCAACGCAGATCTCGGGTATCGCGCTTTCGATGCCGACAACCACTACTACGAGGGCCTCGATGCCTTCACCCGGCACGTGCCCAAAGCAATGCAGCCGCGCTGCGTGCAGTGGGCCGAGGTCGACGGTCGCAAGTACCACGTCGTGGGCGGCAAGCTCAGCCGAGCGGTCGTCAACGCCACGTTCACGCCGATCGCCAAGGCCGGCGCGATGTACGAGTACTTCCGCGGCAACCCGAACGGCAAGAACCCGCTCGACATGCTCAAGGACCGCGAGCCGATTCCGGACGCATACCGCGGGTCCGAGGCGCGTGTGAAGGAGCTGGATCGACAGGGCCTCGAGGCGTGCTGGATGTTCCCGACCCTGGGGGTGCTGTACGAGGAAGTCCTCAAGCACGACATCGAGGCGCTGACCACCACGTTCACGGCGTTCAACCGCTGGCTCGACGAGGACTGGGGCTGTAACTATGACAATCGCATCTACGGCGCCCCGTACATCACCCTCGCCGACCCGGAGTGGGCGATCAAGGAGCTGGAGTGGGCGCTCGATCGTGACGCACGCGTCATCGTGATGCGGCCCGCTGCGCCGACCACCGCTGCGGGCCCGCGCCGCGTCAGCGACCCGATGTTCGACGGATTCTGGGCACGCGTCAACGAGGCCGGCATCACCACCGTCATCCATGCCGGTGACAGCGGCTACTCGTCCAACGGTTATGCGGTCGACGGCTTCGCCTCGTCGTTCTCGGGCGGCTACGGCCCCAACGTTCGTGCGTTCCACATCGAGCGTGCGGCGTACGACTTCCTGATCACGCTCTCGTTCGACAAGCTGTTCGAGCGCTTCCCGAACGTGCGCATCGCGTCGGTCGAGAACGGCTCGGAGTTCCTGCCCGATCTGATGCGCAAGCTGAAGAGCTACGAGGGCCGGATGCCCGGGTACTTCACGCAGAACCCGATCGAGTTGTTCTAGCAGAACGTGTGGATCAACCCGTTCTGGGAGGACGACCCGAACGAGACGGCCGCGATCATGGGCGCCGACCGGGTCCTGTTCGGGAGCGACTGGCCGCACATCGAGGGCATGCCCGACCCGCTCGACTACATCCCCGAGCTGAACAAGTTCTCCGCAGCGGACCGCCAACTGATCATGCGCGACAACGTCCGCGTGCTCACCCAGCGCACGCCCATCTGACCGGTCGCGGTGTTCTCAGCCCGCTGCGGTCTGGGCCGCGAGCGCGGCCAGGGCGATGTCCTTGGCCCAGCGGTAGTCGGGCTTGCCGGCGGGCGAGCGCACGATGGCGTCCACGGTCGTCAGCCGGCGGGGCACCTTGTAGCCGGCGATGTGCTTGCGGCTGTGCTCCTTGAGATCGTCGAGGGTCGTGGTCGCCCCGTCACGCAGGTGTACAACGGCCGTCACGGTCTCGCCGAAGCGCTCGTCGGGCACGCCGACGACAACGGCGTCGAACACGTCGGGGTGGCTCTTCAGCGCGTTCTCGACCTCCTCCGGGAAGATCTTCTCGCCGCCGGAGTTGATGCAGACCGACCCGCGGCCGAGCAGCGTGATGGTGCCGTCGTGCTCGATCCGGGCAAAGTCGCCGGGGATGACGTAGCGGGTACCGTTCGGCGCGGTGACGAAGGTGGCCGCAGTCTTCTCCGGGTCCTTGTAGTAGCCGATCGGCTGATTCCCGCTGCGGGCCAGCCTGCCGATGACCCCCGGTCCGACCGGATTCAGGTCGTCGTCGAGCACGACCATCTCCTTGATCGCGGTGACGGTGGGCCCGCCCTGCACCGGGGCACCCTTGGTGACGATGGAGATGCCGTTCGCGCCGCCCTCGCTGGAGCCGATCGCGTCGGTGATGATGATGTTCTCGAAGTGCTCGAGGAACGCGTCCTTGAGGCTCTGACTGAACAGCGCAGCGGTCGAGGAGATCGCGAAGATCGAGCTGAGGTCGTACTGGTCTTTGTTGACGAGCAGGTCGTCCATCAGCGGGCGCG
>JANXUX010000185.1 GCA_025351965.1 Actinomycetes bacterium | reverse complement strand
CCTGGCAAGATACGGATGTAGTGCATCCGCATCTTCCCGGAGATGTGCGCCAACACTTTGTGGCTATTTTCGAGCTCGACGCGGAACATGGCGTTCGGCAGCGATTCGACAATGGTGCCTTCGAGCACGATGGCGTCTTCTTTAGGCTTCGGCAGAGGAGCCTCCTCAACAGCGACGGGACAGATCGGCTCGTCGTCCCCGCGTGCGCGCGGAGCCGAATGGGCCGAGGTGCAATGCTATCGCCTGCGATACCGAACGCAAAGCCCCCACAGGCACTTCGCGCCGACTTTGTCGTGGCAGAGAATGTACCAAAGGCGGCTCTGCCGGGCAGGGATCTTTCCGGTCTCGTTCACCAGCTCCCACCCACAACGACTCCCGCCAGCTGCAGAGAGAACGCCACCATCGCATCGGTGACACAGAACGACTGTGTCACCACAGAGGTCGAAGTCCAACGATTGTTGTGACACACACAGTCTGTGTGAGCGGAGGCAACGGGATCTCCGGGACGTTCGTCGTTACAGACGGGTGAGGATCTCCGGGCCGTTCGGGGTGACGAGAACCGTGTGTTCGGCGTGCGCGGCGAGGGAGCCGTCGGCGGTGACGACGGTCCAGCCGTCGTCGAGCTCGACGACGTCGTTGCGACCGCCGCCGATCAGCATCGGCTCGATGGCGAGGACCACGCCCACCTCGAGCAGCGGACCCTTGCCCCGCCTGCCGCGGTTCTCGACGTCGGGTTCCTCGTGCATCGCCCGGCCGATGCCGTGCCCGCAGTAGTCGGTGGGACTGCCATAGCCGGCCGCAGAGACAATGCTGTCGACCGCTGCGCCGATGTCTCCCAAGTGCCCGCCGTCGACCATCTGGCGAATGGCCGCATCGAGCGCGGCTTCGGCTGTGGTGATCAACCGCTGCGTGGACGGTGTCGACGTCGCGATCTCGATCGAGAACGCCGCGTCGCCGTGCCAGCCGTTGATGATCGCGCCGCAGTCGATCGAGATGAGATCACCCTCGTCGAGGACGCGGTCGCCAGGGATGCCGTGGACGAGCTCCTCGTTCACCGATGCGCAGATCACGGCGGGAAAGCCGTGGTAGCCGAGGAAGTTCGACGTTGCGTTGCGGCGCTGCAGGACCTCGCGCGCGACGGTGTCGAGGCGCAGCGTGGTCACGCCCGGCCGGGCGATGGCACGGATCGACTCATGCATCTCGGCGACCACGCGACCGGCGGCGCGCATGTGTCGCAGCTGATCATCGGTGCGTCGGGAGATGGTGGAACCGCGCAGGCGCATCAGCGATTGCGAGCCTTGTTCACAGCTTCGGTCAGTCGGACGAACACAACGTCGGGCGTGGCCACGCCGTCGACGACGGTGAGCCGGCCGGTCCTGCCGTAGAACTCGACCAACGGCTCCGTCTGCTCCTCGTAGAGATCCAGGCGGTTGTTGATCGCGTCGGGCGTGTCATCGTCGCGATGCATGACGTCGCCACCGCACACGTCGCAGATCCACGGCTGACGCTCGCTGCCCTTGGCCATGTAGTTGGTGCCGCAGTCGCGACAGACCCGACGTGCTGACAGCCGCTCGAGGACAAGGTCGCGCGGGACGTCGAGATCGATCACGGCCGTCAGCGGGCGTGTCTCGGTGATCGCATCGAGCGCGACGGCCTGGGGAACCGTGCGCGGGAAGCCGTCGAGGATGTAGCCACGCGTCCGCGCGTCGTCTCGGTCGAGCCGCTCTTGGACGATGCCGACCATGATGTCGTCGCCGACCAGACTGCCGGCGTCCATCACCGCTCTCGCCGCGAGGCCGAGCGGAGTCTTCTCACGCACTGCAGCGCGAAGCATGTCGCCGGTCGAGATATGCGGAACCACGAAATGTCGCGACAGTCGGACACATTGGGTGCCTTTACCCGCGCCCTGTCGACCGAGAATGATGAGCCGTGCGCCCGGGATCATCGCGCGGGCTACTTCAGGAAACCCTCGTAGTTGCGAAGCGTGAGCTGACTATCGATCTGACGCATCAGTTCGAGCGCTACGCCAACCGCAATGAGCACCGTCGTTCCCGCGAAGGGAAAGTTCTTGACGCCGAATATCCACAACAGGATGTACGGCAACAGCGCAATCACGGCCACGAACAACGCACCGGGAAGGGTGATGCGGTTGACCACCTTGGCGAGGTACCGCTCGGTCTGGGCCCCGGGACGGATGCCCGGGATGAATCCACCCTGCTTGCGGATCTGATCAGCCTGGCGAATCGGGTCGAATGCGATCGAGTCGTAGAAGTAGGCGAACGCCACGATCAACACCGCAAGGATGATGGCGTAGGCGACGTTCTGGCTGTTGACGATGTACCGGTTCACCTTGTCGGTGATCCAGCCGCGCCAACCCTCGCCCGAGCCGAGCACGTTTGTGAGCAGCACCGGTAGCAGCAGCACCGAGCTGGCGAAGATGATCGGGACGACGCCGCTCTGGTTGACCTTCAGCGGGATATAGGTGTTCTGCCCGCCGTACATGCGGCGACCGACCTGGCGCTTGGCGAACGAAACAGGGATCCGTCGGGTGGCCA
>JANXUX010000167.1 GCA_025351965.1 Actinomycetes bacterium | reverse complement strand
GCCGGTCTCCAGGACCCGGGCGACCTCGGCGATTGCATCGTCGACGTCGCGAATGTGCTCGAAGACCAAGCAGGCCACGACAGCGTCGAACGCACCGTCCGGGAACGGCATCGCTGCTGCCCCGGACCGGGCGTACACCGCTCCCCCGTCGCGCGCCTTGGCGACGGTCAACTGGTTCCACGTCGGATCGATGCCGATCACGGTCTCGGCACCGATCGTCATCGCCAATCGGCTGATCTGTCCGTCGCCGCAGCCGACGTCGAGCACCCGCTTGGCCCCGGCAAGTTCGGCTGCGGCCATCGGCAGGATCTGTTCCTCGTACTCCGGGTCGGCGCCATCGGTGAACCCATCGATCCACCAGCCGGCATTCACCTCCCACAAGTCGGCTTCGGGAAGGTCGTGGTCGGACATGGGTGCAGCGTACGGGACGCGCCGCAGGTCCCCCACCGTCCGGTATCGTGGCGGGCTGGAGGGGAGTACCCCGTCAGCAACGTTGTCGTCAGCACGTTCGAGCCATACTCTCGGACCGGCACGTTCACCCGCTCGCGGGTGGGGAAGACCTCCTGTCACCGGCACCCTCGGGTGCTGAACAGGAGACCCGTCAGACATGTCCACCTCCATCCTCGCCGCCACCAGTCGCGAGAACTTCGTCGACCTCGACGTCCCTGCGTGGTGTTGGGCTCTGCTCGGCGTCCTGATCGCGGCGATGCTCGCGATCGATCTGTTTCGCCACCGCGACGACCACGAGCCATCACCCCGTGAGGCCTTGACCGAATCAGCGATCTGGATCGCCTGTGGTCTCAGCTTCTCGGTGTTCATCGCCATCCAGTTCGGCGGCGCCGCCTTCGGCGAATACATCAGCGGTTACCTGATCGAGAAGTCTCTGTCCGTCGACAACGTCTTCGTCTGGTCGATGTTGTTCACCTCGATGGCGATTCCGCTCAAGTACCAGCACCGCGTGTTGTTCTGGGGCATCTTCGGTGCCCTCGCCCTTCGGGCGGTGTTCGTCGTGCTCGGTGCTGCGCTGATCACCAAGTTCTGGTGGGTGTTGCTCTTCTTCGGTGTGTTCCTGATCTACACCGGTGTCAAGATCTTCCGCCACCGCAACCAGGACGAGCAGGAGGAGGCCACCCACGGTCTCGCCCTCCTGCAGCGGATCATGCCGGTCACCAAGGAGTTCGACGGTCACAAGTTCTTCACCCGTCAGAACGCCAAGCGCGCCGCCACCCCGCTGTTCGCCGCGCTCGTGGTCATCGAGGTCACCGACATCATCTTCGCGGTCGACTCGGTGCCGGCCATCCTGGCGGTGTCCCACGAGTCGTACATCGTGCTCTCGTCGAACGCCTTCGCGATCCTCGGTCTCCGGGCGATGTACTTCCTGCTCGCCAACGCGAAGGAGAAGTTCTTCTACCTCTCCCACGCCTTGGGCGGCATTCTCGTGTTCGTCGGCATCAAGATGACCATCTCGCACTGGGTGCACGTCAACACCTACCTGTCGTTGGCAGTCATCGTCCTGATGCTCGTTGCAGCGATCGTGCTCAGCATGCGCCACAACAAGATGAACGATGTCGAGCCGCCGGTGAAGGCAGCGCACTGACCCGGCTTCAGGCGACGGGCCCGTCCGGGTCCGTCGCCGCGGTTGCATCGCCCTGGTGGAACTTGGCGTAGACCGCCTCGGCCACGGCTTCGGGCAGCCAGGTCAACGACGTGAGTGTGTCGAGCGACGCCTTCTTGACGGCATTCACTCCCCCGAGTTCCTTTGACAGGCGGGCCTTGCGGGTTTCGCCGAGGCCCGGGATGTCGTCGAGCGAGCTCTTCGTCATCCGCTTACCGCGCAACTCGCGGTGGAACGTGTTGGCGAAGCGATGGGCCTCGTCACGGATCCGCTGGAGCATGAACAGCGCCTCACCGCCCCGGGGCACGTTGATCGGCTCACTGCGGCCGGGCACGTACACCTCCTCGAACCGTTTGGCCAGCGATGCCAGCGGGATCTCGTCCTCGAGTCCGAGCTTCTTGACAACCCGCTCGGCCACGGCGAGCTGACCCTTACCACCGTCGACGAGGAGGAGCTGCGGAGGGTAGGCAAACTTGCCCGGTCGATCTCCGCGCTCGTTGACCGGCTGATCACGCTCGTTGAGGTAGGCCGTGAGCCGGCGGGTGAGCACTTCTTCCATCGCCGCGTAGTCGTCGTTGCCGGCGACGGTCTTGATCTTGAACCGTCGGTACTCGCGCTTGTTCGGCAACCCGTCCTCGAGCACGACCATCGAGCCCACGTAGTCGGTGCCCTGCATGTGGGCCATGTCGTAGCACTCGATGCGCAACGGCGCCTCAGGCAGATGGAGCAGGTCCTGCAGCTCGGTCAGCGCCCGGCTGCGGGTGTTGTGGTCGGCGGCGCGTCGGAGACGGTGGCGGGTGAACTCCTCCTTGGCGTTGCGCGTGACCGTTTCGTGGAGGTCGCGCTTGTCACCGCGCTGGGGCACACGGATCTGGACACGCGAGCCGCGGAGGTGACTCAGCCACTCCTCGTAGGTCGCACCGTCTTCGGGGTCCACCGGGACGAGCACCTGCTTGGGGATGCCGAGCGGCGGCTCGTCGCCGTACATCTCCTCCATGATCCGGTCGACCAGCCCGCCCGGGCTGAGATCCTCGACCTTGTCGACGACGAAGCCCTTGCGCCCGACGACGCGACCTTTGCGCACGTAGAAGACCTGCACCGCAGCTTCGAGCTCGTCCTCGGCGAGACCGATGACGTCGATGTCCTCGCTGCGTTCGCCGACCATCTGTTGCTTCTCGATGGCCCGCAGCACGGCGGTCCACCTGTCGCGCAGCCGCGCGGCGCGCTCGAACTCCAGCTCCTTGGCCGCAGCACGCATGTCGGCCTCGAGCCGCTGGACGATCTCGTCGGTGTCGCCGTCGAGGAAGTCACACAGCTCGCCGACCTGCTCGAGGTACTGCGTCTTGTCGATCTCGCCGACGCAGGGTCCGCTGCACTTCTCGATGTGGAAGAGCAGACACGGCCGGCCGATGCGCTGGTGCTCCTGGAACTTGCCGTTGCTGCAGGTGCGGACCGGGAAGCTGCGCAACAGCAGATCAAGCGTGTCACGAATGGCATACGCGTGCGCGTACGGACCGAAGTAGCGCACGCCCTTGCGTTTGCGACCGCGCATCACCAGGGCCCGGGGGTACTCCTCGTCCAACGTCACAGCCAGGAACGGGTAGCTCTTGTCGTCGCGCAGACGGATGTTGAAGCGCGGCCGGTACTGCTTGATCAGCGTCCACTCGAGCATCAGCGCCTCGACCTCGTTGCGGACCTCGATCCACTCGACGGTCTCCGCGGTCAGCACCATCTGCGCCGTGCGCGCGTGCAGGTTGCGCGGGTCCTGGAAGTAGTTGCCCAGCCGTTGACGCAGGTTCGATGCCTTACCGACGTAGATGACCCGCCCTTCGCCATCCTTGAACTGGTACGAGCCGGGTCCCTCGGGGATGGTTCCGGTCGGCGGGCGCTTCACCATGGTGATTCGATCATAGGGGTGTCGGTCGGGAGCAGACGCTGGCCGCCGGACCAGCTGCTCGACGGGGAGAGAGCACCCGTCAGCGCTAGGCTCAGGGGTAATGCCTGGCCGCTACCGGTTCTCCATGCCATCCAGCCGCGACCGCACCGATCCCTGGTTCCGTCTCGGCTCGATCGACGTCACCACGACCGTCATCGTCGCGTTCGCGTGCGTGCTCAGCTTCTTTGCCTACGCCGCCAACCCGGCCTCGTTGGACCCCCTCGTGCTCCTCGCCGGCGACGTGCGCGCGGGCCAGATCTGGCGGCTGTTCACCTGGCCGTTCGCCAACTCGCCGAGCCTGTCCGCCGTCATCGCCGTGGCAATCTTCTGGTACCTCGGCAGCCGGATCGAGTCGCAGCTCGGACGAGTGCGCTACCTCTGGCTGATCGGGCTGATCACCGTGCTGCCGGCACTCCTGGCCACCGGTCTCGATGTGAACAGCGCCGGCATCCGTGCGCTGGAGATCGCGATCTTCGTCGTGTTCGTCTGCGAGAACCCGAAGATGCCGTTCTTCTTCGGTATCCCGGCGTGGATCCTCGCCGTGGTCATCGTCGGCGTGGACATCCTCCAGCTGCTCGGCGATCGGCAGTCCGAGGTGCTCATCGTCTACCTGGCCTCGATCATCGTCGCGGTGTGGACGGCGCGCAGTATGGGGATGATCAACGACTTCCAGTGGCTACCCCAGATCAAGCTTCCCGGCCGCCGCAGCAGCAGCAGCAGCGGCGGCGGCGCGAAGAAGCGGCGCAAAGCTGTGCGCGGTGTGTCCAGCAGCGGCTCCGGCGGCGGGAGTCAGGTCGTCGTCGACGGCCCGTGGCCGACCACGCCCGTCTACCGACCGATGCAGGATCAAGCCGAGGTCGATACGATTCTCGACAAGATCGCCCTGGTCGGTATGGACGGCCTGACATCGGACGAGAAGAAGCGGCTCAACGAAGCCAGCAAGCGCCTCCGCAAGGGCGGCAACTGACCG
>JANXUX010000160.1 GCA_025351965.1 Actinomycetes bacterium | reverse complement strand
CTGCACGAGCGACGCCGGCAAGTCCACGTTGGTCACCGGAATATGCCGGCTACTCGCCCGAAACGGCATCTCGGTCGCTCCGCTCAAGGCCCAGAGCATGGCGCTGAACAGCTTCGTGACCCGAGACGGGGACGACATCGGCCGGGCTCTGCTGGAGCCCAGTCAACCTTCGCATCGCCAAGGAAGCCGATGGCGGCGATCGTCGTCGGCGACATCGACCGTGGCGGGGTCTTCGCGCACCTGCACGTCACCGTCGATCTTCTCCCCGCCGACCTGCGACCGCTGGTCCAGGGCTTCGTGATCAACCGCTTCCGCGGCGACCCTGCTCTGCTTGGTGACGGAATGGAAATGCTCCGCCGGCGCTGCGGGGTCCCGACGCTCGGCGTGGTGCCGATGCTGCGCGACCGGTGGTTCGACGGCGAGGACTCATTGGCCCTCGACGTGCCCTACCCGTCGGCCGGTCCGCCGATCGGTGACCCGCTCGACGTGGTCGTGGTCCTTCTCCCGCAGATCTCGAACTACACCGACGTCGACGCCTTGGCGATCGAGCCGGGGGTGTCGGTCCGCACGTCACCTCGGCTCACGCGATCGGCGGCGCAGACCTGGTCGCGATCCCCGGTTCGAAGGAGACGGTCGCCGGCCCGGGTTGGATCCCGGTCGACGGCGGCTTCGAGGGGGCAATCACCCCGGACGGCAGCATCCGCGGCACCACCTATCACGGGTTGTTCGAGACGATGGCTTCCGGACGCAGTTCCTCACCGACCTCGGCGCTCGCCGAGGGCGTCGATTCGCGGCCGCCGGAGTGAGCTTCGCTGCGGCCCGCCGGTCGCGTTTCGACCGGATTGCCGACGCCATCGAGGAGCATCTCGATCTGGTCGCATTGAGCCGGCTGATCGAGCACGGACGGCCGATGTGATGGGAAACCATCTGCGTTTCGTCTGATATTCGTCAAGGCCGCTCGGCTTTGGTGGCCCGTGACCGATGAAGGAATACCGTGATCCACGTTCGGTGCTGTGCTACCGGATTTCGACAGAGCTGGCGGCCGTGCGATGTTGATGAACGAGAGATGGACCCCGGAGCGGCAGGACGAACTGGTCGAGCGCGCCCACATCCGTGGCCCGCTCCGTCCCGAGCAACTGCTCAGCGTCCGCAAGCGCAACGCGATCCGCCTCCGCTCGCACACGTTCCGGGCCGTCGACCTCTTCCTGATCGCTGCGGCCACCATCGTCACGGTCGAACGTGGCTACGGCGCCGGTCTGCTCCGGACCACCATTGCCCAGGTCGCGCCGTTCGTCGCCGGTTCCTATGTCCTGGCCCGGTGCCTGCGCTCGATGGGCCTGTACTCCTTCGGCCGCACCGAGCGGTCCCTGATCCATCTCGGGCGGGTCGCCGCCGCCGCCGGCGTTGCATTCGGGGTGGCGGTCGGCGTCGACACCATTGCCGGCAGCGGAGGTCCTGCGGTGCGCTCCGTGGCGATGTGGGCCGGACGATGCGTGATCGGCGTCGTCGTCCTGCACGTCGTCTGGGGGCAGTGGGTCCGTCACTGGCGCCGGACCGGCTGGCTGACACCGAATGTGGTCGTCGTCGGCGCGACGGCACACGCCGAGGAACTGATCCGCACCACCCTCCAGCGACGCGACCTCAATCTGCTCGGCATCTTCGACGACCGGCTCGAACGGTCCCCGATGGGCCTGCTCGGCGTCCCGGTGCTCGGCAACATCGACGCTCTGAACAACCACAAGATCACGCCGTACGTCGACCTGATCGTGATCGCCGTCGACACGAGCGCAACGGCCCGCATCCGCCAGATCACCGGTCAGCTCGCCGTGCTGCCGAACCGCGTCTCGCTGATCGTCGACAACGACGGCGATCCGATGCGCGCCGGGACGATCGAGCAGCTCGCCGACGCACCGCTCGCCTCGCTCAACTTCGCCGTCGACGGTGAACGCCGTGCGTTCGCGAAGCGGTTGCAGGACCTCGCGATCAGCATCCCGTTGACGATCCTGCTGGCGCCGCTTTTCGGCATGATCGCCCTTGCCGTGCGTCTGGACAGCCCGGGACCGATCTTCTTCCGTCAACGTCGTCATGGCTTCAACAACGAGGAGATCGTCGTGTGGAAGTTCCGCACGATGCATCGGGAGGCCACCGATGCCACGGCCGAGCGCCAGGTGTCCGCGAACGACGAACGCGTCACTCGTGTCGGTCGGCTGCTGCGGAAATCGAGCCTCGACTAGCTGCCGCAGCTGTTCAACGTGATCTCGGGCGAGATGTCGCTGGTCGGCCCGCGCCCGCATGCGATCGGGATGAAGACCGGCGATGTCGAGTCCGCCCGCCTCGTCGCCGAGTATGCCCACCGACACCGGATCAAGCCGGGTATGACCGGTTGGGCTGCGGTGAAGGGCTCGCGCGGACCCCTGAACGATGCCGCGGCTGTCCGCCGCCGGGTCGCACTCGACGTGCAATACATCGATCAGCAGTCGTTCTGGGTCGACCTGTGGATCATGCTGCGCACGGTGCCGAGCATCTTCGGTGACCGTTGCTCGGTTCGCTGACGCCCGTCAGCGCGGCGTGGGGCTCAGCTGATCGATGGTCGTGGATCAGACGCAGCGGCCGTCGTCACGATCGACACGCACACCCGGTTCGTGCAGCGCGTGGGGACGAGTAGCCGACCGCCCGGTGACCCCAGCCGTGCTGCCCGCTCGGCGACCTCGCCGACTGCGAAGCGGTCCGACGAGAAAGACCTGACCGGGATGGGGAGGCAACGCAATGCCGGATGGCCGCGCCGGGTGAGCAGGTCCGCGGCGCCGCGTCCGGCCCCGACAGCAACGTCACGACGGCCCGCCTCGGCGATGGGGCGGCCAGGCACGCCAGAAAGCTCGCCGCATCGACGGCGTCGTCGGTCGCCGCTCCGATCTGCTCACCGGGAGGCCGCTGTAGCGATCGCAGGGAACACCGAGAACATGCCTGGATTGCCGAGGGTCACGAAGACCACGATCTCGGCTCGGTCGAGGTGCTCGACGACATGAACCGCAGCATCGTCGATCGATTTCCGACGCGGCTCTGGTCGACGGCCGTCTCGATCGCAGCGCGGATGCAGTCCGCCTCGGAGCGTCCTACACGTCGGGCGGCCTCGGCGAGCGCCTCCTTGAGCGCCTCGGGAAGGTAGATCGAGCTCTTCTTCACCGATGTACGGTACTGCGTTGGGCATTGCGTCCGGGGGTGCGTCCGGGCGTTCGTCCGGTCCGGACGGCTGCTGTGGACGGCTGCTGTGGACGGCTGCTTGGCGCGCTCAGTCGCCGCTGAAGGCCCTCAGCGGCGAGGCGTCGGTGCCGCAGTGGCCGTTCGCCCGACGTTCTCGACGGCCGTCGGGTTGTCGGGCATTCCACCCTGGAGCACGTTCGAGCGGATGCCGAGGAACGACAACACGGCGCCGATCGCGACGAGCACCGCCGCAGCGATGAGCGTGGTGTGGAAGCCGTCGACGAGCTCACCGGGCGTGACGTCGGCGACCGGGCTGAAGCCGGCCACGAGCGGGATCGACGCGACGGCGAGCAGGCCACCGATGCGGGCAACGGCGTTGTTGACGCCTGACGCCACCCCGGCGTGGGAGGCGTCGGCAGCGGCCAACACCGTGGCGGTGAGGGGTGCGACGGTGAGCGCGAGGCCGGCGGAGAACAGCACGACAGCGGGCAGCACCGTCAGGCCGTAGCTGCGCCCGGGTTCGATGCGGGTCATCGCGAGCAGACCACACGCAATGATGGCGGGACCAATGGTCATCGGCCAGCGCGGGCCGATCCGCTGCGCGAGTGCTCCGGCCCGCGCCGAGAACGTCAGCATGATGATGGTGATCGGGAACGTCGATGCGCCGGCTTCGAGTGGCGAGTAGCCGAGCGCCTGTTGCAGGACGAGGCCGATCATGAACAGCACGGCCGAGAGACCGGCGTAGACGAACAGCGTCACGAGGTTCGCTGACGAGAACTGGCGTGAACGGAAGATACCGAGCGGCAACATCGGGTTGCGGCGGCGGGCCTCGATCACGACGAAGACGATGAACGCGACAGCGCCCGACAGCCCGATCAGCCACGACCGTTCGATCAGGCCCCACGTGCTGCCGGCCAGGCCGATCGCACCGATGAATGCTCCGGGGAAGTCAAGCCGACCGACCACGGTGGCGTCACGGCTCTCGGGGACGTGGCGGGTGCTGACCCATACGACAACCGCAGCGAGCGGCAGGTTGAGCAGGAAGATCCAGCGCCAAGACGCCGCATCGACCAAGTATCCGCCGAGAAACGGCCCGATCGCCGTCGTGACGCCACCCAGTCCCGACCATGCGCCGATGGCCTTGGCCCGGTCGTCGGGATGGAACGATGCCTGGAGGATCGCGAGGCTGCCGGGAGTGAGCAGGGCGCCGCCGACGCCTTGCAGGGCGCGGGCGGCGACGAGGGAGCCGACGTTGGGGGCGATGCCGCACAGCAGTGATGCAACGGCGAACCACACGACGCCGACGACGAAGACTCGCCGCCGGCCGAGCCGGTCGCCGAGCGAGCCGCCGATCAGGATCAGCGAGGCGAGGCTGAGCGTGTAGCCGTTGACCACCCATTGCAACCCGGCGAAGTCGGCGTGCAGATCCTCGCCGAGCCGGGGGAGCGCGACGTTGACCACGGTGGCGTCGAGGGACACCATGCCCGAACCGAGAACCATCGCAGCGAGCACCCACCGGCCGCGGGTTGTGCCGAACCGGACCGGCGTCGAGGTTTCCGGGATCGAGGTTTCCGGGGTCTCGCTACCAGGCATAGGCCTCCGGGGCGGTGCCGCCGGGACCCGGGAAGATCGCGTCGATCGCGACCAGCGTCTCCGCCGAGAGCGTGACGTCGAGGGCACGGAGTGATGCGCCGTCGAACTGCTCGAGAGTGCGCGGCCCGATGATCGGGCAGGTCACGCCGTCCTGGTGCAGCAGCCAGGCGAGCGCCACGGCAGCGGGCTGTTCGCCGAGGTCGGCGCACAGTGCCTCCCATCGCTCGAGCTGCGGGCGGATCTCCTCGATCCGGGCCAGTGCGGTCGGCGTCTGGCGGCGAGACGACGGATCGGTGCCGAGCACACCGCCCAGTAGACCGCCGGCGAGTGGGCTCCACGGGATCATCCCGACGCCGTACTGCCGGCACGCAGGCAGGACCTCGAGCTCGATCGTGCGGGTCAGCAGGTTGTAGTGGCTCTGCTCGCTGACCAGTCCGAGGGAGTGTCGGGCGGCGGCGCGCTCGTTGGCCTGGACGATGTGCCAGCCGGCGAAGTTGCTGCTGCCGACGTAGCTGATCTTGCCCTGCTGGATCAGTGTGTCCATCCCCTGCCAGACCTCGTCCCACGGGGCCGTGCGGTCGATGTGGTGCATCTGGTAGAGGTCGATGTGGTCGGTCTGGAGGCGGCGCAGGCTCTCGTCACAGGCGGCGCGGATGTGCCGCGCGCTGAGCCGGCCGTCGTTGGGCCACTCCGTCATCGCACCGAACAGCTTCGTCGCGAGAACGACCTTCTCGCGCCGGCCGCCGCCCTGGGCGAACCAGCGCCCGATGATCTCCTCGGTCGCGCCCGGTCCGAGGCTGCCGCCGTACCGGTTGGCCGTGTCGAAGAAGTTGATGCCGAGCTCCAGGGCCCGGTCCATGATCTGGAACGACTCCGGTTCCGGGGTCTGAGGGCCGAAGTTCATCGTGCCGAGGCACAGCTCGCTGACTTGCAGGGCGGTTCGTCCGAGACGTCGATAGCGCATGGGACCCATCCTCGCGCAGGTCTTCTCGGGCGCAGGTCTTCTCGGGCGCAGGTCTCCCGGGCGCAGGTCTTCCTGGGCGCCCGCGTTCCCGGAATGCGTGCGTCCCGTGCCACGCCCGCGGGATCGGATCAGGGCAGGAGCACGTTGGGGTTGAGGATGCCGTCGGGGTCGAGGGCGTCCTTGATCGCCCGCATCGCGCCGATCTCGGCCTCGCTGCGGGTGAGGTGGAGCCAGCGCTTCTTGGCAGTTCCGATGCCGTGCTCGGCACTGATGCTGCCGCCGAGCGTGGCGACGTGCTCGAACACGGCCTCGTCCGCCGACTCGTCGTCCTCGGCCAGCCCGGTGACGTTGACGTGCAGGTTGCCGTCACCGACATGCCCGAACAGCCACGTCGTTGCCTCCGGCGACTTCCGGGCGACGATGCCGGGAATGTCCCTGACGAACCCGGCCAGCCGCCCGATCGGAACGGTGACGTCGAGCTTGTGCGGCGTGCCCAGCGAGCCGATCGCGAGCGTATGGTCCTCGCGGTAGCGCCACAGTGCGGCGCTGCGGTTCTCGTTCTCGGCCACCGCCGCGTCCTCCACACCGGCGAGCCCGGCGACGGCTGCAGCCAGCTCGGGCGTCGGGTCGTGGTGGTCGGCAGCCTCGACCAGGACATAGACGGGGTGGCCCTCTGCGAACGGCGGGCGCAGCTGGAAGGCGTCGCACACGAGACGGACACCGGCATCGAGGAACAGCTCGGCGGCCTCGAGCGTGTCGATCGACGCGCGCAGCCGGGCGACGGCATCGACCGCATCGTCGACATCGGCGAAGGCGAGCAGCGCCGTCACGCGGTGCGCATAGCGGGGCTGGAGGGCGAGTCGTACCGCGGTGACGATTCCGAGCGTGCCCTCGCTGCCGCACAGCAACGACGGCAGGTGGTAGCCGGTGTTGTCCTTGACGAGTCCGCTCATCCGGCGGACGACGTCGCCGGTGCCGAGCACCGCCTCGACGCCGACCAGTTGATCGCGCGTGCCGCCGTAGCGGATCAGGTTCAGGCCACCGGCGTTGGTGGCGACGGTGCCGCCGATCGTCGCGCTGTCACGCGCGCCGAGGTCGATGGGATAGGCGAGGCCGACCGCATTGGCGGCCATCCGGACCGCGGCCAGCGTCGCTCCAGCCTGTGCGGTCACCTGCCGGGCAGCGACATCGACTGCGTCGATGGCATCCATCCTCCGGAGGCTGACGACCAGCTCTCCTGCGGTCGGTACGCCGCCGCCGACGAGCCCGGTGTTGCCGCCCTGGGCGACGATGGCGACGCCGGCTGCACGGCACCAGCGGACGATGTCGGCCACCTCGTCGGTCGTGCCCGGGCGGACCACGGCCG
>JANXUX010000152.1 GCA_025351965.1 Actinomycetes bacterium | reverse complement strand
ATCGCGGATGAGGAACCGCCCGTCGCTCAGGATGGCTGGCTCTCGGAACGTATCGAGCGAGCCAATCGGGGCTACCTCAATGCGTACGTGGCATCGGACACGTTCGGCCAGCCCCGCTCGGGTGGTCGGCTGCATCAGGGTGTCGACATGATCAGCGCTCGTGGCACCCAGATCGTCGCGATCGTCGACGGTGTGGCGACGGCCAAGCAGAACACGCTCGGCGGGAGCACGATCTCCTTCGCCGGCAATGACGGCAACCGCTACTACTACGCCCACCTCGACAGCTATGCCACACTCGGTGCAGTCGTCAAGGGAACCGTCATCGGCTACGTCGGTGACACGGGCAATGCCCGTTTCTCGACGCCGCACCTGCACTTCGAGATCCATCCTGGTGGTGGCCCGGCCGTGGACCCGACCCCGACGGTCGCCGCCAACTGCTGACCCACCCCCCACCTGTGCCAGCCTGGCGCAATGAGTGACGCCGATCTCTCGGCAGCGTTGTCGACGGCCCTCGGCGGCGCGCCCGTCTCGAATCTCCAGCGGCTGTCAGGCGGAGCATCACGTCAGACCTGGAGCTTCAGTGCAGGGGACCGGCCACTGATCCTGCAGCGCCAGCGCGGGGGAGACGCGCGTGACATGACGGTCGAGGTCGACGTCTTACGCGCCGCGCACGCCGGACGGGTTGCGGTCCCGGCGGTGATCGCGTCGTGGACCGGTGCAGACGCGGTCGATGGTCCGCTCGGTGCGTCGTTCATGATCCTCGAGCACGTCGATGGTGAGACGATCGCGCGCAAGATCCTGCGCGACGACACCTTCGCTGCGGCCCGTCCTCGGCTGACCGCCGACTGCGCAGTGGCGTTGGCCCGGCTGCACGCGATCGATCCGGGCACGGTGCCCGCGTTGGCCGACACCGACCAGGTCGAGCTGTACCGGGCTGCGCTCGACACGTTCGGCCGCCCGCATCCGGCGTTCGAGCTGGCGTTCCGGTGGCTGCAGCAGAACCGTCCCACGCCGACGCGGCGCAGCGTCGTACACGGCGACTTCCGCCTCGGCAACCTCATGGTCGGTCCGGATGGACTGCGCGCAGTGCTCGACTGGGAGCTCGCCCACGTCGGTGATCCGTTGGAGGATCTCGGCTGGCTGTGCGTGAAGGCCTGGCGGTTCGGTTCGGGCCAGCCGGTGGCCGGCGTCGGCTCCTACGACCAACTGTTCGACGCGTATGAGCGCGAGTCCGGCACAGCGGTCGATGCGGACGCCGTCCGCTGGTGGGAGGTGCTCGGCACCCTGAAGTGGGGGATCATGTGCATCGTCCAGACGCAGTCCCATCTCAGCGGTGCGGTGCGCAGTCATGAGCTGGCAGCCATCGGTCGGCGGGTGTGCGAGAACGAGTACGACCTGTTCCTGGCTCTGGAGGGGCGCTGGTGAGCCCGCACGACGAACCCACCGCGCAGCAGCTGATCGAGTCCGTGCGCGAATGGATGGAACGCGACCTGCTCGCCGGCACGCCCGGACGCCTGCACTTCCATACCCGTGTCGCGATCAACGTGCTCGCGATGGTCGAGCGCGAGCTCGAGCTCGGGCCGCAGCAGGCCGCCGATCATGCCGCACGGTTGGCAGCCTTGGGTGTCACCGACGACGCCGCGCTTGCCGCAGCGATCCGCTCCGGCGAGATCGTCGACGATCCGGACTCCGCGGCAGCGGTTCGCGACGCAGTGCTGGACAGCGTTCGCGACAAGCTCAGGGTTGCGAATCCGAAGTACCTGAGCGACGACCCAGCGTGATCGGAATGACCGGCTGGCCAGCGGCGAGCTGGCCGCACGCCGCGTCGATGTCGGTGCCACGATTGCGCCGCACCGTCGCGTTGACGCCCAGTGCATCGAGCCGGTCGCGGAACTCGTGCACCCTCGCGAGGGTGGTGCCCCGTGTCAAGTAACCGGGGGTCGGGTTGAGCGGGATGATGTTGACGTGCGCGGCGAGCGGCAGGTTGCGACACAGCGCGGCCAGCTCGCGGGCATCGCTGTCGCGGTCGTTGACCCCATCGATGAGCGCCCACTCGAAGCTGAGCCGGCGGCCCTTGGCAAGCAGGTAGTCCGCGCAGGTGTCCATCAGCATCGCCAGCGGGTAGCGGCGGTTGATCGGCACCATCTCGTTGCGTAGATCGTCGTTGGCGGCGTGCAACGACACGGCGAGGTTGACCTGCATCGGCCATTCCGTGAGCTTCTTGATGCCCGGCACGACACCTACGGTGGAGACCGTGAGGTGGCGAGCGCCGAGGCCGATGTCGTTGTTGATCCGCTCGACGGCCGACCAGACCGCCGGCTCGTTGGCCAGCGGTTCACCCATGCCCATGAAGACGACGTTCGCCAGTCGACGATCCATCTCACGAGCCTTGCGGCCCGCCCGCACGACCTGCTCGACGATCTCGCCCGTGGTCAGCTGGCGGGTGAAACCGGCTTGGCCGGTGGCGCAGAACCCGCACCCCATCGCGCAGCCGGCCTGGCTGCTCACGCACACGGTGACCCGGTCTGGGTACAGCATCAGCACGGTCTCGATCCGGCTGCCGCCCTCCAGCTCGAACAAATACTTGACGGTGTCACCGTTGTCGCTGACCCGCTCGACGACGGTGGTCAGCGCGGCGGGCAGATCGGTGTCGAGCTTGGCCCGCAGCGCTTTCGGGAGCGTCGTCAGGTCCGACGGCTCGGCGAGCTGCTCGTACAAGCCCTTCCACAGTTGATCGACCCGGAAGCGCGGCTGGTCGGTCAGTATCTCGCCGATTTCTGCGCGGCTCGCGTCGTACCGTGTGCGACGCGGCGCGAGCGTGCTCACGGCGCGCCGGTCTGGGCCGGGTTCAGGTTCGCAGCGAGGCGGCCGTATTCGGCGATGCGGGCACGCAGCACGTCGAGGCTGGCCGTCCAGAACGCCTCGTCGGTGACGTCGAGGTCGAACGCTGCGCCGAGCTGTTCGGCGGTGTTCATCCCGGCGAGCGACAAGACGTCGTCGTAGCCGCTGCGGAAGTGCTCGGGGTCGTCCTGGAAGCGGGCGAACAGACCGAGGCCGAACAGCAGACCGTACGTGTACGGCCAGTTGTAGAAGTGCGAGCCGTAGTAATGCCCCTTCACCGCCCACATGTACGGGTGGGCGGTGGACTGGTCGAGCCCGTCACCGTAGGCGGTTGCCTGGGCAGCGAGCATCATCTCGTTGAGCTCGCTCACGCCGAGCGTGCGCCGCTGGCGGCGTGCGAACAGCTCGGTCTCGAACAGGAACCGGCTGTGGATGTCGACCACGACCTGGTTCGAACCCTGCAGATCGGTGTCGAGCAGTGCCAGTCGCTCGGCGCCCTCGAGTCGCTGCAGCCCTTCCTCGACGACGAGGGTCTCGCAGAAGATGCTCGCGGTCTCGGCCAGCGCCATCGGCAGGCGCCGCTGGAGGGGCGTGCGATGGGCGAGCTGGGTCTTGTGGTAGGCGTGGCCGAGCTCGTGCGCGGTCGTCTGCGCTGCGTCGACACTGCCGTTCCAGTTGAGGAACACCAGCGAACGGTCGTTCACGAACGGCATGCAGAACGCGCCGCCGCGCTTGCCGGTGCGCGGCTCGGCATCGATCCACTGCTCGCCGATCGCCCGGTCGACGAGGCCACCGAGTGTGCCGCCATAGGAACCGAACGCTGTACGGACGATCTCCAGGCCGCGCTCCCAACTGATCTCCGCGGGCGCGCTCGGCAGCGGGGCGACGAGGTCTCGCCAGCGGATCGGGCCCGAGTACCCGTGCAGCGATGCCTTGGTGCGCATCCACCCCCGGAAGTCGTCGAGCGATGCGTGCACCGCCGACTGCATTGCATCGAAGGTTGCCCTACTGACGCTGTTGGCGTAGAGCGAGGCGTCGAGCGGCGACGCCCAGTCGCGCCGGCGGTTGATCACGTTGGCTTCGCCCTTGATGCTGTTCAACGCCGCCGCGCACACGACCGCGACGGTGGGCCACGCTGCCAGCTCGGCGTCGTAGCCGGCCTGGCGCACCTCCGGATCGGCATGGTTGGCCAGGCCGCGCACCGATGCCATCGGCAGCCGGCGAACGCCGTCGAACATCATGACGTCAGCCTCGAGCTGCGACGTCACGTCGCTGTGGAGGTTCCCCCACGCCGACGACGCCGACGTGCTCAGCTCGGCGTACAGGCCCTCTTCGACCTCGCTCATCTGGTGCTCGGCACGCATCGCCAGACACAGCAGCGGGCCGAGGTGCTCGGCGGCCTCGGAGCTGACGCCGGCCAAGGACTCGACGCCGAGTGATGCAACCCAGTCCACCAAGCGGGCGAGCAGCGGGCGCTGGCGGGCGCCCAGGGTGTCGAGCTCATTGCCGAGCGCCTGGGCCTGCTCGTCGTAGCTGTTCGTCGAGACGAACGAATAGACGTACGCCTGCAGCTCTTCGCCGAGTTGCTCGACGGCGTTGACCTCGCGGATGATCCGGTCGGCGGCCTCTCCGTCGGCGACGGTCACCGGGCGGGTCTCGGTGGCGCGGATGCCCAGCTCGTCGAACAGCGCGATCAAGCGGTCGGTGTCGGACCCGACCTGTTCCATCGCTGCCGCGAAGCTGCGCGAGTCCATCGACTCGTGGACGTCGGCAACTCTCCACCGGGGGAGTGTCTCGTGCCCTGCGGTGGCGTTGTCGGTCGTGTCGGGCGTGCTGGTCATCGTGTCAGCCGTTCTTCTCGAGCGTCGCCAGTGCGGGGTCACGCAGCCGCCCTCCGTAGAGGCAGTCGGTGCGAGTGATCACGAAGCCGAGTTTGTCGTAGAGCCGAATGGCGTTGGTGTTGTCGGCATCCACGAACAGCATGCCGATGATCACCCCACGATCGGCGATGCTCTCCAGCCCGGCGAGGGTCAATGAGTGGCCGAGACCCAAGCCATGGAAGTCGGGATCGACCGCGACGACGTAGATCTCGCCGATCGGTGGCGTCGCTGAGCTGTGGATCTTGGTCCAGCAGAAGCCCGCCAACCGCCCGTCGCGCTCGTGGATCAGGAAACCCGCTGGATCGAACCACGGCTCGTCCATCCGGGCCAGCACGTTGGCCGTCGTCCAGCTGCCCTGTTCGGGGTTCCAGGCAAAGGCGCGGTTGTTGACGCGCACCCACTCCTCGAGGTCGCGCTCGACATCGAACGGCCGGGTGACGATGGCGGCCGGCAACCCGGTCGGGAGCGATCGGCGCATCTGGTACAGGCGCCGCTGCGGCGTCAGCCCGAATGTGGTGGCGACGCGTTCGTGGGCGGCAGTCGGCGACTGGACGGCCCAGGTCAGATGGGTGCCGCCGGCGCGGATGACGGACTGCACAACGGTCGCCAGCGACCGGGTGGCGAGCTGGTTGATGCGAACCGGATCATCGGAGTCGACCACGATCTCCACGGTCCAGTTGCGGTCCGGTCTGGGTGTGTCCGGGGCAGGATCCGGCGGCACGGCAGGACTCGGCGCGACGGCTTGGGCATACGCGCCGACGTTGCCGACGCGGTCGCGGAGCTGGACGGCGAGCATCCGTCCGACGGGACCGTGGCTCAGTTCGGCCCAGGCCTGGTCCGAGATCGGCCGGAACCCCATCTCGGCATCGCGGCCCTCGATGAAGCGTTGGAGTCGTTCGATGTCACCCGGGTTGAGGTGGGTCGAGACGATTGCGGAGTGCACTCGTGCAGGTTACTGGGGCGACGGCTGGCCACGCCGTGCGCCTATATTCGCCCCGTGGCCGACCCGACGAGACCGAAACGACCCCGTACACCGAAGGGCCGGACGGTCGAGGTCGCCCGGCGATTGGTCGACATCTACCCCGAGGCCATCTGCGAGCTCGACCACACCAATGCCTTCGAGCTGCTGGCCGCGACGATCATGTCGGCCCAGACCACCGACGCACGGGTCAACATGGTGACCCCGGAGCTGTTCGCCAGGTACCCGACGCCTGTCGATCTCGCGGGCGCGGCGCCGGGCGACATCGAGGAGATCATCCGTTCGACGGGCTTCTATCAGAACAAGACCAAGAGCCTGATCGGCATGGCGGCCGCCCTGCTCGAACGGTACGACGGCGAGGTGCCGACCGCTCTGGAAGACCTTGTGACGCTCCCCGGAGTCGGTCGGAAAACGGCAAATGTTGTACGGAGCGTGGTATTCCGACTGCCCGGGCTCGCCGTCGACACCCACGTCGGCCGGCTCAGCCGGCGGCTCGGGCTGACGGTCGAGGAGGATCCGGTCAAGGTCGAGACTGTTCTCGGCGGCTCCCTTGCGCCCGCTGCGTGGGGAGACTTCAGCCTCCGGCTCATCCTCCACGGCCGCCGCGTGTGCTTCGCCAAGAAACCCCAGTGTGACGCCTGTTTGCTGGAAGACATGTGTCCGTCATCACTCCTGTCAGCTGGTAACCACTGACGACTGCAGATGTGGAGCTGCGCTTGCGTTAGCGGAGTTCGCGTGTATGATTGCGGCACCAACCAGGTTCCCGCCACCTGGTTTGCGGGCGATGCCGGGATCCGCCGCCTGGCATCGCAAGTGCGACGGCCCCGCAAGGGGCCGTTGCCATTTTTCCACTCAGAGTGGTCGTCGGCCAGGAAGCGATCGGACAACGACCGTTGTGTCGCAGATGCTGTTACATCGCATTGCTGAGCTTCAACGCGTGACGCATCGCCCGGTGTGCGTTGCGCAGGGCGCGTTCGGCCTCGTGCAGCGCCGCGATGAGGTCCTCGTTCGAGCTGCCGACGAGCGGTTCGGCCAGGCCTGCGACGCGCGCGCGGTACATGTCGATGCCGTCGGCGATGGACCCGACCTCTGCTGCGGAGAAGCTGCTCACTCGTCCAGTCTCGCCCGCAGGCAGCCGAACAACACAGTGTTCGCGGCGGATCGGTATCGTGACCGGGTGCGCATTCCCGTCCGTGACGACCTCCGCGCGCTCGAGGGCTATCACTCGCCCCAGGTATCGGTCAGCGTCCGGCTGAACACCAACGAGTCGCCCACGCCGCCACCGACTGCCTGGCAGGATGCATTTGCAGCCGAGTTGTCCCGCCTCGAGTGGCACCGCTACCCCGATCGCGGCGCCGTGGCCCTGCGCACGGCCATCGCCGACTTGCACGGAGTGGATCCGTCGCAGATCTTCGTCGCCAACGGCTCGAACGAGGTGCTCCAGACGCTGATGCTGACGTTCGCCGGTCCCGGGCGCACCGTCGCCACCTTCGAGCCGACCTACCAGATGCACGGCCAGATCGCTCGGGTCACGGGCGCGACCGTGGTCGAGGGCGAACGAAACGACGACTTCACTCTCGACCTCGACGTCGTGCGCCGGATCTGCGCCGAGTCCTCGCTGACCATCACGTTCCTGTGTTCACCGAACAACCCGACCGGCCTGGTCGAGCCCGAGGCCAATGTGCGCGCCGTGATGGATGTCGCTCCAGGACTCGTCGTGGTCGACGAGGCCTACGCCCAGTTCGCCGACTGGTCGGCCATCTCGTTGCTCGATGAGGAGACGCCACTCGTCATCACGCGCACGTTCAGCAAGACCTGGTCGATGGCCGGCGCCCGTCTCGGTTACCTGATCGGACCGAGCTGGCTCGTCGCCGAGCTCGACAAGGTGACGCTGCCGTACCACCTCGACGCCGCCAAACAGATCGCCGGCCGACTTGCGCTGCGCTTCGTCGAGGACATGGAAGCCCGCGTCCAACACATCGTCAGCGAGCGCGAGCGGATCCAGCGCGCGTTCGCCGAGCTGGCGCTGCAGTACTGGACGAGCTCGGCGAACTTCATCCTGTTCCGGCCGACGTCGCTGCCAGGACGCACGGTCTGGCAGGCGCTGCTCGACCGCGACGTGCTCGTCCGTGACTGCAGCGGCTGGCCGCGCCTCGCTGACTGCCTGCGCGTCACGATCGGCACGACCGAGGAGAACGACGTGTTCCTACAAGCCCTGGGAGAAGTGCTCCGATGAGCCGTACCGCCGAGCGTTCGCGCACCACCAAAGAGACGTCGATCTCGATGTCGATCGACCTCGACGGCACGGGTGTCACCGACATCTCCACGGGCATCCCGTTCTACGACCACATGCTCGACCAACTCGGTCGCCACGGTGGTTTCGACCTGATCATCCACGCCACGGGTGACCTGCACGTCGACACCCACCACACGGTGGAGGACGTCGCGATCACGCTCGGCGAAACGTTCCGCGAGGCGATGGGGGACAAGGTCGGCGTGCGCCGTTTCGCGAGTGGCCGATACCCGCTGGACGAGGCGCTCGTCGACGTCGCGCTCGACCTGTCCGGCCGGCCGTTCGTGGTCTGGGACGCGGAGCTGCCGGAGAGCCTGCCGTTCGGCAGCCCCGCCTTCGACCCGCAGCTCGCCGAGCACGCCGTGAGCAGCTTTGCCACCGCTGCTGGAATCACGCTGCACGTCACGTTGGTCCGCGGGCGTAACGCACACCACATCATCGAGGCCACCTTCAAGGGCCTCGCCCGTTGCCTGCGCGATGCCGTGCGCGTCGAGGGAGTATCGCTGCCCTCGACCAAGGGCGTGCTGTGACCGAAGCCGCCGACCGAGTGCGGCCGGTCATCGCCGTCATCGATTACGGCATCGGCAACCTGCGTTCGGCCGAGAAGGC
>JANXUX010000142.1 GCA_025351965.1 Actinomycetes bacterium | reverse complement strand
AGCTCGTCCATCGACACCACGTCGGACAGTTCCTCGACGGGTTCGATTCCCACCGAACGCAACAGGCGGTTGGACGCTGCGTCGAAGAAGCGGATCGATCCGCCGAACACGCGCATGAAGATCGTCACCGGCTGTGCTGTGACCCGGGCGACCCGCTCCGGTCGAGCAATCGCGAGGTTCTTCGGGACCAGCTCGGCGAAGATCATCTGCGCGACGGTGACCAGGATGAAGCCGACCACGACTGCAATCACGTCCCGGCTGCCCTCGGCGACACCGATCCGGTCCAGCAGCGGCTCGAGCACAGATTGCGAGACCGGCTCGGCGATGAATCCGACGAGTAGCGACGTTGCGGTGATGCCCAACTGCGCGCCGGAGAGCATGAAGCTCAACCGACGGAGCACGGTCAGCGCCCGCTGCGCGCTGCGGTCGCCCGACTCCGCAGCGGTCTCCAGCGCGTTGCGGTCCACTGCGACGTACGCGAACTCGGCGGCAACGAAGAAGCCGTTGCCGACGATGAGCACGATGATGGCGAGCACGCCCGCGATGACGGCGATCACGAGCGGCTCACATCATTCACGACGATTCATGGCCTGGCATCCGCGGATCGTACCGGCCCGACGCGAAGGTGTCGCGCGTTTCGGGTCTCAGGAGGCGAGGAACGCTACGAGCGCTGCGTTGAACTCGTCGGCGTGGCTCAGGTTGCAACCGTGCGGTGCATCGGCGAGGACCACGAGCTGGCTCTGCGGGATGGCCGCATGGGTGCGCGCTCCAGAACCCTCGAACGGAACGGTGCCGTCGCTGTCGCCGTGCAGGACGAGTGTGGGAACGGTCACGTTGGGCAGGTCCCTGCGGAAGTCTTCGGTGGCGAAGGACTCCATGCACTTCAGCGCAGCCTTCTCGTTGGACTGCAGGCACTGGGCAATGGCTTGCTGACGCTGGCTCTCGGTCACCTTCAACACGCCGTTGGCCGAGAAGAACTGCGTCGCGAAGCCGTCGAAGAACGCCTCCCGGTCGTCGGTCAGTGCCTTCGTCATCTGCGCGCCCTGGGCCTCGGTGAGGGGACCGTCGGGGTTCTCGTCGCTCTGCATCAGGTACGGGGGGACAGCCGCCGCGAAGACCACGCTGTGCAGGCGGTCCTGGCCGTACTTGGTGACGTAGCGGGCGACCTCGCCGCCACCCATCGAGAACCCGACCAACGTCACGTCGCGCAGATCGAGCTTGGTCATCAGGCCATCGAGATCGTCGGCGAGGGTGTCGTAGTCGTAGCCGCCACCGGGCTTGTCGCTGGTCCCGAACCCACGTCGGTCGTACGACACCACGCGATAGCCGGCCTGCTGGAGGACGGGAGTCTGCGGCGCCCACGACGCAGCCGTCAGCGGCCAGCCGTGGATGAGCACGACCGGACGGCCGGAGCCGCCGGTGTCCTCGACGTGGACCTCCACGGAGGAGAGCAAATGGGAATTGACCTCGATCATTGCCATCGATGTTCCTTTCGTCATCGCCGGACACGCGGTGCCGCGGACAGTCGCTGCATACCCCGGCGTGATCGGGGATAGTCCCGATGGCGTGGAATGAGGGTCAGGAACCACACACATCGGGTTGGAACCGGTAGCCGACCCCGGAGTCGGTGATGAAGTACCGGGGTGTGCTCGGCAGTGGTTCGAGCTTGCGGCGGATGTGACCCATGTGCACCCGCAACAGGTTCTGGTCCGGGTCGTATCCCGGCCCCCAGACCGCGGTCACCAGCTGCCGGTAGGTGATCAACCGGTGCGGATTGATCACCAGGTGGTTGACGATCGACCACTCGATCGGGGTCAGCCGGATCTCCCGCCCGGCCTCGCCGACGAACGCTCGGTGCGACATCAGTTCGAGCCGGAAGGCGCCCGTGACGATCTCTGGGACATCCGCGAAGTCCGCCGACGCTCTGCGCAGTACGGCGCGGAGGCGGGCGATCAGTTCAGCCATCCCGAACGGTTTGGTGATGTAGTCGTCGGCGCCCGCTTCCAACGCCTCGACCTTGCTGCGTTCATCGTCGCGGACGGTGAGGACGATGATCGGGGTGGTGGTCCGGCCGCGCAGCGCCTCGATGACCATCATCCCATCCATGCCGGGCAGCCCGAGATCGAGCAGGAGGGCATCCGGGTGATCGTCGGCGGTGGCCGTGAGGGCCGCTTCGCCGGTGGTGGCCTCGACCACCTCGAATCCGCGGGCGCTGAGGTTGAGGTTCAGCGCCCGCCGGATCTGTGGCTCGTCATCCACCACGAGCACCTTGATCAGCCGCGAGCCGGTGATCATCGGCTCACGATTCGATCACGAGCCGAGCGCGTCGAGGGCGAGGTTGAGCTCGACCACGTTGACGCCCGGCTCACCGAGGAAGCCGAAATCCCGACCGTCGGTGTTCTGGTCGACGAGTGTGCCGACCTGCTCGACCGTGAGATTGCGAGCCTGTGCGACTCGCGCGATCTGCAGGCGCGCGTTGGCGATGGAGATGTGTGGATCGAGTCCCGAACCGGAGGCGGTCACGGCGTCGACCGGCACGAGGGTCGTGTCCGAGAGTCCGTTCTCCTCGCGGTACGCCGTCACCCGTTCGGCAACCGCGGCCAGGAAGTCCGGGTTGGTCGGGCCGTAGTTGGAACCCGAGCTGGCCCCGCCGTCGTAGCCGGCGCCCGCCGCAGACGGGCGAGGGTGGAAGTACTTCGCCGCGGTGAAGTTCTGGCCGATCAACTCGGAGCCGACGACCACACCATCCTTGGTGATCAGCGAGCCGTTGGCCTTGTCGTTGAAGGCCACCTGGCCGATCGCGGTGGCGGCCATCGGGTAGACGAGGCCGCAGATGACGGTGAAAACAACGGCAACGAGGGTTGCCGGCCGGAGCTGGCGGAGGAACACTTTCATGGTTACTTGAGTCCGATCGCTGAGACGATGAGGTCGATGAGTTTGATGCCGATGAACGGGACGACGATGCCGCCGGCGCCGTAGATCAGCAGGTTTCGCTTGAGGACAGCACCGGCGCTCGCTGCGCGGAACTTCACGCCACGCAGAGCGAGTGGGACCAGGGCGATGATCACCAGGGCGTTGAAGATGACGGCCGAGAGGATCGCCGAGCGCGGGCTGTCGAGGCCCATGACGTTGAGTTTGTCGAGCGCCGGGAGTACGCCGGAGAACATCGCCGGGATGATGGCGAAGTACTTGGCGACGTCATTGGCGATGGAGAAGGTGGTCAACGAACCACGAGTCATCAGCAACTGTTTGCCGACTTCGACGATCTCGATCAGCTTGGTCGGGTTGCTGTCGAGGTCGACCATGTTCCCGGCCTCCTTGGCGGCCTGGGTGCCGGTGTTCATCGCCACGCCGACATCGGCCTGGGCGAGCGCCGGGGCGTCGTTGGTGCCGTCACCGGTCATCGCGACGAGGTTGCCGCCGGCCTGCTCGCGCTTGATCAGCGCCATCTTGTCCTCGGGTGTGGCCTCGGCGAGGAACCCGTCGACACCGGCCTCCGCAGCGATCGCGGCCGCAGTGAGGGGATTGTCGCCGGTGATCATGATGGTACGGATGCCCATCGCACGGAGCTGGTCGAACCGCTCGCTCATGCCCGGCTTGACCGTGTCCTTCAGCCGGATCACCCCGAGCACCCGCCACGTGTCCGAGCCGGCTGCCTTGTCGATGACCACGAGCGGTGTTGCGCCGTCCTTGGACACCGACTCGACGATCGGTCCGAGCTCGAGCGGCGCCGCGGCCCCCTGGGACTCGACGAACTTGCGGACCGAGTCGGCAGCGCCCTTGCGCACCATCCGACCGCTCGACAGGTCCATCCCCGACATGCGGGTCTGGGCCGTGAACGGCACGAGCGCTGCGGTCGGGTCGTCGAGCGGCGTGAGCCCGAAGTTCTCGACCGCGAGTGTGACGATGGAACGCCCCTCGGGCGTCTCGTCGGCGAGCGACGACATCAGTGCGCCCTCGGCGACTTCGGCCTCGGTGACACCGTTGACCGACAAGAACTCGGCCGCCTGGCGCGAGCCGTAGGTGATGGTGCCGGTCTTGTCGAGCAACAGCGTGGTGCAGTCACCGGCGGCCTCGACGGCTCGACCCGACATCGCCAACACGTTGCGCTGCACGAGTCGGTCCATGCCGGCGATGCCGATCGAGGACAGCAACCCACCGATGGTGGTCGGGATCAGACAGACCAGCAGCGCGATCAGCACCACGATGGACTGCTCGGCCCCGGAGTAGATCGCGAACGGCTGGAGCGTTGTCACAGCGAGCAGGAAGATGATCGTCAAACCGGCGAGCAAGATCGACAGGGCGATCTCGTTCGGCGTCTTCTGCCGGTTGGCACCCTCGACGAGGGCGATCATCCGGTCGAGGAAGGTCTCGCCCGGCTTGGCGGTGATCTTGACGACGATCTCGTCGCTCAGCACTCGTGTGCCGCCCGTGACCGCTGACCGGTCACCGCCGGACTCACGGATGACCGGAGCGGATTCCCCGGTGATGGCCGACTCGTCGACGGTGGCGATTCCCTCGACGATGTCACCGTCGCCGGGGATCACTTCGCCGGCGGCGACGACGCACAGGTCACCGACGAGCAGCAGCGCCGACGAACGATCGACGATGGTCCCGTCGGGCTGGCGGACCCTGGCCGTGGTGTCCGCCCGGGTCTGGCGCAGCGCAGCCGCCTGGGCCTTACCGCGACCCTCTGCCATCGCCTCGGCGAAGTTGGCGAAGAGGACTGTGAACCACAGGAACGCTGCGACCAGTCCGGCGAACGCGTTCTGCTGGCCGTCGCTGCTGGCATAGTCGCGGACGAAGAGCACGGTGGTGAGCACCGAGCCGACCTCGACGATGAACATGACCGGGTTGCGGACCATGGTCTTCGGGTTCAACTTCTTGACCGCGTCCCACGACGCGGTCCGCAGGATGGCCGGGTCGAAGATCGACGTCGACTCCTTGTGGGTGAGGGTTGCAGTCATGGTGTCCGATACCTGTTTCTGGCTCAGAAGGAGAGGTGTTCGAGGATGGGCCCGAGCGCGAGCGCCGGGAAGAACGTGAGACCGGCGATGATCGCGATCACGCCGGCGACGAGGAAGGCGAACAGCGGTGTGTGCGTCGGCATCGTGCCCGACGTCGCCGGCACCCGCGGTTTCGCGGCCAGCGATCCACCGATTGCCAGTGCAGGGATGATCGTGAAGAAGCGGGCCATCAGCATCGAGATGCCCTGCGTGGTCGTGTACCACTGCGTGCCGGTGCCTTGGTAGGCAAAGGCCGAACCGTTGTTGTTCGCCGTCGACGCAAAGTTGTACAGCACCTCGGAGAGGCCGTGTGCGCCGCCCTGGTAGGTCGTCGCGCTCTTCAACATCACCGAGGCCGCGGCGAAGGTGAGCAACGCGAACGGCATGGCCAAGATGTAGAGCGTCACCAACTTCATCTCCGAGGCCTGGATCTTCTTGCCCAGGTACTCCGGCGTACGACCGACCATCAGCCCAGCGATGAACACGGCGAGCAGCGCGATGACGAGGATGCCCATCATGCCGACACCCACACCGCCGGGGGAGATCTCACCGAGCATCATGTGCAGCATCGGCGCCAGACCGCCGACCGGCGTGAACGAGTCGTGCGTGCAGTTGACCGCACCTGTCGACGTTCCGGTGGTTGCCCCGGAGAACAGTCCGCAGGCTGCGGCGCCGAGGCGGACCTCCTTACCTTCCATGTTGCCGCCCGACTGGATGATCGAACTCGACTGGTCGACGCCGATCGAGGTCAGGGCCGGGTTGCCGTTCAGTTCCGCGAACATCGCGACGCCTGAGAACAGCACGAGGACCCCCACCATCACGGCGAGCAGGACTCGGGCCTGCCGCTTGTCCTTGACGAGAATGCCGAAGGTGATCACGAACGAGAGCGGGATCAACAAGATGGCGTAGATCTCGAGGATGTCGGTCAGTCCGTTCGGATTGCTGAGCGGATGCGCCGAGTTCGCGTTGTAGAAGCCACCACCGTTGGTGCCCAGTTCTTTGATCGCCTCCTGCGATGCTGCCGGGCCGCCGGGAATGTGCTGCTCGGTGATCGCCGTGGTCGGGTCGGCCGGATCGACGGGGCTCTGATCGATCGTTGCGGCGATCTTGTCTCCACGCAGGTTCTGGGTGACGCCCTGTGACATCAAGATGACGGCGAAGGCGAGCGAGAGCGGCAAGAGGATCCGCAGCAAGGTCCTGACCAGGTCCACCCAGAAGTTGCCGAGGTTCCGGGTCCCTGTGCGCGTGATCCCACGGATCAGGGCGACGACGACGACCATGCCGGCCGCTGCCGAGACGAAGTTCTGCACGCTGTTGCCGAGCATGTTGGTGAGGTGGCTGATGGCGATCTCGCCCGAGTACCACTGCCAGTTCGTGTTCGTCACGAAGCTGATCGCCGCGTTGAACGATCCCATCGGGCTCACGCCGGGCCGGTTCGTCGGGTTGAACGGCAGCGAACCCTGGAGGCGATGCATCGCATACAGGATCACGACCGACACGACGCTGAATGCGAGCATCGACATGGCGTAGACGTTCCAGCGCTGCTCACGCTTGCGGTCGATGCCGCACACCTTGTAGATGGCTCCTTCGATCGGGTCGAAGACCCGGTCGAAGGGGGCGCTGGCGTCGGCGCGGGCCCCGTACACGTTGGCCATGTAGCGGCCCAGCACCGGCACCGTAGCCAGCAACAACAGGACCAGGAGGCCGATCTGGATGAAGTTCTGCCAGGACATCAGAAGCGCTCCGGGAAGATCAGGACGATGAGGAGGTAGAGCACACCGAGGGTCGCCAGACCGAGGGCCACCCAGTTGTCGACGGAATTGGTGGCGATCACGCCGTCACCTCGACGCCCGGGTTCGGCACCTCGAGCGTCCCGATCGGGGTCGGCGATGCCTGGGTGGGATCGGCACTGTCGGATTCGGAGCCGAACTCGTCCGGCCCGATGATTCGATCGCACCAGTTGACGTAGGCAACGCAGATCGCGAAGAACGCGAGCGTCGCCAGCACGAAGATCAGATCGCCCATGACGGGCCCGCTTGCATGGTGATGATGAGAAGCACGGATGCGTTGTACGACGAGATCGCAGGCATACGGGACGGCCATCACGATCTCTTCACGGCTCTGCCCCGGTTCTTCACGCAAATCCGTCGCACGAACCGTGGCGGACGGCGCTCTGTGACCCTGCTCAGCCGTGGTAGACCTTCGCCCACCACTGAAGTGACCACCACCGAATCGACTGAGAGGGAGACTCATGACCGACACCGCTGTTCCAGAGGCCGATGGCATCGATGCCGACAGAGCGGAGCTGAACGCGCTCGGCTACGCGCAGGAGTTGAAGCGCGGACTGGGTGGGTTCAGTAACTTCGCGATCAGTTTCTCGATCATCTCGATTCTCGCCGGCGGGATGACCAGCTACTGGCTCGGCATGGTCACCGGCGGCCCACGCGTGATCATGATCGGTTGGATCGTGGTCGGATTCTTTGCGTTGTTGGTGGGCATGGCGATGGGCGAAATCTGCTCGGCCTACCCCACTGCCGGCGGCCTGTACTACTGGTCCGCCAAGTTGGCGCGCAAGAACGGGCCGCGGTGGGCATGGTTCACGGGGTGGTTCAACCTGCTCGGCCAGATCGGGGTGATCGCGAGCGTCGACTACGCGCTGGCCATCTTCATCGGCTACTTCGTGCGGATGTTCGACGACTCCTTCCAACTCACGGCGTGGACGATCTTCGGGATCTACATGCTCGTGCTCGTCTCTCACGGCCTGTTGAACACGTTCGGCGTCAAGCTCGTCCGCCTGCTCGGTGATGTGAGCGTGTGGTGGCACGTGGGCGGCGTCGCGATCATCTTCGGCATCTTGATGTTCTCCAGCAAGCCGGGCCAGCGTGGCATGAGCCACCTCTTCGACTCCGCACCGCCCGGGTTGACCGGCTGGACGGGCGGCACGTTCGTGACGATCTACCTCTTCGCCCTCGGCCTCCTGCTCGCCCAGTACACGATCACCGGGTTCGACGCCTCCGCCCACGTCAGCGAGGAGACCAAGGGTGCGCGCACCGAGGCTCCGAAGGCGATCGTACGGGCCATCTACGTGTCGGCCATCGCCGGATTCCTGCTCAACCTGGCCATGAACAAGGTGCTGCCGAAGGACTCCGATGCCTACGCGGCCGTGGCATTCGGCGGCGGCAAGGACACCTTCCTCGTCAACGCGGCGCCCCGGTTGCTGTCGACGGCCGTCGGCAGCGCGACGGCGAAGTTCCTGGTGCTGATCTGCATCGTGGCCCAGTACTTCTGCGGAATGGCGTCGGTCACCGCGAACAGTCGGATGATCTATGCGTTCAGCCGCGACGACGCTCTGCCGGGCTCGAAGCTCTGGCACCGGATCAACCCGCGGACCCGCACCCCAACGAACTCGATCTGGCTCGGCGTCGCCCTGTCGGCCATCGTCGGTGCGCTGTCGCTGTACCAGAAGGGCGGCTACTCGACGGCGTTCTTCGCGATGACCGGGATCTGCGTCATCGGGCTGTACATCTCCTACGCCATCCCGATCTACCTCCGTCTCACCAACCCGGACTTCGCAGTCGGCCCCTGGAACCTGAAGGGCAAGCACAAGATCGTCGGCTGGACGTCGCTGGTCTGGATCGGGTTCATCACGATCTTGTTCTTCGCACCGCTGTTCTGGCCGTTCTGGAAGTTCTGGGGCGACGACAACATCATCCGCAACGCAGACGGCAGCGCGTCGGGTTTCTTCAAGCAGAACAACGTCAACTTCACGGCGCCGCTGATCATCGGGGCGTTCATCGTGTTCGCCCTGTACTGGACTTTCTCCGGACGCAAGTGGTTCACCGGGCCCAAGGTGCAGGGCACTCCCGAGGAGATGCGCGCGATCGAGCGAGAGCTCGACGCGCTCGAGCACGGCGGTCGTTGACCGCACACTCTCCGGCGGATGCCGCCGTGATAGTTCATGGGTGACTATTGTGGCGGCATGCGCAGAACGCCTCGATTGCTCGTCTCCTCCGTCGCCCTCTTCGGCTTCCTCGCCGCGTCCTGATCCGACGCCGACAGTGCTTCAATCACGACCACAGCCGTCTCCGGCGACGTCACCGTGTTCGCGGCGTCGTCGTTGACGGAGGCGTTCACCGAGATCGGCGACGCCTTCGCAGCGGCCAACCCCGATGCCAAGGTGGTCTTCAACTTCGCCGGCTCCGGAGATCTCGTCACCCAGATCGGTCAGGGCGCGCCTGCTGACGTGTTCGTCTCCGCCGACGACGCCAACATGACCAAGCTGACCGACGCCGGCGAGAACGTCGGCGAGCCGATCTCGATCGCGCAGAACACGATGGAGGTCATCGTCGAGCACGGCAACCCGAAGGCCATCACCTCGGTGGCCGACCTCGCCCGGGACGGGCTGATTGTCGTGCTCTGCGCCGACACCGTGCCGTGCGGCAAGAACGCGGCCAAGGTGCTGGCCAATGCCGGCGTCAGCGTCAGTCCAGCGAGCCTGGAGGAAAAGGTCAAGGGTGTCGTCACCAAGATCACAACGGGTGAGGCCGACGCCGGCATCGTGTTCGTCACCGACGTCGACTCCGCCGGTGGCAAAGCCGAGGGCGTCACGATCCCCGATGACATCAACGTGATCAGCAACGACCCGATCGTGATCACCAAGCAAGCACCCAACGCCGGGGCCGGCCAGGCGTTCATCGACTTCGTGGCCAGCCCGGCCGGCCAGGCCATCCTCGCCACATACGGATTCCTGCCGCCCCGGTGATCGACTGACCCGGTGATCGACTGACCCGGTGATCGACTCGTACAGGCCGGGTGACACCCGGTAGGTCTCGTGGTGGACGCCGACATCGCCATCAACGGTGGCATCCAAACGGTGCACCTTCCACAATGTGTTGAACCGCATACCGATGATGAAGATGACGAAGTCGCCGTCGGGCGCCCAGACAGCAACGAACCAGGCCGTCCACGACGAGTCGACGTCACTGCACGATGCGTTCGGTGCGGTGATGCACGGCATCGACGAGATCCCGGTCGATCTTCCCGCCCCCGATGTCGCAGCGGCGCATGACGAAGGAGAGGCCTGGCTGGCTCGACGGTGGAGCTGACACCGCCGAGGCAGCCGCCGAGTTCGAGGTGCAGTACGCGCGCTCGATGGCCGACCGGACGGCAGCGGTGGGGTCGAGGCTGATCGGTACCGGCGTCGACGAGCGCGTCCACGCCGAGCTCCGGATGACCGGCACCGCACGCATGTGTAGCGTGCGTTCCATGAAGCGGCGCCGGCGCGGCACAGGGTGGATCATCGCTGCGTCCCTGTTGGTCGCTGGCTGTAGCTCCACCTCCGACACGGCGTCGCCGGCGACGGAACCGGATACCGCCGCCACCAGCCAGGCCACGGGCACCTCGAGCGATGGATCGATCGATGTTCCGACGAGCACGCCGGCCAACGACCCGTCGGCGAGCACACCCCCGTCCGGCGACACGACCGACGGCTCGACCGACGACTCGACCGACGGCTCGACGGTAGCCACCGACAGCTCGGTACCGACCACGGACGCCGGCGACAGCACGACGTCGACCGAGTTCATCGGTGTCGCGCCAGCCGGTCCGTGTGCGCTCACGCCTGCGGTCCCGACGGGCGAGGTCACGTGGGTGCAGGACGGCCAGCTACGCGCCCTGGTCGACGGCGGCCGGCCGACCTGCCTCGTCGACGCGGTCGCCGGGACGTCACCCGTCTCGTGGTCGTCCGACGCGGGCCGAGTGCTCCTCGACCCGACGCGATCGGCGACGGCCTCCGGCATCCGACCGACCGGGTTCGAGGCCTCGATCTCGTCGGTGACGCTGTCCGCGCCGACCGGCACGGCCTCGATCGCGATCGACCCGGCGACCCATCGTCTGATCCGCCACGGCTCAGATGGGGCAGTGACCGACATCAGCTTCTTGACGACCACCGATGAGGCGATCTACCACCCGAGCGGCAAGCGCATAATCGCAGTCGGGACCAGTGCGTCCGGCGCGTACGGCATCTGGCTGTCGAGCAACCTCGGCGCCGACCCCAAGCAGATCCTCAGCGTGGAGGACCCATCCACGCCAGTGACCGATCTCGACCTGTCGGCGGACGGCCAGACGCTCTACTTCATCCACGGTTTCGTCCATCAGCTGTACGTACCGGCCCTGATCCTGTCCGAACGCGGTATCGCCGACCGAGGCGAAGCCGATCTGATCGTCAGCAAGCTGGAGGACGCCCAGGCCTGGACCGTCGGGCCGTGCGACGCCAGCGGCACCGTGCTGAGCTCCACCAACGGCCTCGACCCGACCGATGTGCGTACCGTCGCGGGTTCTCCGTTCGCCAGCGGTGGTGTCACCCTGGCGCCGGTCGGCTGGTTGAGCAGCTACCGCCTCGTCCTCACGGCACGAACCACTGGCTGCGACGGCCCGGCCGACGTGTGGATCTGGTCGACGGTGGACGGGTTCCACCAGGTCGCCCACGACGCGCTGGCGGCCTCGGCGCGCATCCCACGCGGGCCGTATACGGACCTACCCGACAACATCGAACAAGCGGCACCTGGTTGATGACCTCGACTGCCGTCCGGTCGGACGGCGAGGACGAACCGTCCGCTGCGTACTCGGGGGCTTGAGCAGGAGTTGTACCCTTCGTGGCCATGGCGACCAGGCGTACCGCTGTCGACTTCACGACGGCCAGCGATCGTGATGCCGCAGTCAAGATCGGAGCGGCATGGCGAGACCTGCGCCGCGGTGCGAGCAACGCGGCGGTTCGCGACTACTTCTACGGCAACGAGACCGAGACGCTCGACGCCGGGCAGATGGACACGCTCGACGTGCTGGTCCATCGCCCCTCGTGGCGGATGAGCGATCTCGCCGAGGCCTTGCGCGTCGATCCCTCGACTGCCACCCGTGCCGTCCAGCGGCTGTTGAAGGAGCACCTCGCCGAGCGCGGCACCGATGCCGACGATGGCAGGGTCGTGACCGTGTTCGCGACGGACGAAGGGCGACGCCTGCACGCCCGGGTCGACGAGCGACGCGGATTCGTCATCACCAAACTGATGAGCGCGTTCTCCGTCGATGAACGCGGGCTGCTCGCCGAGCTGATGACCCGCTTCGTGCGCGAACTCGACGAGCTCGTCAAGGAGTTGCCGAACAGCGCGGATGCCGACGCCCAGAACGCGTGATCCGATGCGTGCCGCAGCGGATGACGGCCTGGTGGCACAACCGGGAGCACAGTTCTCGTTGATACGTCAACCTGGGTAGGGTCTCGCCATGGCCGACCGCGCCGATTTTCCTGAACAGGCGATGCAGTACGCGCCGCAGCTGTATTCGGCTGCGATGCGCCTGACCCGCAATTCCGCCGACGCCGAGGACCTCGTCCAGGACACATACCTGCGCGCATGGCGCAGTTACGAGACGTTCCAGCAGGGCACCAACCTGCGCGCCTGGCTGTACCGGATCCTGACCAACAATTTCATCAACAAGTACCGGGCCAAGCAACGTCGCCCCGACGAGACCGGGATGGACAACATCGAAGACCTCTATCTGTACAAGCGGCTGAGCACGCTCGACAGTGCGCTCGGCAACCGCAGCGCCGAGGACACGATGTTCGAGATGTTCACCGACGACGAGGTCAAGCAGGCGCTCGAGGACCTCCCCGAAAACTTCCGGATCCCGGTCCTGCTCGCCGACGTCGAGGGCTTCGCGTACAAGGAGATCGCCGAGATGTTGGACATTCCGGTCGGCACGGTGATGAGCCGGCTGCACCGGGGAAGAAAAGGGATGCACAAGTTGTTGTACGACTTTGCCAGCGAGCGTGGCTTGGTCAGCAATGCCGCCCGCTCATCGTCATCTGGCGCGAGCAGCGACACCACAACGGAACCCGAACATGCCTGATTGCAACGACACCTTGCGCGAACTCGAACTGTTCTTGGATCACGAGCTCTCCGAGAGTGCACGACTGGAGATCCACGGACACCTCGAGGGTTGCCCGGACTGCTTGCAGGCGTTCGACTTCCACGCGGAACTGCGCACCGTCATCGCGGCCAAGTGCCGTAACGACGAGATGCCCCCGGGACTGATGCGCAAGATCGCCAACTGCTTCGGCCCGGACTTCGCCGAGGATGGACTCGCGACCGACCACGACACGCCCGAGTCGAGCTGAACCAGACCGCACCGGCGCGTCGCGGCGCGGCGGACAAATACCCTTCAACGACCACGCTGGCTATGATCGTCCCGTGATCGCAGTCATCTTCCACTTCTGGCTCGGCCTGCTCCTGGTCCTGTCCGGCGGCCTCGTCGTGTTGGCCCTGGTCGGCGGTTACGTCAAGTCCGTGACCGCGGCCAAGTATCCGAACGGCAAGCAGAAGCGCGAAGACTGAACCAACGCTCGTGCCGGGTCCTGTCGACTGGAACCGCGCCGAGCGCATTGCGATCTCTGTCGCGTCCCGGCAACCGTCGGCGGGTGATGGAACCCTCGGCTCGACCGACTTCGCTGCCGTTGCGCGTCTGGCTGAAGCTCGCGTCGAGACCACGACCGGACTGCGCTCGCAGCTCGGCGACGCACAGGTCCACGTGGTCGATCGTGCCGGCTGGATCCGTGCGAACATCGCGTCGTTCCAGACCCTGCTCGATCCAGTCCTGACCCGTTGGGTCGAGACGGCTCGCGGTGGCCGCACGCCGCGCGCCAGCCGACCGTGGTCGGGCATCGCCGGGTCCATCAGCGCACAGGCTGCTGGTGCCGAAGTCGGCGCCATGCTCGGCTGGATGAGTGCGCGCGTGCTCGGCCAGTACGACGTCTTGATCGGTGAAGCTCAGGGCCCCGGCGGCGACGGAGCGGTGTACCTCGTCGGGCAGAACATGGCCTCGCTCGAGCAGCGCTTCGGCTTCGACCCGGAGCAGTTCCGGCTGTGGGTGACGCTCCATGAGCTGACCCACCGCGCCCAGTTCACCGGCGTGCCGTGGATGCGCGAGCACTTCCTCGGCCTCGTCCACGAGACGCTGGCCCTCGCCGATCCCGATCCGGCGCGGATGATTGCGGCGGTCCGCGAGGCGATGCGCGACCGCGGCGCTGCCCAGCAGCGACTGCGCGACGGGGGCGTGATGGCGATGCTCTCCACGCCCGAACAGCAGGCCGTGTTCCACAGCGTCGCCGGGTTGATGTCGCTCCTCGAAGGTCACGGCGACGTGGTCATGGACCGCGCCGGTGCCGACATCATCCCCGGGGCCGAGCGATTCTCACGGGTACTCGCAGCACGGCGCGGGCGGGCCAACCCGGTCGCCAAGATCGTGCAGCGCCTCGTCGGGCTCGAGGGCAAGCTCAACCAGTACGCCGCTGGCGAGCGGTTCATCGCCGCGATCGAGGCCGTGGGCGGCGAGCGCGCCGTCGACCACTGCTGGCAGGCCCCCGAGAATCTCCCGACGCTCGACGAGGTGCGCACGCCCCAGCTGTGGCTCGACCGCGTCGGCCTCGAGACCACGACGACGGGTCCGGCCGTTGTCTGACCGGCCGGCCAGCGCGCACAGAGCCTCTGTGTCACAACACACGCCAGACTTCGACGGCCTTTGTCGTGACAGAGACGCTGTGTGTGAGCCCGAGCGGCTCCGGAACGAACTGCTCGCCCGGTGCCCGGCGCTACGCGCCGCGGCCGGGGGCGAGGTCGACTGCGCGGTGTCGGGTGGGCCGGACTCGATGGCGCTCCTCGTCCTGGCGACCTCAGCGGGGTGCCGGGTCACGGCGATCCACGTCGATCACGGTCTGCGCGAAGGCTCGGCTGCCGAGGCCGATCTGGTCGCGGTCGCCGCCGAGCGGTTCGGCGCCGTGTTCCGACGCGAGTCGGTGACGGTCACACCCGGACCGAACCTCGAGGCGCGATCGAGGGCCGCCCGCTACGGGGTGCTCGGGCCAGATGCGCTGACCGGCCACACTGCCGACGACCAGGCCGAGACGATGCTGCTCAATCTGTTACGCGGCGGCGCGCTGAACGGGTTGGGCGGGATGCGCCCCCACCGCCATCCGCTGCTCGCCGTGCGCCGCAGCGAGACCCATGCGCTGTGCCGATCGTTCGCGATCGACGTTGTCGACGACCCGTCCAACCGCTCGTCCGCGCACCTCCGTAATCGGGTGCGCGCCGAGCTGCTGCCGCTGATGGAGGAGCTCGCCCGCCGTGACCTCGTCCCGGTCCTGGCCAGGCAGGCCGAGCTCTGGCGTGACGACGCTGATCTGCTCGACGAATTGGCGCTCGCGATCGATCCAACCGACGCCCGCGGGCTCGCCGCTGCACCGGTTGCGCTCGCCCGCCGTGCGGTGCGCGCCTGGCTGACGACCGATCATCCGCCGGATCTGGCCACCGTCGAACGGGTCCTCGCGGTTGCGCGGGGCGACGCCCAGGCGTGCGAGACCAACAATGGCCGACGAATCAGCCGACATGACCAGCGTCTCTCGCTGGATGCAACTTCGCTCCGCTAGGGTCGCAGCCGATGTCTTGCCGTGTTTTCGCGTCCATCGTGGCCCTCGCCACTGCCGAGGTGAGCTGATGCCGCCCCGTCTGCGTGGCAAGTGGGCCCTCGGCATCACGCCCCGCAACTTCACCTGGGTCCTCAAGGACAAGCTCGCCGTGTGCGAGCGTCCCGGCGGCTACGGCGACAACCATCGCCGCGTCCGTCGCCAGGAAGAGATCATCTGGGTCCGCGAGAACGGTTTCGGATGTCTGATCTCGATCATCCCGGCACCGCATAACCTGCACAACTACGAAGAGCTCGGCGTCAACTACCGGCACCGCCCGTTCACGGGCGATGATCTGCCGATCTGGCTGAAGTCGTTCTACCTCGAGCTCAAGGCGTTGCTCGACGCCGGCACGAAAGTGATCGTGCACAACGAAGAGGTCGGCGACAAGATCATCGGCATCATGGGTGGCTACATCCGCTGGAGCGGCCTCGTCGAGGACAGCTCGCAGGCAATCATGATCACCGAGCGGATCGCCGAACGTCAGCTCGACCCCTTCGCCCGTGAGGTCATCCTCATGGCACACACCTTGCGCTGATCCGGGTCCAGCCACCGCGCTGTAACGAATCGACCCGAGCTGTCATCTATTCTGGCGTGATGAGCACGACGCCCGCGAACTGGTATCCCGATCCCGTCAACCGCCACCAGATGCGTTACTGGGACGGCGCGAACTGGACCGAGCACGTCAGCAACGACGGCGTGGCCGGCGTCGACCCGATCCAGGCAGGAGCCGGCCCGGCACAGGCTCAGGTCACGGGCCTCGACCGCATCGACAGCGCACTGACCATCGGCAAGCAGGTCGATCCGGCCAAGATCGCGGACCAGGTCAGCGCCACCGGTCACAAGGGCGCCGGCGTCACCGGTGCTGCGTTCCAGGGTGGCGGCACGCTGTTCACCGAGTCGATCCTGGTCGTCAACCAGAAAGCCAAGCTGATCGAGCTGAACAACCAGTACACCGTGTTCAACTCGATCAGCTTGGCCTTCTGGTTGACGACCAGGATCGACTCGGTGAACAGCGTGCCGCCGCCCTGGAACGC
>JANXUX010000133.1 GCA_025351965.1 Actinomycetes bacterium | reverse complement strand
TGCCAGAACAGTCGATCCTCGGCGTCGCCGCGCAAATACATCTGGAACCAGTGGCGCTCGACCTCGGCCATGTGGCGCAACAGTCCCGCGATGCTCATAATGCTCGGCTCGACCGTGGGCGTGCGGGCCTGCTCATCGGTCAGGCCGTCGGCCTTCCAACGGAGCGTCGCCCGGAGGTAGTCGAGGAACGCCTCGAGGGCGGCGCGCTCGTTTGGCTGCGGCGGCGGATCGTGGCGATCGGTCATGCCGCGACCGTAGATGTTTGACACGGAACTGCGCTCGGAGGTGCGATCACGAGCTTCTGCGTGTCACGGGCGAGCAGTCGATCCCGAGTTGTGTCCCGAGTTGTGCGACCCGAACGACTTCGAGGGCTTCGCCTTCGAGTTGCGGCTGTTGCTCGAGCTCGCGCCAACGTCACACGCACACGACCGTCACTCGGTCGGCGAGTTCTCCATCGGCGACTCGGTTTGGAACAAATTCCTCACGAGTCGCTCGCTGGCTTGATCCGCCGGGCCTATCCAAGTAGTACGCCCGCGGTCGAGAACGACAGCACGATCGCAGAGGGCAACAGCGTGTCCTACGTGCTGCTCCACGATGAGCAACGCGCAGCCGTGCTGTCGCAAACGGTCGAGGTTTCGGTACACCTCATCGACGATGATCGGCGCAAGACCGAGGGAGAGCTCGTCGGCGACGAGCAGCCGTGGCTCCTCGACGATGACCCGCGCCATCGCCAGCATGCGCTGCTGTCCACCGGACAACGTTCCGGCGATCTGTCGGTGACGCTGCCCGAGCGCTGGGAACAACTCGAACGCTTGCCCGACAGCGGCGTCGACCCCAGCCCGACCTTTCGACCGCCGGAAGGACAATCGGAGGTTTTCCTCGACGGAGAGGGTCGCAAAGACGGAGCGCCCTTCCGGAGCGTGCGCGACACCAGCTCGGGCAAAGCGATGTGCGGCCGCACCCGTCAGATCAGTGCCGCCGAATGTCACGGTTCCGCTGCTCGGCGCCAGCAGTCCGGTGGCGACGCGGGCGATGGTGGTCTTACCAACACCATTCGCGCCGAGGAGTGCAACCGCCTCGCCGGGTTGGATGTCGAACGAGACGTCGAACAGTGCGCGAAATGGGCCATATCCAGCAGAGACGTTTGCGAACCTCAGCAGCTCGGTCATGAGCTGATCTCCTCGACACCGAGATAGGCGGCGCGCACCTGAGGATCGCGCAAGACGTCCTGGGTCGGACCCGACGCAATCAGCTGGCCGAAGTCGAGCACGTACGAACGCTGGGTGAAGCTCGAGACGAACTCGACGTCGTGCTCCACCAGGAGGATCGCGAACTGCCGGTGCTCTTGCACTGCACGAAGCGTGATGGCGAGATCGGCCGTCTCCTGGCGGTCGAGACCCGATGTGGGCTCGTCGAGGAGGAGCAGCTTCGGGTCGGTCATCAGCGCACGGCCGACTTCGACGAGACGACCCTGGCCGAGGCTCAAATGCTCGATCGGCTCGTCGGCGACGTCGCGCAGCCCGAGTAGCTCGAGCACCTCGTCGCATTTCGCGATCTCGTCCGCCCTCGGTCGACCGCGACCGATGAGGTCCTTCCACAACCCTCCATCTCGCCGACGAGTGCGCTCGGCGATCAGCAGGTGCTCGCGCACGGTGGACTCGGCAAACAGCTCGATGCGTTGAAACGTGCGCCCGATCCCGCGCCGGGCGCGCGCATGTACCGGCATCTCGGTGACGTCGTCGCCGGCGAGACGCACCACACCGGCATTGACCCGAAGCACGCCGAGCACGCAGTTGAAGAACGTGGTCTTGCCAGCTCCGTTGGGGCCGATCAGACCGACCGACTCTCCGGCGTCGACACTGATGCTGAGATCGTGGACGGCCATGATTCCCGAGAACTTCTTGCTCACTCCCTGCGTGTCCAACACGTTCGTCATCGCGTCGTCTCCCCGACCGGGACGACGGCCGTGTCCGTTTCGTTTGACGGTTCACTCGAGGGCTGTGGCGTCGAGACCGGCGATGCGTCATCGATCGATCCACCCGAGCCGGTCCGCCGTTTGCGCAGGGCATCGACCCGACGTCTCATCTGTCGCTTGCCGTGTTCGACGAGACCCTCGGGATGGCGAGCGAACTGAATCGTGCCGAGCCCGAAGAACACGAACCGCCACTTCGGGTTGATCGGAAAGATCTCCGGGATGCGCTTCGAGCTGCGCAGTATCCAGCCCATGAACGTGCCCCGCAGGATCAAGGTGTCGAACAGCGAAAATGCAGCTCCCGCCTGCGCAGCTCCTTGCACGGTCCGAGCGCCGAGGGAGACCACGAGTACGAGCCAGAACAACGCCGCGAACGGCGAGAAGTTGCTGCCGTAGTTCACGTTTCGTTGGTGGATGCTCAACAGGGCACCACCCAACCCAGCGATGAACGCGGAGACGGCAAAGGCAGTGACCCGCGCCCGCGCCGGCGAGATGCCGATGGACTCCGCAGCGACTTCGCTGCCGCTGATCGCGCTCAACGTGCGTCCCACGGTGCCCGACCGGATCTGCGTGACGGCGAACGCAACGACGATGAAGACGATGACCGTGAGCACGAGGAAGCTTCGGTCGTCGGCAAAGTCCCACGGGCCGACCACCGGGCGCGGCACACGCGTGCCCTGCAGCAGCGACGTCCCACCGCCACAGATCCACGAGATCTTGACGAGCACCGAATCGAACAAGTAAGCGAACGCCAAAGTCGCCACCGCAGTCCATACACCGCCGAGACGGAGCACCGGGAGCGACAGAACTGCGCCGACGGCCGCAGCGATCACCGCACCGATCACCGCCGCGAGCAGCACGGACACGCCGTGCCGGTCTGCCAGTTGAAAGACCGTGAATCCTCCGATTGCAGCGAACGTCCCCTGGCAGAGCGAGATCTGACCAGCAAGCCCGGTGATCACCGTGACCGACAGGTAGATGGTCGACATCACCACCGCCTGAGTGACCAGGAAGATCCATGACGTGTCGGCCCTGATGAAGACGATCACACCGATCCCGACGAGCAACGCCAAGCCGATCACACGCGAGAACCGTGGACGTGAGGCGCCCCTCGCGCCCGACCCGACCGACGACGGAGGCGGGTCGACGCCCGACAACGGGTCACTCGCCTCTCGCGCACGGCGGATCGCCGGCCAGAAGACCAGGACTCCGAAGAGGACGAGGAACGGCACCGAAGGAGTGAGGTTCTCCTGGAAGGGCCGCAACCACGTCTGGGTTCGACTCCAGCGAGGCAAGAAGGTGCCCAAGAGGGCGATTATCCAGCCGAGGCAGAACCCGCCGACGAGGGCGCGGGGCAAGCTGACGAGTTTGCCCAACACGGCAGCGGCGATGGCCACGACAACCAGATTGAAGAAGTCCGGTGCCGCAAGGGTGTTGAATCTCGGTGCGATGAGAACGCCGGCCATCCCTGCGAACGAACTCGACAACGCCCAACTCAGCGCCGAGACGCGATCTGCGCGGATCCCGTTGAGTTCGGTCATCCGCGGGCTCTCCACGACTGCCCTCATCTGCAGGCCGAGTGCGGAGAACTTGAACAGCGCGGCGAGCCCCAACATCGCCGTGACTGCGACCGCCATCGTCATCAGCTCGTTACGGCTGAAGGGATAGACGCCGAACGGGTCGTAGTACACCCCGGCACCGTTCGGCACGATGCCCTCCGGGGTCCTTCCGGCGACTCCCTGGAACTGGAAGACCAGCTCGAAGATGCTCGGCACCGCGATCGACAACCCGAGGGTGACGACGATCTTGGCGACGGACGAGGCGGTCCGCAGATGTCTGAAGACCAGTCGCTCGAGTAGCAAGCCCACTCCCGGTGCCAGGACGAAGACGGACACGATCAGCGCCGGCAGAATCGGCCAGCGCCAATCGGTGTGCGCCTTGTAGTACATCGCTGCCGAGATGGACGCCTGCGCTCCGAAGGCGAGGTTGAACACGCCCGACGTCTTGTACGTCAACACGAAGCCGAGTGCGATCAGCGCATACACCGTCCCAGGTGGAGTGCCCTGCAGCAGCGCGCGCAGTAGATCCGAACCCAGTGTGGCAGCCAGTGTCATGTTGTCTCCTCGTGCCGACGGTCAACTCATTTGAATGCGGTGAACGTTGGTTCCGACCACTCGGTCGAGTCCCAGCACATCCACGGTGTGGCCGCCGGGGCGACCGTCACGAACTTGCCGTCCTTGACCCGAACCATCGTCGTGCATTCACCCTGTTGGTCGGCCGGCCGTGTGTCGTTCGTGTACGGGGTGTGTCCCGTTGACCAGTTGATCGGCCTGGTGAGCCCCCCGGCCGTATCGGCGGTGAGCGCGTTGGTCGCATCGGTGACCGTGGCCCGGTCGAACTGGGGTCCAGCGGCCAGCAGACCCTCGAACGCCACCGAGGCGTTGATCCAGCCGACCATCGACAATTCCGTCGGCGTCTTGCCGGCCTTGTCCATCCAGGTCAAGAACTCACCGAGCGTCGAGTTGCCGGTCTCTGCCTCGAACGGCAAGAAGCCGACGCCCACGAAATCGCCCTCGAACAGTGCTCCGGCGTCGGTGACGAACTGCTGGTCGTACGTGTTCGGGTGATACAGGGTGACGTTGTCCATCCCTTGCCGTTGCAGTTCGTCGCCGAGGGTCTTCATTCCGTTGAGATCGATACATGTCGCAATGAAGTCGACACCGGCATCTCGCATTGCGCTGACCTCGGGTCCGATGCCGTTCGGGAGCCCGAATGTGATGTTGTCGTTCGTGTAGGCCACGTCGGCGCCGATGTCGGACGAATACTTCTCCACCCCATCGGCTGTTGCAGTCACGCACCGCTTGGAGTTCTCGGTGATGCCGTAGCCGATGACGCCGACATGCTTCGCGCCGGCGAGCTTGACGGCATATGAAACCTGGTGCTGTGTGCAATCGACGCACGGGAGGACTGCGCTCGGGAAGATGTGCGGCCGGTTCGCCGAGTCGGCGGGCTGGATTCCCCACGTGTAGGTCGGGATGCCGGCCGAGTCGAGGTCGCCCCAGCCGCTGGAGAGCAACGTCGCATCGAACACACCGAAGGATTGGTTGTTCGAGATGACGTCCAGAGATCGGACCTGGTTGTTCGCGAGCTCGTCGTCGAGCTCTTGATTGACCTTCAGTTCTCGTCCGAAGATGCCGCCCTCGGAGTTGCGGAAGGCAAAGTACGCCTTGATTCCATCGAGGTAGCAGTCGAGGATGCACGTACCGAGCGGATTGCCGGCACGCGTCCCGATCACGGCGTAGCCGATCTCGGTGTCCGTCACTCCAGGAACGCCGGTGATCGGCACGTTCTCGTTGCGGTTGCTGTCCGGCACGGTCGTCGCAGCATCGGTGCTCGGTGACGCCGCTCCGCCATCCGTCGTGGGAGTGGATTCCGCATCGACCGAGGCAGTGGTCGCGTCGACCTGGGTTGCCTCTGTGGATGGGCTTGTCGTCGAAGCGGTCGTCACCGTCGCCCCCGTCGCCGCTGATGGCTCGGTCGTGGACGACCCGCTGTCGCCGGAATTGCTGCACGCCGCCGCCGCGAGGCACAGGGTGAGCGCAACGGGCGCGATCTTGCCGAACCGAACTCTCATGACATTCCCCCAAAGTGACTGACGGAGCGAAGCGCTCCCAATCGATAGTGACACGGATGTTAGTTCATGTCGGCGCGGTCATCGAACGTCCGACCTGCACAGGCAATGACGTCATCACCGAGTCGAGGAGCTGCTTGCCGACTTCACGGCGGTACGCCCACGACGGACCGAACAGCGCCGACCAGCCGAGTAAGCGTTTGAGGTAGAGATGGCTGTCGTGCTCCCACGTGAAGCCGATGCCACCGAACACCTGGATCGCCTGATCACCGACCGTGGCGAGCCGGTCCGAGAAGGACTTCAGCCGCAACGCAGCGATCCGGGCCGCAGCATCTCCGACGTCTGCCGCCCACGCTGCATGCAGTACTCCGCTGCGCGCCAACTCGATGGTTTCCAGCATGTCGACGCACAGATGTTGCACCGCCTGGAACGATCCGATCGCACGTCCGAACTGGTGTCGAACCGTTGCATATGCAACGGCAAGGTCCAGGACCGCCTGTGCTGCGCCGACGGCATCAGCGAGTCCGACAACAAGTGCTTCGAGCGACAATTTGCGCAAGATGTCCTCCGACGCCGGGCCGACGAGTACGGCTGCTGCGTTCGTGAGCCGGACGACCGCGACGTCTGCCGTTGGATCGACCGAATCCTGACGAGTCACGTCGGCATCGCTGCTCTTGCGGACTGCGTAGACGCCCAAACCGTCGGGTCCGTCGGCCGGCACGAGGATCACCGATGCAGCGTTGGCCCCCATGACGAGGAGCCCGTTGCACGAGATGACGTGGTCGTTGCCCTGCGTATGTGCTGCGGGGAGTTCCCATGCAGTCGCCAACGGATCCAGGAGTGCAGCGGCGACGACCATCGAGCCATCGGCGATTCTCGCCAGGAGGTCGTTGCCGACATCGTTTGCCTGCGTCGCCAGGATCATCCGCGCCGAGACCACGGCGGACGTGAACCATGGTCCCGGATACAGCGCGCGACCTGCCGCCTCTGCGACGAAGACCGCTTCTGTCAGCCCCAGGCCGAGACCACCACACCCGGTCGGCACCACAACACCGGTCGCACCGATTTCGGCGAGTTGTGTCCACGCCAGGTCAGGCTCCCAACGCTTGGCGTCGATGTGCTCGCGTACGTAACTCGCGATCGGGGCCCGGTCGGCGAAACAGCGTGCGATGCTGTCGCAGAAGGCTTGGATGTCATCGCTCAGTTCGAGGTTCATCGATTCGTTGCTCAGTTCCTCGGCAGGCCCAGCACGCGTTGGGCAGTGATGTTCTTGACGACCTGCGTCGTTCCGCCGGCGATCGTCAATGACCGAGTGGTGCAGCGATCGCGTGCCCAGCTTCCGTCAGCTCCGTCCCATCCGAAAACATCGAAGCCGAGTGCAGCGACGTCCTGCTCCAGTTCTCCCCACACCGTCTTGGCAAGGCTCGATTGCGCCGATGGATCCTTCCCGGTCAGCGCCATCGAGATCGACCGTTGGCAGAGGACTTTGAGGTACGCAAGCCGGACATCGAGCGCGCCGAGGCGCTCGAGCACACAGGGGTCCTGCGCCGGCGAGCCGTATCCGTGTTCGGCAGGCGCTGTCGCAAGATCGTTGACCAGTCGGCGAAGGCGGCGCGTCGTCATCGCGTAGAGCCGGGCAGCACCAGCGCGTTCGTGGCTGAGGGTGCTCGTGGCGACCGACCATCCTGCGTTCAGCGGTCCGAGCAAGGCCGCTTTCGGCACACGGACATCGTCGAAGAACACTTCGTTGAACTCGGCGTCGGCGCCGAGCGTGACCAGCGGGCGCACCTCGATGCCGGGAATGCTCATGTCGACGATGAGACACGAGATCCCCTTGTGCTTCGGTGCGTCTGGGTCCGTGCGTACGAACAGGGCACACCAGTCAGCATGATGGGCAACGGATGTCCACGTCTTCTGCCCGTTGACGACGAACGAGTCGCCGTCCACGACGGCGCTCGTGCGCAGCGAGGCGAGGTCTGATCCAGCGTCGGGCTCGGACATGCCCTGGCACCAGATCTCTTCCGCGGTGCGCATTCGTGGCAGCAGCTCGGTGCGTTGTCGCTCCGTGCCGAACTGCATGATGGCCGGCGCGATGTTGTTGAGCCCGATGACGTTCACCGGCGTCGGGCACCCGAACAACGTGGTCTCCTCGGTGAACACGAGTTGTTCGAGAACCGTCGCACCACGACCTCCGTATTCGACCGGCCAGTCGATGGTGGCCCATCCAGCAGTTGCCATCGTGCGATCCCATTCGAGGAGGATCTCGAACTGCCGAGCGCCACCTCGATGCTGGGCGGCGTCGATGACTGCGTCGGTCAGATGAGCCTGCAACCAATCACGGAGCTCGACACGCAACTGCTCGGCTTCCGGTGGCAGCTCGAAGTCGATTGCACCGACGAGCATGGATGGCGTCACAGCACCGCGCCTGAGATCTTCAAGTCGATGAGTTCGTCTTCGGTCAGACCGAGCCCGTACAGCACTTCGTCGGTGTGCTCGCCGTGGCCTGGCGCCCGTGTGAGGTCAGGCGGCGTCTCGTCGAACTGCAGGGGCGAGGGGATCATCCGGAACGTTGCGCCCGCCTCGCTGACGACCTCTCGGACATAGCCATTGGCGAGCGCTTGCGGATCGGCGAGCAACTCCCCCGGCGTCTCCATCGCCGACCACACCCCTTCGGCGTCGGCCAGGGCCTCTCGCCATTCTGCGAGAGTTCGCGTGGCAAAGATCGCATCGAGCTCGTCGATGCACTCACCAACGTTCGCGCGGCGGGCCGCGGCGTCGATGAACCTCGGATCGTCGCCGAGGTCGGGACGGCCGAGGCGCATGATCAGATCGGGCCACCAGCGATCAGCCTGCAGCATCATCAAGCTGAGGAACCGATTGTCCTTGGTGCGGTACAGGCCGACGATGGGATTCGGGGAGTTCCGACGGTTCATCTGCGGCATCTGATCGATACCGAACAATCCAGACGCCAACAAGCTCGCAGAGCCTGCCCACATCCCGTTCGCCATCAACGAGTTGTCGACCACGGCCGCATGGCCGGTGCGTTCGCGATGGAACAGGGCGGCGGAGATGCCGCCTGCGATGGCGAGACCGCCCTGGAGATCGCCCCACGCAGGTCCCGGCTGAGACGGCGGGAACTCACCTTCTGGCGTTTCGAAGATTCCGGCGACCGTACGTACCCAGAAGTGGCTTCCGTCGAATCCGCCCTTGTCGGACTCCGCTCCGCGCACGCCCTGGCCGGTGCCACGGACGTAGATGATGTTCGGGTTGGCGGCCCGAACGTCGTCCACACCGAGCCGAAGCGCGGCGATCGCTGCAGGACGCATGTTGGTCAAGAAGACGTCGCTGGTTGCCGCCAGCCGGAGCAGCAGGTTGCGTCCGCTCTCGGTCTTCAGATCGAGCCCGACGCTGCGCTTGCCTCGGTTGGGCAACTCGATCATGTGGTTGATACCGCCCGGCCCGGCCTGCACGAACCCCATGGTCACCAGGCCACGCTGCGGATCACCACCTTCGGGGTGCTCGATCTTGATCACGTCGGCACCCCACTCGGCCAGCACCGCGCCGGCCGCCGGCACGTACGTCCATCCGGCAACCTCGAGGACACGTACCCCACTCATCATTCCGGTCATTGCTGGTCTCCTTGAGGCTCAACCCACACTGTTCGTGTGGGTTCGGTGTGAATTGGGCTGCATGATTCCCGGATCGCGAAATGTGTCGATGCCGACGTTCAGCCAGTCGTCAGAGCAGACACTCATTCGACGTCATCGGTCCTCGATCGTGATTGCCTGCTCCGGACAATTGAGCATCGCCAGGCGCGCATCAGCGTGATGGCTCGCTTCGACGACGGTCATCGTGAGTTGCCCGAAACCGTCTCCATCCGCTTCGAAGAGAGCTGGCGAAAGCACATAGCAACGGCCGTGGCCGGTGCATCGTTCGCGATCGATGACGATCTTCATGTCGACATCCTAGATCACGCCGCGCCTAAGCTAACACTCGCGTCACCTTTGCGCAGTCGAGAATTGTGGGCGCGCCCAGCCACCTCGGTGAGGGCCATGACGCAACGAGTAGGGGAACCGATGACCGACATGAACATGACCAACGGAGATGTCGACCCGGTCGCTCTCGCCCACCCCCAGCCGCTGTTCAAGATGATGCGCGACGTCGCGCCGGTCATCGACCTCGGGCCACCGTCGGGCATGATGCTCGTCGGTGGCGACGCAGATGTCCGGCATGTTCTCCAGCATCCGGAGATCTTCTCCTCCGGCGTCGACGCCGTTCACATCGGTCAGGTGCGTCCACTGATCCCGCTGCAGATCGATCCCCCGAATCACAAGAACTTCCGCAAGTTGCTCGACCCGATCTTTGCACCGCGACAGATCGCGCTGATCGAGGACGGGACACGTGCCTTGGTTCGGGGAATGGTCGAAAGCGTCGTCCATCGCGGACGGTGCAACTTCCACGACACCGTCGCCGAGCCGCTCCCCAGCACGGTGTTCCTGCAATTGCTCGGACTTCCCGTCGAGCGCGCCAGCGAGTTCGTCGCACTGAAGAACGGAATCATCCGACCGGGTGTCACCACTCCAGACGAGCGCACCGCTGCCGTCAACGCGACAGGTCAGCAGATCTATGCAGTGCTCCAAGAAGTCATCGACGAACGAGTCATCGCTCCCAAATCCGACTTCATCTCGATGTTCTTGGAGGCGGAGGTCGATGGCCAGCGGCTCACCCCGGATGACGTGCTCGACATCGGCTACCTGTTCTTCCTCGCCGGCCTGGACACCGTCACGGCGTCGCTCGACTGCATGCTGGCGTACCTCGCCCAACACCCGGACCAGCGCCAGCGCCTGATCGATGACCCGTCGCTGATCCCCGCTGCCATCGAGGAGATGCTGCGTTGGGAATCGCCCGTGCAAGGCGTCGTCAGGATCACGACTCAGGCGACCGAGTTGGCTGGCTGTCCGATCCCTGCGAACACGGTGGTCTCGGTGATGATCGGTTCCGCGAACACCGATGAACGAACGTGGGAGAGTCCCGATTCCGTTGATTTCGACCGAGAGATCAACAAGCACATCGCGTTCGGTGGCGGGGCCCATCGGTGCCTCGGCTCGCACCTCGCCCGAATGGAGCTGAGAGTCGCCCTCGAGGAATGGCATCGCCTCGTTCCGAGCTACTCCATCGTCGAGGGCACGGAGTTGTTGTATTCGCAAGGACTGCGTGCAGTCGAGAACCTGGAGTTGGTGTGGTGAGTGTGATCATGGGCGAACGCAAGATGTTGATCGACGGCCGGCTGACCGACGGTTCAGGTGGACGCACGTTCGACAACATCAACCCGGCCACAGAACAGGTGCTCGGTCCGGTGGCCGACGGAACTGCCGCAGACATGCACGAGGCGATCGCGGCGGCGCGCCGCGCCTTCGACACGACGGACTGGTCGACCAACCACGAGTTCCGCCAGACGTGCCTGCGGCAGCTGCAGGCTGCGTTGGAGTCTGAGCGAGAGGATCTCCGCGCCGAGCTGGTGGCCGAGGTCGGCTGCCCGGTGCTGTCCACCTACGGACCGCAGCTCGACGCTCCCCTGCGAGAAGCGCTGACGTGGCCTGCAGACATGATCGACACGTTCGCTTGGAAGCGCACACTCGAGCCGAAGGACGCGTTCGGTATGGGCGTCTTCACCGACCGCGAGGTCTGGAAGGAGCCGATCGGTGTGGTGGGGGTGATCGTCCCGTGGAACTTCCCGATGGAGATCATCCTCAACAAGCTCGGACCGGTGCTCGCAATGGGCAACACCTGCGTCCTCAAGCCCGCACCCGACACACCGTGGAACGCGACTCGGCTCGGCCGGCTGATCGCGGAGAAGACCGACATCCCGCCCGGCGTCGTGAACATCGTCCTTGCCTCTGACCATCTCGTCGGCGAGGTGCTGACCACGTCACCACTGGTGGACCTCGTCGCATTCACCGGCTCGACAGCGACCGGCCGGCGCATCATGGCAGCGGCATCGAAGACCCTGAAGCCGGTCTTCCTCGAGCTGGGGGGCAAGTCCGTCAACCTCGTTCTCGACGACGCAGATCTCGCTACGACCATCCCGTCAGCAGCGGGCGTCTGCTTCCATGCCGGGCAGGGTTGTGCGATGGCGACCCGTTTGTTGGTCCCGATGTCCCGCTACGACGAGGCCGTCGAGCTGGCCCTGATGGGCTTCAAGGGCGTGACCTACGGCGATCCGACCGACATGAGCAACCTGATGGGCCCGCTGGTGTCCAAGCGCCAGCAGCAGCGCGTTCTCGGCTACATCGAGCAGGGCAAGGCCGAAGGAGCGCGGCTGATGTGCGGCGGCGGCGTCCCCAGCCATCTTCCCGTCGGGTACTACGTCGAGCCGACCCTGTTCGCGAACGTCGACAACTCGATGACCATCGCCCGCGAGGAGATCTTCGGACCGGTCCTCGTCATCATCGGGTTCACCGACGATGACGACGCAGTGCGCATCGCCAACGACTCCCCCTACGGACTCTCGGGTGTGATCACGTCGGGCGATCTCGAGCGCGCCAAGGGAATCGCCCGTCGAATCCGCACAGGAACACTCGGGCTCAACGGAGGCAACTGGTACGGGGCCGACGCTCCATTCGGGGGCTACAAGCAGTCCGGCATCGGGCGCCAGTGCGGTCTCGAGGGCCTGGAGATCTTCACCGAGACCAAGACCGTTGGTTGGCCGAGCGCCTGATCGGGCGCCGCAGTGCGGTGCTGGTCAGAGCGAGAACGGGTCGTTGAGCTCGAATGGCACGTCGGCAAACCGGGCACCCTGTTCAGCGAGCTCCTCGATGGTCCAGCGGCCGTCCTTGGTGATCTTGTCGATGATCGCCCACGGCTGGAAGAGGTGGACCTGGCCGCCATAGACGAGGAAGGCGCGGCCATTGATCGGGCACGACTCGGTGGCCAGATAGGCGACGAACGGGGAGATGTTCCCGGCGTCCATCGCGTCGAACGCCGACGACTCGGGGTCGACTTCTACGCCACCACCGAGCGCAGCGGTGAGCCGTGTGCGCGCTGCGGGAGCAATCGCGTTGACCCTGACGCCGTAGCGGCCGAGCTCCTTGGACGCAATGATCGTCAGCGCGGCGATCCCCATCTTCGCGGCCCCGTAGTTCGCTTGGCCGACGTTGCCGAACAAACCCGACGTCGAGCTGGTGTTGATCACCGACGCTCTCACGTGGTCACCGGCCTTGGCCTTGTCGCGCCAGTGCGCGGCCGCGAAGCGGAGCGGGGCGAAGTGACCCTTGAGGTGGACCTTGACGACCGAATCCCATTCCTCCTCGGTCATGTTGGCGAGCATCCGGTCGCGCAGGATGCCGGCGTTGTTGACCAGGACGTCGAGACCGCCGTAGGCCTCGAGCGCCGTCTCGACGAGTCGCTGCGCGCCCTCCCAATCCGTCACGTCGTCGTGGCTGGCGACTGCCTCGCCACCTGCGGCCATGATCTCGGCCACCACCTGTTCCGCCGGCGAAGCATCGGCGCCGACACCAGTGGACGAACCACCGAGATCATTGACCACCACCCGCGCTCCCTCAGCGGCGAAGAGGAGCGCATGTTCGCGGCCGATGCCTCGACCTGCGCCGGTGACGATGGCAACTCTGCCCTGCAGTGCATTCATGTCGGTGACTCCTTGACGATGACGACGGTCTGCGACGGACGACGCGGCGTGGACGGCGATCGTATAGTCTTCTAACAGTTACGTCATCATTGTGTAGGGGGACATCATGCCATCTCGCCAACTGGGCTTTCCCGTGTTCGACGCGGACAATCATCTCTATGAGACTCGGGAGGCACTCACGAAGTTCTTGCCCCCGCAGTACGCAGGCGTCATCGACTACGTCGACGTACGTGGGCGGACCAAGATCACGGTCAACGGACAGATCAGCGAGTACATCCCGAATCCCACATTCGAGCGTGTGGCTGCACCTGGCGCACAGGAGGACTACTTCCGCAACGGGAATCCGGACGGCAAGTCGCGCCGGGAGATCATGGGCAAGGCAATCGTCGCGCCAGCGGCGTTCCGCGAGCCCGGAGCCAGGATCGAACTGATGGACGAGCTCGGCATCGACCGGGCCCTGATGTGGCCGACGCTGGCCAGCCTGCTCGAGGAGCGGCTGCGCGACGATCCTGACGCAACGCACGCAGCAGTCCACTCACTGAACGAGTGGATGCACGAGACCTGGACGTTCAACTTCGAGGAGCGCATCTTCCCCACACCCGTCATCACGCTGCCGATCGTCTCCGAGGCGATCAAGGAGTTGGAGTGGGTGCTCGAGCGAGGCGCAAAGATCATCCTCGTCCGCCCGGCGCCCGTTCCGGGATTTCGCGGGCCCCGTTCGTTTGCCCTCCCGGAGTTCGATCCGTTCTGGAAGCTCGTCGAAGAGGCCGACGTCGTGGTCGGGATGCACGCCTCCGACAGCGGGTACCAGCGCTACCTGAACGAGTGGGAGGGCGTGCGCAACGAGATGACTCCGTTCAAGGGCGGTTCGGGATTCGCCGCCATCGTTCAGCTCCAGCACCGCGCGATCGTCGACACGATCGCTTCGGCGATCGGTCATGGGCTGTGCAGCAGGTTCCCTGGCTTGAAGATCGCTCCCGTCGAGAACGGCAGCGGTTGGGTGCGCTCGTTGATCCACGACATGGGCACGGCGTACTCGACGAACCCGCACACGTTCGACGAGAATCCGGTCGAGGTTTTCAAGCGCAACGTGTTCGTCCATCCCTTCCACGAGGAGGACCCGGTCGGGCTGGTCGAACTGCTCGGCGTCGACAACGTGTTGTTCGGCTCGGACTACCCGCATCCCGAAGGGATGGCGGACCCGATCACGTTCGTCGATGATCTGGTCGGTCTGCCCGAGGACGCCGTTGCCAAGGTGATGGGTGGCAACCTCGGGCGATTGATGAACGTCGCCTGATCGATACACGCTGATGTACCCCGGGCACCACGCGGTCGAGCGCCCCGACCATCCCGCAATCGTGATGGCCGCAACCGGCGAGACGATCACCTATCGCGAGCTCGACGAGCGATCGAACCGGCTCGCCAACCTGTGGTGGGAACGA
>JANXUX010000069.1 GCA_025351965.1 Actinomycetes bacterium | reverse complement strand
ACACCTCGCGGGCGGCGGCCGTCCCTACGCCGCTTCGGCGGTACTTGCGGACGATGAAGAACTCTCCAAACTCATGGGGTTCGCCGACCCGAACGAGGGCACACCCAGCGACTTTGCCGTCGACCCGTATGAGAAACGCATGTCGGCGTTCGCTCTTGATCCAGTAGTGATCAAGGTACGTGTAACCGTACTCGCCGTGCTGTCCGAGATCCCGACCGTCGATCTCCGAGAAGTCGTGAGCGTTCAGTTCGAGGAGGCGCCGAACGATCGGCTTCTCCTCTTCGGTGGCGGGCTCGACCTCGATACGCATGTCACGATCCTGCCCGATGTGAGGCTACGCAGCGCACCTATTGCCCGCTCGTCGCTCCGGGCGCAAGCGCCGTCGACGATGCATAATGGCGGCGCGGATCACCGGAATATCTACCGATCGGTGCGCTCGGTTTAGCTGATCTCGACGTCGAAACCCGCACCTACGAGACCTGGCGCCGTGCTCACGGCAGCAACAGTAGGGTTCCGTGAGTGTCGAGGCGGATCGCCCTCCTGATGTTGGCGCTGGCGCTGACTTCATGCCGTTCTGGACCAGAGCGCGTTCGGCTCACCGGTGTCGGTGCAACCGGGGATGGCTCCACCTTGCTTGTCGTCATCTCGCCTCCGGATGTCGAAGGACGCAGGTGCTGGGCGGACCTGCAAGTCACGGCGACCGAATCCGACGAGGTTGTCCGCGTGGCGGTGCGCGGACGTAACGCTCCTGGCGCAGACTGCGCTTCACAACGTGCGCCGCAGGTCGCCCTGCGCGAGCCGCTCGGCACCCGCACGGTGCGCGACGAAGCCACCGGTCACGCGGCGCCGTTGCTCCCGGTCCTCGTTCCCGTCGCCTCGTGGCTACCGGATGGATGGACCGTCGTCAGCAGCGCGGGCGACGCGGACCGATGGTCTCAGCATGTCGGCATAGCGAACTCGACGACCGGCGGCGAGATCAACCTGTTCCGAACGGGCACGAGTGGCGACCTTCGCGGTTCGACGATCACCTCACCAACGACCGTGCAAGGGCGCAACGCTGCCTTCGTGAAGGTTCGCAGTTTCAGCTCCGGTTCAGACGCGCTGGTGATGACGGACCCCACCTGGACACTGATGCTCTGGACCTTCGATGACGCCATGACGACGGACGTTCTACAACGACTCGCCAACGGGCTCATCAACCTGCCGTTCGCGCCGACCATCGAACCAACAACGATCGAGCCGCCTGCGTCAGGTTCCGTTGCGGAGCTGATCGACTCCGAGGGACCGGCGAATGTCACCGGATGGCTGACCATCGACGCCGAAGGTTTCTCACAGTTCTGCGAATCGCTATCAAGCAGTGGCGGCTGCCACGGATCGGCCGTGGAAGTCGACTGGGCAACGGGCAACGCGAGGTCGCCGGACGGACTGGTCATGCACGGAGATCGCCAAGTCAGCGATCGTGCGATCACATTGTCAGGCGTCCTAAAGGGACGGATCTTCTACGTCGGACTGTGAGTCTCAGGTTCGGGCGACACTCACAGTCCAACCCGCGGATCCTCGCGGAAGAGGGTATGGCCATTGCCGAACAACGCACCGAGCGGCGAGTTCCGGTCGGTCAATCGAGGCCGAGAACGGTGAGGAGCGCTTCGTCGACTGCCCACATCTCCGAGGCAGTGAGGCGGCCGACTCGACGGCCAAGGCGTTGCACGTCGACGGCACCGAGTTGCTCGACCAGCACACGGGTCGAGCCGCCCGACACCTCGACCTCCGGGCGGAACGACGCCGCTCGGGCGCTGCGCGACGTCGGCGCGACGACCACCACCGAACGCGGGAGCAATGCGTCCGACTGGACGACCAGGCCGTACCGTTCGCCCTGCTGCTCGTGCCCAAGTCCCTTGGGAACCTTGAAGCGGTAGACCTCACCCCGCTGCACGCATCGACTCCATCATCGAAGCCACGGCAAGCATCTCGGCGCGATCAGCGTCGTCAGCCTCAAGCGCAGCAGCCTCGCGGGCTACCTCATGGCGCCGTTTCATCCGCTCAGCCGACGCCAGCAGCGACATCCGTATCGCCTCGGATCGACTCAGACCCGTCGCCTCGAGCATCCGCAGCGCCTGCTCTGCATCATCATCGAGACGGACCGAGATTGCTTTAGACATAGGTCGAGTATGACAGAACGTCATACCTTTCACAACCGAGTCGCAGTAGCGCCGAATGCCCGGTATGTGCGCTCTTCGCAAGGACTGGCCCCGGAGGCGATAGTCGTGTCTTCGAGGGCCCTACGTGGAACCGAGTGCGTCGCAGATCTCTCGGACGGTCAGCCGCCGCCGATCGGAAGCAGCACGCACGAACACGATGACCGCATCGAAAGCGTGCACCCAGAGATCATCTGACCGCCACCACGAGGTGTCCTCAGGCTCGACGCCTGAAGCAATCAGAACTGCGGCCTGAATCGCGTAGCGACGCTTCTGGTGGGCGCTGTTCCCTCGCGCCGGCCACTCGGGCACATACCGCGACTCCAACTCGTCGAACACCAACGGGTTCGCCGAAGACGCACCACACGCTCTGAACGCCGATGCCGCCAGGTCGAGCAACAGACGAGGTGATGTCGTACTGCCAAAGCCGAACGAGTTCCCGACGATCCGGTACACCACCTCGAGATCGTCATCGCGTCCGAGGCCATCCAGGAGGTCGCGAACTGGATCGCCGGTCGATGGCTCTGAAGACGACGCGATCATTCGTCAAGCGTGTCCGATCGTGCTTCTTCGGTCAAGAGCGGCTTGCCGACCCGCTCCATATCAGGGCATTATGCGCCGGTGAGGCGACCCGTGGCGGTGCTGTTCGTAGCGGTGTGCTTGATGGGTTGCGGACAACAGGGTGACGGCAGGAGCACTGGCGCTTATACGGTTGGCGTTCCGAGCGTGAGTGATCAGCCCACTGGCTCGGCTTCCGTGGCCGCTGTCCCGTTGGAATCGACGGCGGTGCCGACTGAGGTGGCGGACACGTCGACGACTCAACCTCCGCCGTCGACCTCCCCGATCGTTGCGACTAGCGCGCCACGGCATGACGGTCAGCTGCACGCTGAACCGGCCGCGTCGCCGTTGCGCTTCGTCTGCGCCGCAGTGACTCTCGACGGCGCCTCGACCCGCTTCTGCTCGCCCGCATCCGCTTTCACGTGGTCGATCGGCAACCGGGTGTTCATCTTCTCTGCCGGACCAACACTGCAACTGCGCGACGGACGCTTCATCAACGCGCAACCCGGCACCAAGTACGTCATCCACGAAATCGTCGACGAGAGCGTCGACAATCCTCAACACCGCGAACCGAACTTCTGCTCGCTCATCTTGATCGCTGAGGCGTTCCGACGCTTCGACCCTTCGTCGTCATATGGATGGGGCGGCGAGTCGTGCATGAGCGACGATATCTTCGGCGTCGGAACGGTACCTGGCGTGGACCAGGCAGGTTTCAGCAGGGTGTTCGGCGGCCCCGATGGCACCGACGAATACATTGGCTTCGTCGCACGGCTAAACGGAATCTGGACCGTGCTCGAACTTGCTCCCTACGACAACTTCCGTGGTTGCGCTGGTCTGGCCGACTCGACGGCGAAGGAACTCTGCATGCGATCACCTTCATTCAAGGACTATGCCACCGAGTGACCAGATCTGCCAGTGGTCGCCGGACAGTGTTCTCGCGATCGGGCATCCGGCGCCACTCGTCATTGCCTGGCGGCTGTGGGCCTAGCCAGCGTCTGGGCGGCGGTCGAGCCGTGGGACGGGTTCGACGACGAGGCCCTGATCGAGTATCGCATCGAACGGGTCCTCTTGACGCTGACCATCGAACGAGATGGTGT
>JANXUX010000055.1 GCA_025351965.1 Actinomycetes bacterium | reverse complement strand
CGCCAGTTCGTGCAGCACCAGACGCGCTGCATCGTCGTCGAGGTCGAGTGCGGCGGCGCTCAGTCGTGACAAACCGACCTGGAGCAACTCGGGCTCGATCGGGATGGGTGTGACCCGGCGGATGGACGGGTGGGAGGTGGCGCTCTCGCGCTCGTCGAGGGCCATCAGCTCCTCGCTCAGCTTCTCGCCCGGGCGGGTGCCGATGATGCGGATCTCGACATCCGTGCCCGGCTTGCGCCCCGACAGGCGGATCATCCGTTCGGCGAGGTCGTGGATCACGACCGGCTCGCCCATGTCGAGCATGAACACTTCGCCGTGGGCCTGGGGGTCCGAGAGAGCGGCGGCCTGGAGGACCAGCTGCACGGCCTCACGAATGCTCATGAAGAACCGCGTCATCCGCCGGTCGGTGACGGTCACCGGGCCGCCGGCGTCGATCTGGCGCATGAAGGTGGGCACCACGCTGCCACGGCTGCCGAGCACGTTGCCGAACCGCACTGCACAGAAAGCCGCACCGGCCGGTGCTCGGGCGATCAGCAGCTGTTCGCAGATCCGCTTCGACGCGCCCATCACCGAGGACGGGTAGACGGCCTTGTCGGTGGAGATCAGGACCAGCCGCTCGACGCCGACGGCGAGCGCGCATTCGACGACGTTGCCCGTGCCGATGACATTCGTGTGCACCGCTTCGGTGGGGTGTGCTTCCAGCAACGGCACGTGTTTGTGGGCTGCGGCGTGGAACACCACCGACGGTCGGTGAAGGTCGAAGATGCCCCGCAGTTGGCGGTAGTTGCGGATGTCGGCAAGGGCCTGCACGATCGGCCCATCCAGATCGGCTGCGACATCGTGCAGATGGGTTTCGTCGTGATCGACGAGCACGATCTTGGCCGGGTCGCAGGCGGCGACCTGGCGGACGATCTCGGAGCCGATCGACCCCCCGGCTCCCGTGATCAGCACACAGCGGCCGACGAGCATCGCCCGAACGGCTTCGAAGTCGGTGGTGATCTGCTCACGGCCGAGCAGGTCCTCGATGCGCAGGTCGCGCAGATCCCGCAGTGACACTCCACCGCGCATCGCTGTGCCGATGCCGGGAACGATCTTCATCGCCACGTCAGCGGCCTCGGCGGCAGCTGCGGCGCGGCGGACCGTCTCCTGCGGGGCGTTCGTCATCGCGAAGACGGCCAGGTGCGCACCGGTGGCTGCGACGACCTCGGGCAATGCCTCGATGCCGCCGACGACCCCGATGCCCATGAACGACCGTCCGTGATGGCGCGGATCCTCGTCGAGCACGGCGACCGGCATGAAGCCGGCGCGAGGGCTGCGCACCATGTCGGCCACGAGGCTTGCCCCTGCATCACCGGCGCCGATGACCACGACGCGTAAGCCGGGCTCCTGGCCGCGCCGCCTGAAGGAGAACAGCCGCGACTGGAAGCGCAGCATGGACATCAAGAAGCCGGCCAGCGCGGCGCCGGTGACGACGACGGAGACCGGGATCTCGTGGGTGATCAGCTGGATCGGCAGGAGGACTGCAATGGTGACGCCGGACGACGTGACGAGCCGGCGTGCCTCGTACAGGCTGGCGTGGCGCCACAGCTGGCCGTACAGGCCGAGCAACCAGTTGCAGACCAGCACGACGGTGATCGCGATGGGCAGGAAGCGGCCGAGCGCCGACCAGTACCCGTCGGGGATCGATCCGTCGAATCGCAGGGCCATCATGGCCAGGTACGCCAGCGCGGTGAAGACGACATCGAGGACGACGACGGGCAGATCGCTGCGCATCTGAACAGTTCGCGACGCAATACGGGTCCACCCCCGCTTCGCTGTCGCCTTGATCACGCCCATCATTGCTCCTCCGACACCGGCCTGCTCGCCCAGGTCGGTCATCATCTGTATCGGTTGGTCTGGGATCCGACATGAGCGTCGACATCGTGACGACTCCGATGATATCCAGGTCGGCGTGTCAGCGGCAGGGCACATCGGACAAGAACTATGGTCTCGTCGTGGCGTTGCGTGTGCTGTGGGTGATCAAGGGGCTGGGACCGGGAGGCGCCGAGAACCTGCTGGTCGCAGCGGCCAGGGCGCATCACGCTGATCGCGTGTCGATCGAGTGCGCCTACGTGCTGCCCTGGAAGGACCACCTCGTCGGCGCGCTCGAAGCGGCCG
>JANXUX010000052.1 GCA_025351965.1 Actinomycetes bacterium | reverse complement strand
TCGGCACAGTCTGCTCAGCCAGCACACTTCGTCCGGCGATCCGGTCACTCCGTCGTCGCCGCCGGAGCGACGGTCACGACGCCAGGCGACCGCCGGCGGAGACGACGCATCGCGAGCCAGGTCAGCCCTCCGACGAGCAGGAGCACGATCACCGGAAGCATGAACGCAGCGCCGATGACGATGCCGTGGACGACGCTGGCGAAGCCGTGCCATCCGGCGTTGAGTGCCCGGGCGACGGAGCTGGACGGTTCGACCCTCGCACCGACGTCGATGGGGTCGGCCTTGGCCACGACCGCCACGGGCACCACCGGCGTCGGGGTGAGCGTGATCGTCAGCGTCGCCAGCTGCACCCTGTCGGTCACGTTGCGCTCCGTCGCCAACAGCTGTTCGAGCGATGTCTCACGAATGGTCAGTTCGCCCTCGATGCGGATGATCGCGTCCAGGTCCGTCGCCGACGCGAGCAGGAACCGGACCCGGTCGACGCTGGCCTGCGCCGTCGCGATCCGGTTCTGGGTGTCCGCCAATTGCTCGGCGACGTCCTCGGTCTGCTGGGTGCGACCGGTCAGCTCACCGAGACCTCCGAGGCCCGAGATCAGCGGTTCCAGCCCCGCTGGCGGGATCTTGACCGTGATCGACGCGCTCGCCGACGCCGGGTCGCCGACGGCCACCTGGGAATCGAAGATCGCACCACCGTTGGCCGAGACGAGACCGGGCAGATCATTGACGGCGGCACGGACGTCGGCGACCTGCACGTTCACGGCAGCCGTGATCGCCAATGCCGTCCCGAACGGGTTGACCGACGTGAGCCCGACCTCACCGGGCGTCGCCCCGCCGGCCAGCGGCGTCGCCGCTGCCAGCGAGCCCGCGACATCCCCAGCCGGTGGGACCGTCTCGTTCGATGCCGTCGAGTCGGCGGTGGCTGCAGCCGTGGTCGCGGTCGCCTCGGCCGTGGTCGCCGCGGTCTCGGTGTACGGCGGCACTGTTGCCGCTGCAGCGGACTCGAAGCCGGCGACGGTTGCCGACGACGACTTCGAGTCGCTCGCGCAACTCGCACCGGCCAGCAGCAGGATCGCGATGACCCCGGCCCCTGCCAGTCGTCGGGTGGATGTGCACGTGCGTTGTGTGGTCTCGATGCTCCCCATGCACCTTCGACGCACGCTCGTCACGGCTGGTTCCCGAATTGCGCGATTTGTGTAACAGAATTCGCTCAGCTGGATTGGGGCATTTCGCGCCGGATCGACCACGCCGCGATCTCGGTCCGACTCGACAGGCCGAGCTTGGCGAGGATGTTCGAGACATGGACGGCCGCTGTCTTGGGGGAGATGAAGAGTCGTTCGGCCAACTGGCCGTTGGTGAGACCCTCGGCGATGAGCGCTGCGACCTCGTTCTCGCGGGTCGTCAGCACCCCCACCGCACGCACGACCGACCCCACCAGGCGCGACAGCATCGCCTCGGCGCGATCTCGACGCCAGCCGGGCCAGCGCTCGAGCGCCTCTACGGCGAGGCGCGCCTGGTCCTGGGCTGCGTGACGCTTCCCGTTGGCCAGCAGCGCCTGGGCCAGAGTCATGCGCATCGTGCCCTCGACCCAACGCGTCACCGTCTCGTCTGCGGCGCCGACGGCCGTGGTGAGCGCCTCCACGGCGTCCGCCGGACGGTCCTCGGCGAGCGCGAGGAACCCCTCGGCCACTGCAGCGAGGCGATCGCGCGACGGATGGCCGTCCATGCGGACGCCGAGGAACCGCTCGCGGATCTCGCCCGTCGGGATGCCGACCTCGAGCGCGGCGGTGATGCCGAGCACCACCTGCGAGGTCGAGTACCAGCTGTCGTGGTGTCCGACAGAGCGAAGGATCATCTCGAAAGCGTCCCGTCCGAGTGGCAGGTCGCGCGAGATGGCTGCGAGGGTCAGCCACGGCACGAGCACGACATCGTCCGTGAACACGTCGTGGATCTCGCCCAGCTCGGCGAAGATCCCGGTGGCATCCCCGATCCGGCCCTCCTCGACCGCGATCGACGCGCGCTGGGCCTGGTAGTGCGAGTTGACCCGGGCATCGGGGGTCCACGTCGCCCATTCCTCCATCACCCGCTTCGTGGTCGCCAGATCCCCGGCGGCACTGGCGACGAACGCGTCGAGCCACATGACGTTGCGGTGGCCGAGCTTGTCGAGCCCGTGTTCGGCCGCCACCCGGCGCAGTTCCTCGCGCAGCGTCGCGCTCTCAGGGCTCAGCGGCGCAAGCAGGTCGACACTGTTGTTGAGGGCACGACTGAGCTGCACACCGTCGCCGATCTCGCGCGCCTGGGCCGCCGCACTGCGCAGCGCTTCCAACGCTGTCTGCCAGCTCGCGTGTTGACTGAGCGCGCTCGCCAGTTCGGTTTCGGCCTGCACCCGGACTGCGACGTCGCCGGCAGCGATGGCCTCGTCGACCGCGCGTCTCGCCCAGTCCGCCGCCGTGTCGTCGTACCGGAGCATCAACAGCTGGGCGACAGCCGCGAGGGCACGGGCGAGGTCGGCACCTCGCGGCAGCTGCTCGGCCAGGTCGACGAGCTCGGCGAGCACCGCGTCGCATGCCGCCTGGTCATGCATCTCGAGGTGGAGCCGCGAGACGTAGCGCATCGCATCGATCCGTTCGGCTGTGGTCGGAGCGACACGCACCCACCGCAGCGCGTACTCGCTGGCCTCGGCGACGAAGTCGAGGCGCCATGCGGCCTGCGTCGCCGTCGCGAGCAGCACGGAGTCGTTGGCATCCTCGGCGAGACCCTCGGACGCGAGCCGCAGAGACAGGAATGTCGCGCCACGGTCGAGGTACGCCTTGGCGCCGACGCGGGCGATCGCGACCACCTCGTCGAAGCGACCGGCACCCTGGGCATGGTGGGCCAGCGCGGCGTGGTCGTCGGGGGCGAGCGCACTGATCGCCTCGAAGCACGCAGCATGCAGACGGCGGCGTTCGCGCCCGAGCAGCTCCTGGCGCACCGAGTCGGCAACGAGCGCATGGTTGAACCAGAGCCGGTCGTTGCGGGTCTCGGAGATGACGTCGCGGTTGACCATCGGGCGGAGATGGCCGAGCAGTGACCGCTCGTCGAATCCCGTCACCGCAGTCAGCACGTCGAACCCGGCCGGCTGACCGAACACAGCGAGCGCGTCGACGATGGTGCGCTCGGCATCGGTGAGTCCGTTCAGCTGCTGACGGACAGCTTCCTCCAGCGACCACGGCAGCTGGGCGGTGATGAAGTCGAGGCTGCAGGCGTCGGGGCCGGCGCAGCGCATCAGCTCCTCGACGACGAACGGCACGCCGCCGCTGCGCCGGTGCACGGCTTCGATCGCAGCCGACGACACGGCCTGTCCGGCGATGGCGCCCATCAGGACGCCGATCTCGGTACGGTCGAGGCGGTCGAGGCGGAACTGCTCGACCTCGTTGCGCCGCTCCAGGCGGAGCACGAAGTCGCCGCCCGGCGAACCACGGTGCAGATCGGACGCTCGGTAGGTCGCGATGAGGACCAGGTTCGGCCACGGCTCGCGGGCGATGGCGTCGAGCACGGCGACGCTGTCGGAGTCGATCCAGTGCAGGTCCTCGACCACGACGGCCACCCGGCCGCGCTCCACCGCTGCCGCGATGGCCTCGACGACGGCTGAGCCGGGGTCGTCACCGTCGCCGAGTGGGGCGATCTGGCCGGCCACGTCGAACGACCGCGCCGTCGCCCGCGGCTCGGCCGCTGCGGAGAACACGGTCACATCGTCGGGCAGCGTCGCCAGCATCTCGCGCAGCAATCGGGTCTTGCCGATACCCGCCTCCCCGGACACCAGCGCGACGCTCGGCAGGTCCGACGAGTGCAGTTCACCCAGGTCGACGACGTCGCGCAGGCGGATCAGGGCTGCGTTGCGACCGACCATGATGGGGCTCATCCCGACCCGACCCGTCAACACAGGTCCGAGCCTAGACGGCCCCATCGCCGGCATCGGTCGTGCCGTGCCCGTCCGCCTCAGGCGGCCGTCCCCGAGCCCGTCGAGTGGTCCCGACGTCTGCCGGCGATCCAGCGCTCGAAACGGTGTGTCTGGCGGCGGCGCTCGGCGGCTGCGGTCAGGTCGTGGCCGTGCTGGAGGGCGATCTCGTAGGTGGATGTGGAACTGGCGAGGTCGGTCATGTCCTCACTCTGCGCCCCTGAGGCAGACCGGCACATCGGATGAAGTACCTATTCGCCGAGCCGGGATCGAGTAGGTATGTCGTCAGCCGAGGACGTCAGCCGAGGTCGTCAGCCGAGGACGTCAGCCCAGGACGTCGGTGACGACGTCGAGCCAGAACCGGGTCGTCAGCCCCAGGGATTCGACGTCGATCCGTTCGTCGTTGCCATGGAAGCGCGACGCATAGTCGCCTGCGTCGAGGCCGGGGCTGAACAGTCCGGTGCCGTACGCGACCGAGCCGAGCCGTCGGAAGATGCGCGCGTCGGTAAAGCCGACCATCATCTGCGGGGCGAGGCGCGCCGTTGGGAACTGGCGGTTCACGCCGCGTTGCAATGCGTCCCACATCGGGTTGTCGGTCCGGCTCGAGCTGGCCGGATCATTCATCACGATATCGACCTCGACGTCGGCGGCGAGATCACCGAGCGCCTCGGCGAGGTGTCGTTCGACATCGGCACCGTCCTCCCCCGGCAGGGTGCGGATGTCGACACCGATGTCGATCGCGCCCGGAATCGTGTTGTGCTTCATCGGCCCCTCGATCATGTTGCACGAGAACGTAGTGTGCGAGCACGCGTGGAGGTGCCGGGCCACGCCCAGCGGCATCGCCGCGAGCGCATCGTCGATGCGCGCCGGATCCATCAGCTCGGCCATCGTGTCGTCGTCGAGGTGCAGCGAGGCCAACTGCTGGCGCCACATCTCGTGCACCCGCGGTGCCGGCGAGTACGCGGTCAGGCGTTGGATGACGGCTGCGGCCTTCACCAGGGCGTTGTCACTGCGGTACGGCGCCGAGCCGTGACCCGGCGTGCCACGCACACGCAGGCGGCGCCAGGCAACGCCCTTCTCGCCCACGTTGACCCCGATGAACGGGGCTTCCGGGGAGCCCGAATGCACCCCGCCGCTCTCGGTCAGCAGGTAGTCGCACCGGATCGCATCGGCGGCGTGGTCGACCATCCACTGCGCGCCGTGGGCCGACCCGGACTCCTCGTCGGCGACCGCGAAGTAGATCAGGTCTCCTCGTGGGCGAAAGCCGCGTCGAACGAGGTCGCGCACTGCGACCGCCATCGACGCCGTCAGGTTCAACATGTCGACCGCACCGCGTCCCCAGACCTCGCCGTCGACGAGCTCACCACCGAAGGGATCGCGCTTCCAACTCGCTGCGTTGGCCGGGACCACGTCGGTGTGGCCCATCAGGCAGACGCTGGGTGCGGAGGGATCGCTGCCCTCGATGCGCGCCACCAGTGACGCACGGCCGGGGGTCGGCTCGTACCGCTCGGTGGAGATGCCGGGGCCTTCGAGAAAGGTCTGCAGCACCTCGGCGGAGCGGGACTCGTGTCCGGAGCCGGCGGTGCCGTCGTTGACGCACTCGTTGCGGATCAGGGTTTGCAGCAACTCGACCGTCTGTCCGGTCAGCGAATCGGCCATGGTTGCAGTATTGCGTTCCCACGCCGCCACTCGGAGGAACCACACGATGGACGAAGGCACGTACGTCGAGCCGGGCAAGGAATTCACCCGCGACACGGACTACATCACCACACGCATCACGGCCGACGGCCGCGACGGCTACCCGGTCGAGCCCGGCCGGTACCGACTGGTGGTGGCGTGGGCGTGCCCGTGGGCGAACCGGGCCATCATCGTGCGCCGGCTACTCGGGCTGGAGAACGTCATCTCGATGGGTGTCTGCGGCCCGACCCACGATGCGCGTAGCTGGACATTCGACCTCGATCCGGGCGGCATCGATCCGGTGCTCGGGATCGAGCGGATCCAGGACGCGTACTTCAAGCGCTTCCCCGGTTACACGCGCGGCATCACCGTGCCGGCGATCGTCGACATCCCGACCGGCGCGGTCGTCACCAACGACTACCCGCAGATCACCATCGACATGTCGCTGGAGTGGAAGCAGTACCACCGTGAGGGCGCGCCGGACCTGTATCCCGAGGGACTGCGCAGCGAGATCGACGAGGTTGCCGAGTTGGTGTTCACCGACGTCAACAACGGCGTGTACCGGTGCGGCTTCGCCGGTTCACAGGAGAGCTACGACCGAGCCTTCACTCGCCTGTTCGACCGACTCGACTGGCTCTCCGAGCGGCTCGCGAACCAGCGCTACCTCGTCGGCGACACGATCACCGAGGCCGACGTCCGCCTGTTCACCACGCTCGCCCGCTTCGACCCCGTGTACCACGGCCACTTCAAGTGCAATCGGGAGAAGCTGTCCGAGATGCCGGTGCTGTGGGCCTATGCGCGTGACCTGTTCCAGACGCCCGGTTTCGGCGACTCGACCCACTTCGACCAGATCAAGCGGCACTACTACGTGGTCCATACGGACATCAACCCGAGCGGGATCGTGCCCGACGGACCGGACCTGAGCAACTGGCAGACCGCGCACGGCCGCGAGGCCCTCGGTGGTCGACCGTTCGGCGACGGCACCCCGCCGGGTCCGCTCGACTGACCGGTCAGCCGCAGTCGTCGTTCGATCCGTTCAGCCGATACGCAGCACCACGACGGCGACATCGTCGTCGCGCTCGGGAATCGGCAGAATGCCGGCGATCGCCGCGCCGAGTCGCTGTGCGACTGCATCGGCCGGACCGTCGACATCGGCAGCTGCGACCACCATCGCCGTCAGTGCAGCATCGTCCATCGCGTGTGGCGGGCGGACGTCGTTGACGCCGTCGGTGTGGAGCACCAGCGTCGCACCGGGTTCGAGGACCACGGCGAACGGATGGACGGTGACCCGTGGCAGCACCCCGATGAGCGTGCCGAAGCGACCGAGGTGGCGGATCGTCGGGGCCACAGCGCCGGACGCATCCCGTTCGACGAGCATCGGCAACGGGTGACCTCCGGCGACGGAGGTGTACAGCCAGGTGCCATCGCTGCGCCGTTCGAGCGTCGAGTACAGCACTGTGCAGAACAGGCCTCCGCCGCTCGCGAGGATCGCGTCGTTGACCCAGTTGAGTACCTGCGTCGGGGTTGCTCCGTGGGTGGCGGCGGCACGGATCGTGTGCCGCGCCGTCGCAGTCACCGCTGCGGCCGTCGGTCCCGTCCCGCAGACGTCGCCGATGACGATCGCCCAGGAGTGTTCGGCGATCGGGAACACGTCGTAGAAATCCCCCCCGACCTCGGACACTGCGCCGGCAGCCCAGTAGCGCACGGCAATGGTCGCTCCCGGCACGTCCGGCAGGTGCGCCGGCAGCAGCGCAGCCTGCAGCGTCTCGGCGATGTCGCGCTGCTGCTCGACGAGCCAGACGTTGTCGAGCGCCTCAGCGACGCGTCCTGCGGCGGCCTCGGCGAGCGCGACGTCGGTGTCGTCGTACACCCGCTCGGATTCAGCACTGACGAACTGCATCGCACCGACGATGCCCCGCTTGGTGACGAACGGAACGGTGACCACGCTCGTCAGGTGGAGCAGGTCGAGGATGGGGACGATCGCCGGGGCATCGAGCGGGCGCAGCGACTCGATGGCGTGCTTGAGTCCCACGGCGTCGACGTGTGGTACGAACTGCGTCCGGCCGGTCCGCATCACCGCCGGGACACCGATGGGGCTCTCCGGATCCATCGGGAAGCGGTCACGCAGCGCTTCGGCCCACTGCTGCTTGGCCGGGTCGACGTGGGCCAACGCACGCTCCGGCGCTGCACCGGGAGCCGGCTGGTAGTGCACCGTGCACCAGTCACCGAGACGAGGCACCGCCGCCGCTGCGACTGAGACCATCAGGGCGACGTGGTCGGTCGCGTTCCTGGCGACGTCATTGATCGTGGCCAGGAACTCGAGGCGCTCGCGTTCGAGACGCTCGCGTCTGGCCGCCGCTTCGGCTTCGCGGGCACGTCGTTCGGCGTCGACCTCGGCCAGCTTGCGGTCGGTGATGTCGATACTGCACCCGATCGTGCCGATCACCGTGCCGTGTGGGTCGGTGATCGTCTTGCCCCGACCCGAGACCCAGTGCACACTGCCGTCGGGCCAGATGATGCGGTGCTCGGTGACGTAGGCGGAATCCGTCTCGACTGCGCGGTCGAGGACACCGAGCGAGCGTTCGGCATCGTCGGGGTGCAGCAATGCGACCCAGGCGTCGTACGTCCCGTCGAACGAACCCGGCTCCAGACCGAACAGACGCTCCATCCCTTCGTCCCACAGGGTGAGGCCCGACGCCAGGTCCCAGCGCCACGTGCCGAGCTGCCCGGCGGACAGCGCGAGCAACAGGTGATCGGCGAGATCGCTCGTGCGCTGTTCGAGGACGCGCAGGTCAGAGGCATCGTCGGCTGCCCCGACGGCACCGACGATCGATCCGTCGGCGTCGCGCAGTGGTGTCAGGAACGACGTGGTGACCAGGTGTGCGCCGTCGCGACCGACGGCGTTGATCCGCCCGGACCACCGCTCCCCGCCGAGAACGCGGCTCATGATCTCGGCCGAGGCGTCATGCAGCTCGGGCGGAACGATCAGGTCGTACAGCACCCGACCGACAGCCTCGGCGGCCGTCCAGCCATAGAGGTGCTCGGAGACGGCGTTCCAGCCGATGATGACTGCGTCGCGGTCGACGATGGTGATTGCCCTGGGCAATGCGTCGAGCACGATCCGGCTGCGCTCGACGAGCGCGCGAGCACCCGTGCGGTCCGCGATCTCATCCACTCGACCCCTCCCTTTCGTCCGGTGACGCCATCGCGTCTTCGATCGCGACGAGCACGGCGTCGCCGTACAGCTCCAGCTTCGCAGGGCCGATCCCAAGAATCGAGCCGAGTGCGCGCAACGATGTGGGCAGAGCGAGCGCGATGGCTTCGAGGGTCTTGTCGTCGAACACCACATACGCCGGCTTGCCGGCCCGGAGCCGCTCGCGGGCCTGACGGAGGAGGTCGTGGGCCCGAACCGACTCCTCGGTCGGCCCGCCCTGGCCGGGCGGCCGGAGTGCGCCCCGTTGACGACCGATCGTGACCACGGACGATCCGAACGAGAACCGACGGGTCACTCCGCCGTGGCGGGCGACCGCGGCGGCATCCTCGACTGCTTCGATGGTCCAGTCCTGGCCGCCGTCGACCAAGACGATGCCAGCGGCTGCGAGCACCGTTGCCTTGTCGAACTGGGTGTCACGCGTCGGCGACTTGGGCTTGGGCTGAGCCAGCGGCGCGATCGGGTTCCGTCGCGACGATTCGCCGGCGCGGCCCGACGGTTCGTCGGCGCGGCTCGATGGCTCGGTCACCATGTCCTGCACGAATGGCGACGGGTCGGCGCCGACCACGACGACGACCCGCTCCGAGCCACGGGTGATCGCGACGTGGAAGACGCGTCGCTCCTCCTCGAAGTCCTCGGCCAGGCGGTGTGGGTACTGATCGGCCTCGGCGTGGTGGATGACCACCAGCGGCCACTCCTGTCCCTTGACCCGGTGGACCGTGGCGAGCACCACGCCCCCCTCACTGCGGGCCGTGGAGAGCTGCTCGCGCAACCAGTCACCGAACGTCGCCGGATCCGGATGGAGAGCGGCGAGCTGGGCCATCGCGACGAGATCGTCGTTCTGCGCGGCGCGGTTCATGCCGTGGCGGCCGTCGTCGAGCGTCGCGATGGCGGCGCCCAGCCCGACGTCGTCGGCAAGCGAGCTGAGCAGGTCCGCAGCCGTGCCGTGGATCGCCATCCGTTGGAGCCGGGCGATGTCGTCGGCGAACGACGCGACGCGGGCGGCGTCGCGCTCGGTGTTTATCCGGCCCGCCATGCGCCGCAGCCCGGCCAGCGAGGACTGCTCGGCGACCCAGTTGGCAACGTTCGGGTGCATCGGTCGCGAAGGACGGCGCAGCGCCTCAGCCAGATCGCGGCCGTCGAGGGACTCGCCGGCAACGGCGAGACGCAACCACGACAGCGCTGCCCGCACCGCAGTGCGTTCGAGGAACTCCGTGCCGACTCCGCCCTGCACGGCGATGCCGGCGCAGACGAGCCCGACCTGGACCGGCGCGAGGAGGGCGTTGACCCGAGTCAGGACCGCGATGTCACTTGTCAGGCGGCCGGCCGCGACGGCGCCGCAAACGACCTCGAGGGTCGTCGTGAGGGTCTCGGTGCTGGTCACGACCTCGAGCCCGGTCGTGTCCGGGCGCACGCTGCGGATGACCTTGGCAACCCGGCGCCGGTTGTGGCGCACGAGACGGTCCGCGGCGACGACGACATCGCCCGGACAGCGGTAGTTGACCTCGAGCGGATGGCTGCCGGCTCCGGGGAACAGCGATTCGAACTCGATCAGCCACTCCGGGTTCGCTCCGCTGTAGCCGTAGATCGTCTGGTCGTCGTCGCCGACGCCGAACACCCCGAACCCGGGCGCCGACAGCAAACGCACCAGAAGGACGTGAGCCGGCGTGAGGTCCTGGAACTCGTCGACCAGCAGCAGCCGGCAGGCGCGTTGGGCGACCTCGCGGGCCTCGGGATCGGTGAGCAGGACCTCGATCGCCCGGTAGATCTGGTCGTCGAAGTCCAGCGCACCGTCACGGTCGAGTTCGGCCCGGTACTTCGGCCACATCTCGGCCAGGCCGTCGACGTCGCCGCCGTACATCGTCTCGACCTGCGATGGGGTCCGCAAGCCGAGGCGGACGACGCTCAACGCCTCGATCCACGACGCCACCGGATCGGTGTTGCGCTTGCGCGGGAACTGCACGAGGCGACCGATGATGCGGCGGACATCGACCTCGTCGATGGTGCGCCAGGTGCGCGTCTGCGGCTGGAACGGCGCGGTGCCGTTGACGATGGCCAGCGCGATCGCGTTGAGCGTTCGCACCCGCAGCCCGCGCAGGCCCGATGTGCGTTCCAGGATCTCGAGCTGGGCACGCTTGTTGAACGCGACGAGGCTGAGCGCGGTCGGCGGTATCTGCCAGACCTCGAGCAGATGGCGGGCGCGCTCGGTCAGCACGCGCGTCTTGCCGCTCCCGGCCGGGGCGATGATGCGCGCCGCCGCGCCGTGGTGGACCACGGCCGCGTGCTGGTCCGGGGCGAGCAAGTTCGCCGACACAGCATCGTCGGCGACGAGCGGGGCCAACAGCGAGCGGTGCTCGACCGCCACCGCGTGGACGACGGGGACGCCGTCGATCGGCAGCCGGCGCCGGATCGGGCCCCCGTCCAGCCACACCGTGCTGCCGTCCGGGAGGCGGACATCGCCGTCTGCTCCACCGTGGATCGTTGCCCCGAGGTGCACCGCGTCGTCGTGGAGCCGCCAGGTCGGCGTGTCCCCCGTCGCGTCGATCGAGTTCGCCCAGACGAGGTGATGCAACACATCCAGCGGGAACCAGAACCGTGGACCGAGTGCATACGGAGCTGCCGTCTCGATGGATCGAGGTGGTTCATCGAGCCGGCCAGCTACGTCCGGGGCGATCTCGACGACGACCCGCCGTCCGGACCGGGCGTGGTCCTGCAGGACTGCGACGGTTCCGACGGGATGGGCGATGACTCCGCCATCGATGACGACCCGCTCGGCGTCGACCCAGGCAGTCGGCGCCGGCCGGCCTGCGTTGACGACGATCCCTCGCGCCAATTCGTTCGGGCCGGGTTCCTCGAACGCCAGAACCAGTGCGGTGGACGGGGGCCCACCGAGCACGGCCCGATCGGCCACGGATCGGTCGGGGTCGGGTTCGACCACTGTCTGTCCGGAGTCCTGGCTGCGCTGCCAGCATGCCCGTACATCACTCGGCGCGGCGTGTTGTCCGCCGCAATAGGCGCATGCGATAGCCATACGTGTGTTCTATCGCACGATCCGCTCCGAGCGCCGGGCCGGGTGTCGGTCGGTTCGTCAGCGACGTCCGTAGTATCGGTGGTTCATGCGCGTCACCCCTGGACTCACGTCGCTGCGCCTGCACACCGCGTCGCTCGAGGTCATCTGGGTCGACGGCGACGTGACCCGATACCCGTGGATCTGGCTGCGCGACCACGCCCACGACGAGGCGACGATGCACCCCGTCACCCAACAGCGCCAACTGCACACCGCTGCGCTCCCCGCCGACCTGACCGCAACCTCCGCCGCCGTCGTGGACGACGCAGTCGTCATCGAATGGGCCGATCCGGGCGATCCGGATGATTCCCCATCGATCCTGCCGATCAGCTTTCTCGCCCGTCATCGTCACCCGCAGCCGGCGCGGGCCGCCGTCGATGTGCCGATCGCGCTCTGGGACGCCCTGGCCATCCGTCACAGCCTCCCGACCGTGACGTTCGACGAGGTCATGGGCTCCGACGACGGGGTCAGGAGTTGGCTGACGGCCACCATCGGGTTCGGGTTCTGCCTCGCGCTCGGCACGCCAACCACGGCCGCGGCCACCGAGGCACTCCTGCGGCGGGTCGGGTACGTGCGCGAGACCATCTTCGGAGGGATGTGGGAGTTCTCTGCCGACCTCACCAAGGCCGACACGGCATACACGAACCTCGAACTGCGCCCGCACACCGACGGCACCTACTCCCATGACGCGCCAGGCGTGCAGCTGCTCCATTGCCTGCAATTCGAAGGCACCGGCGGCGAGAGCACGATCGTCGACGGGTTCGCCGTCGCCGAGCAGCTCCGCCGCGATCACCCGGACCACTACGCCACGCTCTCGACGGTGCACGTCCCCGGGCAGTACATCGGCGACGGTTCGCACCTGATCGCAGCTCGCCCGGTGTTGCGCCACGACCACGCCGGCCATCTGGTCCAGGTGTCGTTCAACAACGACGACCGGGCGCCGTTCCTGCTGCCCGAGGCCGAGATGATCGCCTTCTACGACG
>JANXUX010000428.1 GCA_025351965.1 Actinomycetes bacterium | reverse complement strand
CCTGGCCGGGATCACGCTCAACAAGAACACGATCCCCAACGACCCGCGCAGCCCGTTCGTGACGAGCGGTGTGCGTATCGGCACCCCGAGCGTGACGACCCAGGGCATGCAGGAGCCGGAGATGGCCGAGATCGCCGCGCTGATCGCCATTGCGTTACGCGGCCGGAACAGTGCGGACTTGCTCGCTGATGTGCGTGCCAAGGTCGGCGCACTGTGCGCCCGGTTCCCCGTCTACGCCTGACGCTTGGGCACACCTGACCGTCACAGCGCGAACGCCCCGGCCCGGCGTGGCCCGGGTCGCGACCCTGCGCGTCACTAGGGTTGGCTGATGCCGCGCACCAGTGAGTACCTCCTCATCGGCGGCAGTGCCGCCGCGGGGACGTTCGCGCTGACATATCCGGTGAAGTGGCTCGCCAACCGGCTCGGTTGGGTGGTCGCGCCCGACGCACGTCGAGTCCACACCGTCACGACGCCCGATGTCGGCGGCATCGCGATGTTCGGTGGGTTCCTCGTCGCCCTCGGTGTCAGCCGGCTGCTCGGCAGTTTCGACGAATTGTTCAGCACCTCGGAGCTGCTCGGGGTCCTGATCGGCGCGACCGTGATCTTCCTCGTCGGACTGCTCGACGACGTACGCGAGATCTCGGCGCCGGCGAAGGTGGCCGGCACCGTGGCGGCCGGTCTGGTGCTGGTCTGGTACGGCGTCACGATGTACTACTTCCGTCTGCCGCTGGTCGACGTGTTCCTGCTCGCGACGGACTGGGTGCCGCTGATCACCATCGTCTGGCTGCTCGGGATGAGCCAGGCGATCAATCTGATCGACGGCCTCGACGGTCTCGCCGCCGGCGTCGTCGCCATCGCCGCGAGCGCGTTCTTCCTCTACAGCCGAGAGTTGGAGGGCCAGACGTTCCTGGCCGAGCCGAACATCGGACCCTTGATCTGCATCATCGCAGCCGGGATCTGCATCGGTTTTCTGCCCCACAACTTCAACCCCGCGAAGATCTTCATGGGCGACGGCGGCGCACTGCTGCTCGGTCTGCTGATGGCCACCGCGACGACGGTCGTCGGCGGCCGTTCGAGTCCCACGCAGAAGTTCTTCGGGCAGTCGTACTTCTTCTTCGCCCCGCTGTTCATCCCGCTGCTGATCCTCGGCGTCCCCATCTTCGACACGCTCTTCGCCATCGTGCGCCGCGCATCCCGGCGACAGGGCCTGGCCACGGCCGACAAGGGCCATCTCCACCACCGCCTGATGAACCTCGGTCACGGCCAGCGCCGCAGCGTGCTCATCCTCTGGCTGTGGACCGGGCTGCTCTCGGCGTTCGTGCTCTACCCGGTGTACACCAACAGCGGCGCCTCGCTGGCGGTCATCGGCATCCTCGCGCTCGGTCTCGGCCTGTTCACGGTGCTCCACCCCGAGGCCCGCCGCACCCGCGCCCGCCACTCGACGATGCTGGTCTCCCGGGCGACCGGTGCGATCCGCGCCGAGCCGGTCGACGACGACGAGATCGACGACGACGAGATCGACGACGATCCGTTGCGCGCCTAGAGTTCTGCACGAAAGGGCTCGCTCCGGGCGCAGGAATTGGGATTGGGGCGGGCCAACCGCTACATTGTTCTCGCGTTCACAAGCTTTGGCGACACCGGCGTCGCTGAACCGCGAGACGTCACGTACTCCCATGGACCTCCTTCCCAAGAAGCAGCGCAGAACCTCAGACGACGGCCTCGGCCGTGGCATGGAGTTCGCCATCCTCGTCTTGATGTTCCTCGGCATCGGCTACTTCGTCGACCGTCTGTTCGGAACCAAGCCGGTGTTCATGATCGTGTTCGTCGTGATCGCGCTGATCGGCCAGTTCGCGAGCATGTGGTACAGCTACGACGCGCGGATGCGTCAGCACGAGGACGATCGTCGGGCCAATTCCCGCAAGGGCAAGGCTGCTGTCTCGTGATGACCGATTCCCCGAGCACCGGCTCGCCGATGACGACCCGCCTCGACGGTGCGGCGCCCGAGGTCGAGATCTCACGCGACATGATCCGCCGTGGGCTCATCGTCGCCCCGGTGCTGATCGCGATCTGCGGTGCGGTCTGGGGGATGGACGGCGCGTGGTCGTCCGCCTACGGCGTCGCGCTCGTGCTGATCAACTTCGGCATCGCCGCCGGACTCATTGCATTCACCGCACGGATTTCGCTCGGGCTGATGATGGGTGCCATCCTCTTCGGGTACCTGATCCGCCTCGGGTTGGTGTTGCTCGCCTTCGTCCTGGTCAAGGACGCGAGTTGGATGTCTCGTCCTTCGCTCGGCCTGACCGTCATCGTGACGCACCTCGGTCTCCTCGTCTGGGAGCTGAAGTACGTCGCGGCCTCATTGGCCTTCCCGGGCCTCAAGCCCTCCCGCTCGAACTGACCCCACTCGACTGAAACGAACGGAACAACTGTGCTCGGTCTCGACTTCCCGAAAATCAACGAAATCCTTCGCTGGCAGGACATCTTCTCGTCCTTCAACAAGATCGGCCTGATCGCCGTCCTCGCTGCGGTCATCGGCTCGGCCATCTTCTTGCTCGCCGGCAGCAAGGACCACACGGTCGCTCCCAAGGGCATCCGCAACCTGGCCGAGATCATCGTCGAGTTCATCGAGGAGAGCGTGGTCATGCAGACCATGGGCAAGAAGGGGCTGAAGTGGACACCGTTCCTGCTCAGCCTGTTCGTGTTCATCTACCTCTGCAACGTGCCCGGCATCATCCCGCTGTTCCAGATGCCCGCCACGGCCCGTATTGCGATCCCGCTGTTCTTGTCGCTGCTCGTCTGGATCGTCTTCATCGGCACTGGCCTCAAGCACCAGAAGGGCGCCTACTTCGGTCACCTGCTGTGGCCCCCCGGCGTGCCGGTCGCGTTGAAGCCGCTCGTCGGGTTGATCGAGTTCTTCTCCACCATCATCGTCCGCCCGCTCTCGCTGACGGTTCGACTCTTCGCGAACATGCTCGCCGGTCACATCCTGCTCGTGACGTTCGCCCTCCTCAGTGAGGCGATGTTCCAGGCCAAGACCTTCCAGCCGTTCCTCAACATCGGCGGCATCCTGCCGTTCTTCATGCTGGTGTTCCTCACCGGCTTCGAAGTTTTGGTCGGCTTCCTCCAGGCCTACATCTTCGCCATTCTCACCGCCGTGTACATCGGCACCTCGATCGAGGGCCACGGCGACGAAGCGGACATGGCCCAGGCCCACTGATCTCGAGCTCTGCTCACCCGTTCGTCCACACAACCCATCTCCCACCAGAGAGCCCAACACAGGAGAAATATTCAACATGGAAGCAATGAGCCACCTCGTCAACGCTGCGGGCACGAGCACGCCCACGGAGCTGAAGGCCCAAGCCGCTGCCTCGAGCGCCGGATTCGCCTATGGCCTCGCGGCCATCGGACCCGGCATCGGCATCGGTTACCTCGTCGGCAAGTCCGTCGAAGCCATGGCTCGTCAGCCCGAGGCCGCCGGCATGGTGCGCACCACCATGTTCCTCGGCATCGCCTTCACCGAAGCCCTGGCCCTCATCGGCTTCGTGGTCTTCATCCTCATCGGTCTCTGATCCATCCGTCCACGTCCCCAGTCGGGGCCTCCTCCAAGGAGCTGACGTGCTGAGAGCAGTCGTCACCCAGGTCGGTGAAGCGTTCACGGTGCATGTGTCCACCGTGCCGCCCACTACGCCGCCTGCGCAAGAGACAAGCACATCCGAGTCCGAAACCGTCCATGACGCCAACACCACCGTCAACAGCGACGGTGTCGTTGCCAAGGACGGTGAGATCGGGCACACGACCAAGGAACTGGCCGCACCCGGCCCGAACCCGATCGTGCCCGAGGTCAAAGAGGTCATCTGGGGCGCCGGGGCGTTCATCGTCTTCGCCCTGATCATGCGCTACCTCGCCTTCCCGAAGCTCAAGAAGGGCATGGACGCCCGGTACTCCGGGATCCGCTCGGATCATGAGCAGGCTGACGCAACGCGCCTGGCTGCCCAGTCCGACGTGGCTGAGTACCAGGCCCAGGTCGCGTCGGCCAAGGCCGATGCTGCTGCCCACCTCGACCAGGCCCGTCAGGAACTCGAAGCCAAGCGCACCGCTCGGATCGCGACAGCCAATGCCGCAATCGCGGAGATGCGTGCCGCTGCCACCGCTGAGAACGACAGCGCCCGCGCCGCCGTACAGAGCCAGATCCAGGGCGCAGTCGCCGAGGTCAGCTCGAGCGCGATCACATTGGCGATCGGCAAGGCGCCCGACGCTGCAGTCGTCAGCCGCGTCGTCGACGAAGTCATGAGCGCAGGAGCAGCACGATGAGCGTTCTCGCCACCATCACCCACTTCATCGCCGAGGAGGGCGGCGTCTCCGTCGACTCCGAAGGCATCGTCACGCACAGTGCGTTCTGGCCCGAGACCGCCGAGATCATCTACGGCGGACTGGCATCGATCATCATCTTCGTGCTGCTCGCCAAGTTCGCCGGACCGGCGCTCAAGAAGGGCCTCTCGGGTCGTACCGACAAGATCCAGAAGGAGCTCGACAGCGCAGCGAACGACAAGGCTGCAGCGTTGACCGAGGCGGCAACTGTCCGCCAGGCCAAGGGCGACATTGGCGCAGAGCGGGCACGTCTGCTCGCCGAGGCAGCGGCGCAGGCCGAATCCCTCGTCGCCGACTTCGACACACGCCTCGAGGCCGAGATCGCCGATCTGCACACCCGTGCCGCCGCCGACATCGAGACGGCCAAGGGTCGCCAGAGCGACGAACTGCGCGCCGAGATCTCCCGGCTGTCATCCGCAGCGGCCGAGCGTGCTGTCGCTGAGTCCATCGACGACGCCACGCACCAGCAGCTGATCGAAGCCTTCATCCAGAAAGCCGGATCCATGGCAGGGAGTGCATCCGTATGAACGACGCACGCATCGAGGGTTACGCCAAGGCGCTCTTCGAGATCGCTCGGGCCGAGGGCTCGCTCGACGAGGTCGAGGACGAACTGTTCCGCTTCGCACGCAGCTACGAGAGCAGCGATGCTCTTCGCAACGCGCTGACCGACGACATGATCCCGGCCGCCAAGCGCCAGGCCATCGTCGAGGACCTGCTCGGCGGGAAGGCCACGCCGACCACGACCCAGCTCGTGAGTATGGTTGTCGGCTCCGGCCGCGGGAGCGACCTGCCTGCGATCATCGACATCCTCGTCGCTCGGGCGAGCAGCTCGAAGAACCTCGAAGTCGCTGAAGCCCGCACGGCCGTCCCGCTCACGCCGGACCAGGAGGACCGCCTCCGCGCCGCGTTGGCCAACGCCACCGGCAAGCAAGTGAATCTCAAGGTGGTCGTCGACCCATCCGTCCTCGGAGGCATCATCGCCACCGTCGGCGACACGGTCATCGACGGCAGCGTCCGCACCCGCCTCGACCAGTTGAAGGCCCGGCTCTAAGCCGCGCACACCAAGAACGGAAACGACATGGCAGAGCTCACACTCAGCGCCGGCGACATCGCCGCAGCACTCAAGAAGAACCTGGAGGGTTTCGAGCCGTCGCTCGAGGCTCGCACCGTTGGTCGCGTCACCGAGGTCGGCGACGGCATCGCCCGCGTGTCGGGCCTGCCCGACTGCGGCGTGAACGAGCTCCTCGAGTTCGCCGATGGTTCGGTGGGCCTCGCCCTCAACCTCGACGAGGACTCGATCGGCGCCGTCATCCTCGGCAACGCCGACGCGATCGAAGAGGGCCAGCCGGTCAAGGCGACCGGCCGCATCCTCTCGGTGCCGGTCGGCGATGCGATGATCGGCCGCGTGGTCAACGCGCTCGGGCAGCCGATCGACGGCAAGGGCGACATCGTCGGCGCGATCCAGCGTCGAGTCGAGATCCAGGCTCCCGGCATCATGGGCCGCAAGCCCGTGCACGAGCCGCTCCAGACGGGCATCAAGTCGATCGACGCGATGACCCCGATCGGCCGTGGCCAGCGCCAGCTGATCATCGGCGACCGCAAGACCGGCAAGACGACGGTGGCCATCGACGCCATCATCAACCAGCGCGGTCTCGGCGTGAAGTGCATCTACGTCGCCATCGGCCAGAAGGGCTCGACCATCGCCCAGACGGTCGAGACGCTGCGTCAGTACGGCGCGATGGAGTACACCGTCGTGGTCGCCGCTCCGGCGTCGGACACTGCACCGTTCAAGTACCTCGCTCCCTATGGCGGCTGCGCCATCGGTCAGCACTGGATGGAGAACGGTGAGCACGCGCTCATCGTCTACGACGACCTCTCCAAGCAGGCCGAGGCCTACCGCCAGGTGTCCCTGCTGCTCCGCCGCCCGCCGGGCCGCGAGGCCTACCCCGGCGACGTGTTCTACCTCCACAGCCGCCTGCTCGAGCGTGCCGCGAAGCTCAGCGACGAGCGCGGTGCCGGTTCGCTCACGGCGCTGCCGGTCATCGAGACCAAGGCCGGCGACGTCTCGGCGTACATCCCCACCAACGTGATCTCGATCACCGATGGCCAGGTGTACCTGCAGGACAACCTGTTCAAGTCGGGTGTGCGTCCCGCCGTCGACGTGGGCATTTCG
>JANXUX010000414.1 GCA_025351965.1 Actinomycetes bacterium | reverse complement strand
GTGAGGACGGTGCCGCCGGGTTCAGCGAGGGCGACGACGATCGCGTCGACGGCTGATCCGTGTCGTGCGCGTCGGCGTAGTTCGGCCGCCCGGCGGGCTGTTCTCTCGGTCACAACTGCCTCGATGACGCAGGCTTTGAGGAACCTGTTCGTGGTGGCGTCTCGGCCGCTGTGACCCTGCAGCGATTCGACGAGTACGACGGTTGGGGCGACCGGCGGCCACAAACCGTTCTCGCTCAGGGCTCGGATGAGCGCGAGCGCCCGGGTTGACCGTTCGGCGAGGCGGATGACGCCTCCGCTGTCGATGATCAGCATGGGCTCAGCCGGTTTGGTGGAGTTGACGATCGCGGATGCGTCGCACGATCGCGTCGGCGCGCGATTGTTGACGCGCGGTCGGTTCGCCAACTTCTGCAGCCAGTTCGGTGAGGTAGTCGTCGGTCGCTTCAAGGACGTCACGACGTTCGAGTTCGGCGCGCACCGCGACCTGGAGCAGTTCTGAGGCTGGCAGATCGCGACGCTTCAGCTCGTCGTAGAGATCATCTGGGAGATACACCTGCAAGCGTGGCATACGCCTGACTATACGCCTAAGCGGGAGGCTCGGCAAGCGTCCGTCGACCCTCGAATGAGGCTCCGGTGGCGATCTCCTCGGTAGAGATCCGGTAGAAGCCGACCCACCTTGGAGCCCTCAAATCGAGGCTGACTTGCGGCGATGGCCTTTCAGGGCTGGGGGTTTTCGTCCCCGCGAGTTTTGACATATCTCCTGGTCAGGACATATATGTTCTTGTGGAACTGGGGGAATCGAACCCCTCCCGCGCGCTCCGGCGTCACACCTGCTCAAGGGCTATCGCCGCTGGTCGGGGTGCATTTTGGAGTGTCCTGCAGTGACCGTCTGTGACCTGGAATGGCCTGTATTCGACGCCCTTTTGCCGCCCCGTCCGCCCTCCTACCGCCCTCGTCGAGCAGCGTCAGGCGACGTGGAGGAAGCGGCGGAGTGCTTCGCGGATGATCTCGCTCGTGGTGGTGTCGTCGGCCGTGGCGCGTGCTTCGACGGCGGCCCGTAGTTCGGGGTCGAGGCGTACGGGGACCACTTCGGCGGGGCCGGAGCCCATCGGCGGGCGGCCGCCGCGGGGTCGCAGCGTGGTGAGGTCGTAGCCGGCTTCGGCCTCGTCGGCCATGCGTTCGATGACGGCGTCGGTGATCGGCTTGCCGCGCGAGGTGCCGACGACGGGGCTGGTCTTGTTGTTGGTCATGGTTTGGTCTCCGGTGGTCGGGGGAGCAACCTGCGGTAGTGGGCTCGCATCGGCATCGCGTGGATGACCATCTCGCGTCCGTCGTCGAAGTGGAGTACGATCATCTCGAGCATGTTGCCGGAGCGGTCAGGTCCGAGGACGAGCGTTCGCAGTGGTGACTTGTGGTCGCCCATGTCGGCGACCACGAACGTATTCGCGACGGCGTGTTGACATCGTCGGTGACCACGCAGTGTTTGCTCGCCGAGCGGTGAAACTCCACACGCATGAATCGTATTACATAACATCATTGAACACAACGGCCGTCACCGGCCTTCAGGTTTGTTGTGACGTTGGGTTGCTCAGCCGAAGAAGTCGGTGCAGGCGTCGCCGGATCCCAGTTCGAACTCCACCGCCGTCGGGGTCCAGATCACGAACACACACCGATGCAGACCGAAGAACGGCGCGGGATGTCGAACCTTGACATCGTCGGGGGAGTACTGAGTCCCGTCAGCGAAGACCGACAACGCATCAAAGACTTCCTGGAGCATCGTGCCGTCAGCGTTCCACCTATCGACGTCGGCCTTCGTCGTTCCAGCGAACGCCGTCTGCAACTCGCGCCGCAGCGACTGTTGATGGCGGTCGGCGCCGACGAGCACCAGTGCCAGCCCCACAGCTGCCAGGGCGAGCACAGCGACAGCCGCCATCGCCTGCCTGCGTGGCGACAGCGTTCCCTCGGCTCGAGGCCTGACTCGCGCGAGCAGCGCCGCCGCGCAGACGCCAACGAGCGCGCCAACGCTGTTCGCGAGCAGATCAGCCACATCGGGTGCACCCAACCCGGTGATCGCCTGTATGGACTCGATGAGTGCCGACATCCCGACGAGCGCCGCACACCGGCAGTCCGTTCGCCGTTCAGATATGCGCGGATCGTCTTACGGTCATGGCCGAGATGGCGAGCAATCGCCGAGATCGACCAGCCTCTCTTGCGGAGCGCGTGCGCGTCCACATCATCCTCCTGTGTGAGCATGAAACAGGGCTCCCTCTCGTGCTGACTTGTTGTC
>JANXUX010000386.1 GCA_025351965.1 Actinomycetes bacterium | reverse complement strand
CGATCGATGCGGAGTTTGTCGGCGTCGGGCCAGCGTCTGACGTCACGATTCACGAGTCCCCACAAGATCGCGACCTGCTTTCCGGCCGGGATCATTGTGCCGCCCACGCTGATCGGCGCTGTCGTCGACCGTGGCGTTGCTTGCACGGAGGTATCAAACCGGATCAGTTCTTCGACAGCGTTGTCGATCAACTCTGGACGATCGCGCAGCAAGGTACGTTGCTCGGGGTGCTGAGCCAGCGCGACCAGGCTGTTACCGATCAGGCCGGTCGTTGTTTCGTGCCCGGCGAACAACAGGAAACCGAGCATGGCGAGCAGTTCGTGCTTGGCCAACTTCTCGCCATCATCTGCAGCAGTGGCCAGTATCGAGATCAGATCGTCGCGCGGCTCGATGCGACGTTGCTCGATCACCTCACTGAAGTAGGCGTTGATTTCGGCCATTCGAACATTGACGACCTTCGGGTCGAAACCGTGGAGCGGATCGATCAGCCCACAGATGTCATCGGAGGCCGACTTCAACCACGCCCACCGCTCGGGCGGTAATCCAAGGAGTTCACCGATCACGTAGATCGGCAGCGGCGCCGTGAAACCTGACACGACGTCGGGGCAGTCCACATCGGCCAGCTTGGCGAGGAGCTCATCAGCGATAGCACGCACGCGCGGTTCGAACGACTTGATCGTGTTCGGGGTGAACACCCGCTGAACCAGCCCACGCAGTCGCGTGTGGTCCGGTGGGTCGACGAACAACAGCCAGCGCGCGAAACTCGCCTTGGCCTCTTGTGACAACAGGGAGTACGGCCGGATATCCATGATGGCGTCCATCGCCGACTCGACCGACAGCGCCGGCGAGCGCAGCAACTCCAGCGCTTCGTCATAGCCGACGACGAACCATTGACGGAAGACCTTGCGGTAGTACACCTGGCCGTACTTCTTGCGCACCGCCTCGAGGGACGTATACGGATTCACGTAGTAGTCCGGGTCGAACGGGCTCTCGTCGTTCGTCAACCGGAACATTGCCCGGGCGAGCCGCGGCCGATTGGCCAACAACCGCACAGCCGGGATCGCGATCTGTTCGATGCGCATGGGCGAGTCTGCCATCAACACGCTGAGCATTCCATACCGACGAGATCCGCTCGGCGACACAACCACCTACCCGCCGTCACGACCAACCGAGTGGAAGCTGTCTCGGTGACAACGCCGCCGGTTCGGCGATAACAGCTGGCCGCTGTCGCGGTCGAACGAGCGCTGCTGCGCCGAGATGAGGATCGATGACGAATGCGTCGGTTGAGCCGAACTCGACCTCGCCGGTCATTGCAACCCTTCCTCGAAGTCGATACGTGCCGCCGCCCACCAGCGGCGTCGCCGGTCGAAGCGCTCCTGTCCGCCCATCGCCTCCCACATCTCTCGATGAACGCGACCTCGCCGGCCTCGACGCGTCGACGGACGAACTCGCCGCCGCGAGCGATCGATTCGTCGAGGCATGCGAGCAGGCGCTCGCGACCCGGTTCGTCGAGGCCGTACTCGTTGCACATCCGGGCGAACGACGCCAGATCGAACTCACGCCGCCTCGATGAACCGGAACGTGTGTTGGAACAAGACGAAGACCTGTGCGACGTTGCCCGTCATCGTCACCACGTCGACAGTCATCGGCGGGAGTGTGGTTGCATCGCCGAGCAACCAGATGACCCGGTCGGCGCCGGGCTTCGATCGAGCGACGTCGAGCGAAGCTTGCGCGGGGTCAACACCGGTCACGGTGAGCCCGCGTGCCGCGAGTCGACAGGCGCGTGTGCCGGTGCCGCAGCCGATGTCGAGCACGGTGCTGTCGAGCACGGTGCGAGCACCGAGCCGCTGCGGCCCTGGACCACGAACGCCCACACCTCGGGCGCAGATCATCCCAGTTCAGACCCGGTGGGGCGGGTGGGTATCGAACCCACGACCCAGGGATTATGAGTCGGCCCATGCGAGTCCACCTGATGCTGAATAGTGCCATCTACCAGCGTTTTGTCCGCCGGTGAGTTCCACCACTGTTGCCCTGTCTCGCCGTGTATCGAAGAATTTCTTGGATGGAATCTTGGATGACGGCCACTTTCGGAAGGGCCGTCGGCTGCGGAGAGGCACTCCCACGGGAGTCGGTGCACGATGCGGCGCGGAACATTCTCGACGTCGACGACGGATTCGAAGCCCGGGTGGTGTTGAAATGTCGTGGTGTCGAACGGGGCCGAAATGCGATCGACCAGCGAAGACGTCGAGGCGCTCTGGCGCGGCTTCTACGGGCAATCGTTTGCCGACGTTGCTGCGTATGCTCTGCGCCTCACCGGCGGCCGCCGGGCGTCGGCGGAAGACCTTGTCCACGACGCCTACCTGGCTATGGTGCGGGCTTGGCGCGACGGTCGAGTGGACCACCTCGACACCGGCTGGCTGATCGTCGTCATTCGGCAGCGGTTCCTCAACTCGCTCCGCAACGGACGACGCGAAGACCGGCGTCTGCGGCTTGTTCATGGTTCGATCTCGCCCACAGAGCCGTCGACCACCGACCTGGCGGCTGAAGGTTCGATCGACGCGTTGCTGAGCGGAATCTCAGATCGAGCCCGTGCAGCATTGGTGCTGCGCTACATCGACGACTTGCCGGTGGCCGCTGTCGCTGATGGTCTCGGCCTGAGCGTGCACGCGACCGAATCGCTGTTGGTCAGGGCGCGCGGACAGGTTCGCCGACAGCAGAGGAAGGAACGCGATGGGTGACGAGCAAGCAGGCGGCGACGCAGACCCCGACCTCGCTGCAGCGCTTCATGCCGCGAGACCGGGTCGACTGAGCGACGGCTTCCGCGACGGCCTCTGGAACGACATCGCCTCCGAACTTCGCCGATCAGAGGCTCTCGCTGGCAGCTCAACGATCTCGAAGCAGATGTGGCGACGACTCGGCGCAGTAGCGGCCGCCATCGTGCTCGTCGTCTCGGTCGCAGTCATACTCGTCGCCCGGCACACCAACGGGACCGACCAGATCTCAAGTCCAGCCAACAGCTCCTCGAGCCCGACCGGCGATCCCGCGAAGACGTCGCCACCTCCACCGTCAACCACGACTGTCACGTCACCGGCGGCGAGCACCGTGCCGAACTCGTCCGACATCGCTACCTCGACCGCGCCACCTGCACCGTCGACGACCGCGCCTGCGATCGCGACGGCCACGAACCCGACAAC
>JANXUX010000378.1 GCA_025351965.1 Actinomycetes bacterium | reverse complement strand
CGGTCCTGGATTCTGGGTGCCGAGTGCGTTCGCCGTCGCCAGACCGGACATCACCACTGCGGCGACGACGGCGCCGGCGACGACCACATCGGTCCGCAGCCGACGCACGAGCACCAGTGCGCACCCGAGGAAGATCCACGCGACGATCAGCCACCACCAGCGGATGACGTAGTCGTAGAACTCGCCGAAGACTCGAGCCGTCGAGACGATGCCGACCGCAGTGAGGCCGCCGAGCAGCGCGAACAGGCGGACGAAGATGTCGCGCTGCGTGCCGTCACGCTCGACCACGAGGAGTCGAACCGTGAATGCGATGACCGCCACGGCGAGGACCAGCCCGATCACGTTCGGCGCGGCGGTCGGCTGGCGGAAGTTGCCGCGCAGCCACGGTCCCGGCAGTGACAGCTCACCGGCGAAGGCCTTCAGCGCGGCGCCGATGCCGACGAACGCACGTGGCGTGCCGTCGGTCTCGGTCGAGGTCGTGAAGTGGTGGAACAGGATGCGCAGGTTGCCCGGGTCCCGACGGAGCTGATCGATCACGGGTGGCAGCCACATCGACACCGTGACGGCGACGGCGATCCACCACGAGCGCACGATGCCTGCGGTCCGGTCGCGCTTCCAGCGGACGGCCAGGAAGACGACCATCGCCGCGAGCGTCGCTCCGACCAGCAGCGTGTACCCGGCGTGGCACTGCACGGCGAAGAACCCGCAGAACGCGGCAGCGGGAAGCCAGCGGTGCCTGCCGCAGACGATGCCCCAGCAGAGGGCGATGAAGCAGAAGAACGCGAAGATGCCGCCCCATGGGTTCCATGGTTCGATGAACGGTGCCTGACCCAACGAGTACACGAGGACCGCGCCGACGACCGCAGTGAGCAGCCCGCCGAGACCGCCGACGAGCCGGCGCACGACGGCGATCGTCGCGACGAGGAACGCGAGCTGCATGATCGTCATGCCGAGCTCCATCCCGAACGACGAGCGCCCGGTCAGCAGATACACCGGCAACAGCGCGAACCACATTGCCGGGCCCGGGTGCGAGCCCTGGCCGTAGGGGGCGAAGACATCGCCGATGCGACCGGCGGCACCGACCAGCGGGGGATGGGAGAAGAAGCCGGCGACGTGCAGCTCGGCCTGGGCCATGTCGCCGGTCGGGTACCACGTCTCACGGCTGGCGCTGATCAGCGCGACCACGAGAGGCACCACGAACAGCAGCACGACCGCAACGGTCGCAGCCGTCACCCGGTGGCGTGCAGATGGGTCGTCGTCGACGTCGGCGGATTCGATCGGGCGAGCCTAGCCATCGGCCTCGGAGCACCCGCCGCAGCAGCGACGTTTGCGACCTGTCCCGGTCCGGCGTAACGTCGGGCGCTGTGTACGGGGGTCCACGGCGGAACCACTACCTTCCCGCGCTCGACGGGCTTCGAACCATGGCGGTTGTCGCAGTGGTCCTCTTCCACGCGGGCGTGGCCAGAGCGCAGGGAGGCTTTCTCGGCGTCTCGCTGTTCTTCACGCTCTCCGGTTTCTTGATCACGCGCCTGCTGCTGGCCGAACTGGCGCGCGACGGACGCGTTGCGTTACGAGCGTTCTGGGGGCGTCGCGTCCGCCGCCTCGCTCCTGCGGCGCTGCTGTGCCTGGCGCTCGTGCTCGCCACCTCGCCATGGCTGGTCACCCCCTTGCAGATGCAGTCGCTGCGCGGCGACATCGTGGCCGGTGCGGCGAACATCGCCAACTGGCGGTTCCTGACCGCCGGCCAGTCCTACGCCGAAATCTTCGCCGGCCGACCCAGCCCCGTGCTGCACTTCTGGTCGCTGGCGATCGAGGAGCAGTTCTACTTCGTGTTCCCCTGCATCGTCGCGCTCCTGTCGGCGCTGCGACGGCGATGGGCGCTGCCCGTCGGGCTCCTCGCCCTGGCGCTCGGAGCGTTCGGCGCGACGCTCGCCACACACGATCACGACCTCGTCTACTACGGCACCCACACCCGGGCGGGGGAGCTGCTCATCGGTGCACTGATGGCGTGGGTGATGAGCCGGTTGCCGACGGGGCTCGATGGCCCGCGTCGGGTACGGATTCTGTCGATCGCAGCAGCCCTCGGCGTGATCGGATTCGTGGTCCTGGTGATGACGACCGAGCAGTCGGCCGGCTGGTTGTACCGAGGCGGGTTCATCGCGGCAGCGGTTCTCTGGTGCCCGATGATCGCCGCCTCCACCACCTCCGGCTGGTGGTCCCGCATCCTCGGTTGGGCGCCGCTCGCCGCGGTCGGCCGGCGCAGCTACGGCATCTACCTGTTCCACTGGCCGGTCTTCACGCTCGTCAGGCCGAGCGTCCTGCACCTCGACGGCTGGGCCGCCCGTGTCGTCCAACTGGCTCTGATCGCACTGCTGACGGAAGGCTCGTACCGCTTGGTCGAGGGACCGATCCGTGAGCACCGGGTCTTCGTGCGGCCCGTGACCATGCGCGTCGCGTCGTTGGCAACGATCGCAGCCGTCATCGCTGTGGCGCTCGTCGTTCCGGCCGGCGCCGCACCATCAGGCCCACGGATCTCGATGCTCGACGCCCCGGACGAGCCCGTGCTGCTGACGCCGTCGACGATCCGGCCTGCATCCGGCTCGGCCGAGCACGTCGAAGTCGCGTCGTCCTCGACACCGTCGTCATCAGGCGGTGCCGTGTCGACATCGGGCGGTGCCGTGTCGACACCGCCCGTCACGATCACCACAGCGTCGACACCGCCCATGCGGATCACCGTCATCGGCAGCGAGCTGTCCGTGGTCCGGTCGCTCCACGCTGCGGCAGACGGGATTGCGGGTGTCCGGATCGTGAACGACGTCGTGCCGCACTGCACGCCGATCGCCTTCGACGACCCGTGGCCGCTGGCGCCATCGTGTCCGAACCCTCCCGCGCCGCCGTCGGCCGGCGACGTGCTGATCATGGCCTTCGGTGAGGCGGACCACCTCGCGTTCACCGATCGGCTTGCGGCGGGCGAGGCGTTGGCCCCCGCCCAGCGGTATGCCATTGCCCAGCATCTCGGCCGTCTCGGCGTCGACGCGATCGAGGCGTTCGCCGCCACAGCCGCGCGGGTCGTCGTGATCGACACGGCACCGGCGGCAGGCGACCCGTTGGACGCCATCCTCGACGAAGCATCGCTGTCGACAACCAACCTCTCGCGCGACGGGGTCGACGCGATCGACCCGGCCGCCGTCCGCGCATGGGTCGCGCCGACACCGCCACCGTCGCCATCGTCGTCGGCCGCACTGCGGGTGTTGGTCATCGGCGACAGCACGTCGTACGGCGTCGCGACCGGTCTCGCGGCCTCGGCTGAGCACCTCGTGGTCCTTTGGGCCGGCAAGCGCAACTGCGCACTCATCCCGCTCGATGCATCGACGCTGGTGGACCAGCAGACCTCCGCCGCAGGCTGTCCCACGGTGCACGACGGTTGGCCGGCGGTGGTCGCCTCGTTCCGGCCCGATGTGATTGTCGCGGTGACGAGCCTGCCGGAGGAGGCCGAGCAGCGTTACGTCGGCGATCCGCAGTGGTACGCACCGGGCAGCGACCGGTACGTGGCCGAGCACGACGCGGGCATGCGTGAGCTCGTCGCGCTCGCTGCGTCGACCGGTGCCGTGATCGAGGTCGCCACGGCCCCGGCGAACCCCTCCACCGGGCCCGGCGGCTGGACGGCGGCCGCCGGGATCGATGCCTGGAACGCGCAGATCCAGTCGTGGGACGTGCAATCACCGGTCGTCGAGACCATCGGCTACGGGGCTCTCATCGAAGCGGCGGAGGCCGCAGCCGGACACAGCCTGCGGCCCGACGGTGTACACCTCGACGATGCGTCGGTCACAGCGATCGTCGGCGGCTGGTTCGCACCGCTGCTCGTCCAGCAGGCCACGGCCGCACGGGCTCGACTGGCGGCAACCGGTTGCCTCGTTCTGGATCAGTCCGGGAACCATCTCGATCCGCCGGCCTGCTCCTGACGATCTGCTCCCGAAGATCTGCGCCTGACGATCTGCTCCTGATGGCCTGCGATCAAGCGGGCGGGATGCGCCCCTCGGCTCGGCGTCGGTCGAGCACGGTCTTGGCTTTCCAAGCGCCCCAGATCAGCCCGGGCTCCTGGAGAGATTCGTCGACGTCGGCGAACGTTGCCGGGCTCAGCGCGTAGACGTCGCCGGGGAAGTTGCGCACTGCGAACTCGTCTCGTGGAGGTGTTCGGACGCCGTGCGCAGCGAGCACCGCAGTGGGATGGCTGACCGCAGCGCGCAGCACGCTCAGCGGGTTGCGGGTCTGGGCATCGGCGTCGGTGGCGAGCAACTCGTCGAGCTCTGCCAACACCCGTGGCGAGCACTCGGCGCTCATCGCACGCGCGTCGGCGCGCATCTGCGGTGTCGGCACCGCACCCATCCGGCGGGCCGTGTCCACCACGCAGCGCTCCAACCATCCTGGCACCGCCGCGTGGGCCGCATCGGCGAGCAGTTGCACGTATGGGTCCATGCTGCATCCTCACAGCTGGGTGCTGTTGCCTACACTCTCGGCGTGATCAGCAGCCGACGAGCGCGCCAGGATGGTGCGGTCGGCCGATTGGTCCTCGGCGTTGCGATCCTCACCGCCGGTCTGGCGGCATGCACCTCCTCCGACGTGTCCGAGCCAACAACGCCGACCGAGCCAACGCCGTCGGTGGTCGCCCCACGCGTGGACGACCGGGTCCTGCGGATCGGTGTGTTGCTACCGGCGAGTGGCGAGGGTGCCTCGATCGGTGAGTCCGAACTCGCCGGCATCCAGGCCGCTGTCGCGTTGGCCAAGAGCAACGGAGGCATCAACGGTCAGCCCGTCGATCTGATCATCCGTGACGAGGGCTCCGATGCCGTCGCCGCCGGCGTGTCGCTCCAGGACCTGATCGACAGCAACGTCGACGTGATCATCGGCCCTGCGTCGTCGACCACGGCGATCGAGCTGATGCCCATCATCGTCCAGGCCGGGATCGCAGCGTGCTCACCGAGTGCCTCGGCGCTCGCCCTCGACGACTTCCCCGATGACGGCCTGTTCTTCCGCACCATCCCGTCGGACAGCCTGCAGGCCGAGGCGATGGCCGACGTGATCGAGCAGACCGGTGAGACGTCGGCGTCGATCGCCTACGTCGACGACGGGTACGGCCGTCCGTTCGAGACCGCGCTCGAGGCTGCGCTACGCCGTCGAGGGATCGAGGTCACGGCTGCCGTTGGTTTCGCCGTCGACGATTCGGATTTCGCCCCCGAGGCCATCCGCGTGGCTGCAGCCGGCGACGGTGCAATCGCGCTGATCGGTGACCGCGACGCCGGATCGCAGGTGCTCGTCGCGCTTGCCCAGGCCATTGGCGAGGAGGCTCGCAACATCGTCGTCAACGACACCCTGCGACAGCCACTGTCCATCGGTCTGCTCTCGGCGATCAAGAGTGCCACGCGCGAGCGGATCCTCGGCGTGTCGCCCTCCGTGCGCACCGACAACAGCGTGTTGCTCGGGCAGATCTCGACCGAGGATCCCAATGCATCCGGTCTGTTCGCGACTCAGGCCTTCGACTGCGCCAACCTGTTCATGATCGCCGCCGAGCAGACCGCCTCCACCGACGCGCACATGCTGGCTGCGGTGATTCCCGAGTTGAGCACCGGCGGATTGGCGTGCGTGTCGTTCGCCGAGTGCAAGCGGCTCATCGGCCAAGGTCGCAACATCGACTACGACGGACCGTCGGGCCGGCTCTCGATCGGTTCCGACGGCGATCCGTCGTCAGCGGTGTACGACGAGTTCTCATTCGATGCCACTGGTCGGGACGTGTCCGGCGACTCGTTGCAGGTGACGAGCAGCGGCTGAGAGCACCCCAGCCTCGGTCAGTGTGCGAACAGTTCCTCGACCGGGGTGATCATGCCGACGTAGAACTGGCCGAACTCGGCGAAGATGGCCGACGCCCGGTCGAAGCGCATCGTGTACACGACGTCTTTGAGGTCATCGGTGTGGTTGCCGAACAGGGTGACACCCCACTCGAAGTCGTCGAGGCCGGTGGAGCCGGTGATCAGCTGCACGATCCGGCCGGCGAACGTGCGCCCGCTCTTGCCATGTTCTTGCATCAGCATCGCCCGCTCGTCGTGTGCAAGGCTGAACCAGTTCGCCCCGAGCTCGCGGCGCTTGGACATCGGGTAGAAGCAGAACGCGCTCTTGCCCTCGGGCGGCAGCGTCGGGTACAGACGGGGCTGCAGCATCTCGGCCGGCATACCCTTCGCGTACTCGCTGACCTCGGTGATCGAGACGTAGCTGTCGACGACGACGAGCCCTGCGACCTGCAACGCCGACTGCAGCCGCCGCAGAACACGCATGTCGGGGTGCAGGGCCATCACGGCGACGTCGCACTTGTGGCCGAGCATCGCCGCAGTGACCACCTGCGCGCCGTCCGCCTGGGCAGCCTTGGTGGCAGTGACGACGGCTTCGCCATCGACCTGCTGGCCGAGCGTCCCGCCCGAGGTGTGGCAGAAGAGGTGGAGCACGGTGAGGCCGGTGCTGGGGACGACTGGCGCTGACGACGGGGTCATGACGTCACGCTATCCCGGGCTCGCGATCCCTGGGCACCGCCGGCGGCGGCGGCGGAGGAAGCCGTTCGGGGGCGTAGACGTTGAGCCGATCGTCGCGCACGAAGCCGGCCATCATCAGGTTCGCCCGGCGAGCGGTCTCGACCGCCAGCGAGGTCGGCGCGCTGACGCTGAGCAGCACAGCGAACCCGGCGGCCCACGCCTTCTGCACCATCTCGAAGCTGGATCGACCGCTGACGAACAGTCCGAGGCCGGTTGCGGGGAGTGCGCCGTCGAGCAGCATCCGCCCGATGACCTTGTCGACGGCGTTGTGCCGACCGACGTCCTCGCGGGTCACCAAGATGTTGCCGGCGGCGTCGAACGCTGCGGCGCCGTGCACCGCGCCGGTTGCCGTGAACAGTCCCTGACCCTCGAGCACGCGCCGGCACAGACGAGGGAAGGACTCGATGTCGAAGCCGGACGCAGCATCGGGATCGAGCGGTGCGAGGCGGGCGCAGAGCGTGTCGATGCTGTCGCTGCCACACAACCCGCAACTCGTCGAGGTCAATCCGAGGCGGGGCGTGAACTCGGGTGCCCGACCACCGGTGGAGACCGTCACGACGTTGAACTCGCTCGACATCGCCGAGCCGTCGGCGCAGTACCGCACGCCGAGGATCGGTGCCCCGCCGAGGACGCCCTCGGTGTGGCAGAAGCCGACGGCGAGCTCGTAGTCGTGACCCGGCGTGCGCATCGTGGTGGTGACCTGGGTGCCGTCGAGTCGGATCGACATCGGTTCCTCGACGATGAGGTCGTCGGGCTGCCGGCGACGATCGGCGTGTGCGGTCACGCGCGTCACGAGCATCGTCTCGGTGCGGCTTCTGGCCATCGTCTTGGAGGCTACTGACGAATGTCTAACGTGGGCAGCGTCGGGTCGGTTCGCAGGGGTCGGCCATCGAATTCACACGTCAGGGGAAGAGATGCAGAACAATGCTCGCATCATGGGCGCAGAAGCGTTCGGGACGGCAGTGCTCATGCTGGGCGGCCCGGGAACGGCCATCCTCATGCCGGCCGGCCCTGCCAAGGTGCCCACGGTGGCCCTCGCCTTCGGTCTGTCGCTGCTGATCATGGCCTACACGATCGGGCCGATCAGTGGCTGCCACATCAACCCCGCCGTCACCCTCGGTATGTGGTTGGCCCGCAAGGTCAACGGTGCGCACGCGATGTTCGCCGTCCTCGGCCAGCTGATGGGTGCGGCGATCGGCGGATTCATCATCTGGGGCATCGCCAGCGGGGTCGACGGTTACCAGCGCGGCAGCTTCGCCTCGAACGGGTACAAGGACCACTCGCCCGGCGGCTACGGGCTCGGCTCGGCAATGGTGGCCGAGATCATCTTCACCGCCCTGCTCGTCGCCGTCGTGCTGTTCACAACGTCGCGCAAGTTCAGCGTCGGCTTCGGCGGTCTCGTCGCCGGCTTCACGCTCACCCTGATCCACCTCATCACGATCCCGATCGACAACACCTCGGTCAACCCGGCGCGCAGCTTCGGTGCAGCGATCTTCGCCAGCAACGACAGCGATGCGCTCGATCAGCTCTGGGTGTTCATCGTCTTCCCGCTGATCGGTGCGCTGCTCGGCACGTTCGTCTGGCTGATGCTCGACGACACCCGCCTCGAGGACACGATGCTCGATCTCGCCCCGCTCGAAGCCGTTCGCGACGCGGCTGACCGGGTCATCGATGCCGCGGTGGACTCGGTGACCGGTCTGGAATCCGAGGACGATTCCGTGCCCCACGCCGAGCCGGACGACGCGAGTGATCCGAGCGCGACGTCGTCGTCGCCCCCCGTCGACGCGACAGGCGACGCGACAGGCGACGCAGCGACAGGCGACCGATAACCTGCCGGTCATGGCTACCCCATTCCCCGCCCTCGACGGTTCGGCACCCAAGACCCAGAAGTTCAGCGAAGCCCCGGAGATGGGCATCGACCCGTCCAAGCGGTACACCGCGACGATGGACACCTCGGTCGGCACCATCGTCATCGCCCTCGACGCGATCAACGCCCCCGTCACGGTCAACAACTTCGTGTTCCTCGCCGCCCACCACTACTACGACGGCGTGATCTTCCACCGCATCATCAACGGGTTCATGTGCCAGGGCGGCGACCCCACCGGCACCGGTACCGGAGGCCCCGGTTACAAGTTCAAGGACGAGCCCGTCAAGCAGCGCTACCAGCTCGGTTCGGTCGCGATGGCCAATGCCGGCCCGAACACCAACGGCAGCCAGTTCTTCTTGATCAGCGGCCCGAGTGGCGTCGGCCTCCCGCCGCAGTACAACCACTTCGGCCAGATCGTCAAGGGCCTCGATGTGCTCGAGACGATGCACAATGTGAA
>JANXUX010000370.1 GCA_025351965.1 Actinomycetes bacterium | reverse complement strand
CTTTAGACAATCCACTCGGTACTGTAGACAACCTTTTGGGTTGGGCTGTAGGCACTGTAGGTACTGATAAGTTTTTTGTATGCATTGCAGCAAATGGTGTTTATAGTAAAAATTTATCTACAGCGGCTAATTGGGCAGCCGCTCCTCTTCCTGGAGCTGGTGCATTAACTGCCAGTAAAGTAAAAGACCTTGCTTTTCATCCAACTTCCGGAGAGGTATATGTTTTACTACAACCTAATACTACTACTTTATCATGGTCAAAATTAAGCGGTTCAACTTTCTCAACATACACAAGTATGGGTATTGTTAAAGATGTTACGACAAATACAGTATATTATGATGATGGAACATTTGCTGGTGCATCCAGCACAGCTAATACAGTTGGTTTACGGAATATGCCCCAATTAAAATTTTACGGATCAAATGCTGATGCACTTGTAGCTTATACCATTAAGAACTCTCAAACTGGTCACTTTTATCCTCGGGTAATGAGATATAATAACACAACATCAACTTGGGGAGTTGTTACAGTTACATTTAATAGTGGTGCAAGGCAATCATTTATTAATTATCAAGCCCCTAGTGGTGGTGCTAATGTGGAATACTTTGGAGAAGACATTGAACTAAGTTCAGGGCCTGGTCGTCCTTATATTACAATTCGTCATCAAGATCCAAATATTAATGTTAATCTATTTGTCATGAATTTGAGCACAAATGAAGCGCATGATATTTTTAACTCTAATTTAAAATCAAAATTAATTTTACATACGTATTCGGATGCCAATGATAATTTTATTGGCGCTCATGCAGCTAGCGGAACAACTTTTATCAACAAGCGTGATAATTTAACTGGAATATGGGCTACACCTGAAACAATACCTCAACTTTTTGTTGGAAATCAATTTAAAGGTAATGAGTTATTTATAAGCAATTCAAATCTTTATTCTTTAGAAGGTGCAATTTGTCGACCAGAATTTTTTGGGGATTATAACAGTCAAATGCCATCAACAAGTATTTATAAAACCAGATCTCTTACAGCGCCTTATAATTATTTAGAATCCAATTTTTGGACCGCAGATTTAGGAATACCAGGAACACACTCTAAAGTATTGAATGGCCTAAATAATGATTTAATTATAGCATATGCAGACACAATGTTTACCGATACTACATACCGTGTAGCCTTTAAAAAGTGGGACGGCACTTCATGGATCTCTTCTGGAATTCCGAGCTTTGGAACATCAGCTGACGCTGTTGAAGATTTTGATATTGTTTGGGATGGTTCTAACTATTATTTGGCACAAGTAAAAGCCGCAGGAAACTGTAATTTATTACGAAATTCAGGTGCTTCATCTTGGCTGGATTTGGGAATAGCTAGTGATGCTACTTCAAATGGTGCAACGCGTTTTGTTCGTGTATCATCTGGTGGATCAGTAAGTGAGAATATCAATATATTAACAGCGAGTAAACTAGGAACGGTAAACAAACTGAACCTAGCGCAATTCGTACCTTCAATGTTTACGATCTACCCTGGTATTTCAAATAATTTGAATTTTCAATTTGTTGAAACAAAATATCACATGCAAGCAGTTGTGGTCAATGTTAATAAGACGTTATTGTTATATCGCACAGGCGCTGGTGGTGCTTGTAAGTACTTAAACGGTGCAAGTTATGCAGATTGGTCAGCCTCATTCAATACGGATTTCTCTGTTGCTGCATGGCAATCGTTCGATGCGCAATATAATGATGCTAGTGGAGAATTACAAGTAGCTTATAACACAGGAGGATCTAATACAGCTTTCAAACGAGCTAAAGTGAACGGAACAGGTGATTATGATCAAGCTACAACCTCTGCGTTTACTCAATTGGGAACTATCGGGAACGCTGTTTATAACACTAACATATTCGGTCGCCGTGTAGCTTTCGCTAATTTTGGAACTAAAGTATACGCTTTAACTACCACATATCCTGAAAATAAAATGGTAATGCTTAAAGGGGATCTTTCTACAGGAGTTTGGGCAAGTGGAACTGATTTTTCTTTGGGTCAATCACGTAATCAAGATGTAATTAATTCGCCAGTTTACGGTGTTGTTTCTAAGTGGGGTGGTAATAACATACATGTGATGAACTTGCCATCTGCTCCTGCAGCACCAGTAAATACAACAGCTTCTTTAATTGCATGTTCTGGTCAAACAAAAATTTTAACTGTAACTAGTGCAGGCGCAACTGTAAATTGGTTCACAGCTTCAACCGGAGGTTCTTCAGTTGGTACTGGAAATAGTTTTACTACACCTGTATTAAATGGTTCAGTTACTTATTATGCTGAAGCAACATCACCATGTGGAACAAGTGTAACACGTACTGCAATTGCCCTTACTATTGGTACTTCGCCAACAGTTACTGCTAGTGCTAGCAGTACAACAGTTTGTAGTGGTACAAGTGTTACTTTCACAGGTAATGGTGCTGATACCTATACTTGGAATAATGGGGTTACAGATAATACTCCATTTGCAGTTACTACTGGCGGAAACTATATTGTTACAGGTACTGCCACTAATGGCTGTACAGGTACTGCAACAGTAAACATGACAGTTAATCAAGGCCCTAGTATTGCAGCGTCTTTCAGCACAAATGATACCATATGTCAAGGCTCTATTTTTAACATCAATGTCGCTGCTGGTGCAAATACCGCGAATTCTATTACAAGTAGTTTAGGAGCAACTTACACATTTAGTAATGCAATAAATATTGTAGCCAATGCAACTGCATCCTATTACTTGCAAGCTACAGGGCCTAATACTTGTGTTTCAAAAGATACTTTGAATATGGCTGTTACAATTACTGCTGCTCCAACAATGCCATCAGTTACAACTTTTGTGCCTCTTACTTTAACTGGATATAATCATGATATAGTAGCGAATGGCTCAAATGTATTTTTATCAACAACAAACTCAGTTGATGCAACTGTTGACGGATGTCGTTTTATTGCTTCGGATTATACTCAATTTGGTACGCCAACACGTTACTTGCCAAATGGAGGTACATTTACCAGTCAAAATTCTACTCCTGCAAATTTACCTTTCCAGTTTGCTTCATATATTGGTAATAATACTTTGACTTTAGAAACAGGTAACATGAGTGGAACCTTAATTTTAGCAACTCCAACTGCAATGACAGAGTTCTATTTGTTAGCAACAAGTGGCGGTGGATCAACCAATATTGATATGACTATTAATTTTACAGATGGATCTTCACAAATAATAAATAACCAAACCATTACTGATTGGTTTAACGGATCTGACGCTGCAATTATGGGAACCGGTCGTTATTATAACGGTGCACTAGGTTTCCAGGCGCCAACAGATAATAATCCAAGATTATATCAATTCCTGATCGATGTTGCTAATGCAAATGAATCTAAAATGGTACAATCAGTTTCATTTTACAGAGTAAATCCAAGCACTGCTAAAACACAGATTATGGCTATAACCGCAGTTACTCAGCTGTCTAATCAAACTTTCTGTGCTTCGGACTTCGCTACTGTAAGTGATTTGCAAGCAACAGGCACGAGCGTTCAGTGGTATTCAGCTCCAACTGGTGGTTCAGCTTTAGCTACTTCTGCTTTATTAGCTAATGGATCTTATTACAACACACAAACTCTTAATGGTTGCCAAACCTATAATCGTGGTTCTTTATCGGTTACAGTTTCTCCTTCGCCAACAAGAACAGTAACTAAAACTCTTTGTGGTTCTTATACAATTTACGGAACTACTTATACAAGTACTGGTACATATTACAAAAGTGTTACTGCTCCAAGCGGATGCGATAGTATAATTGTTTTGAATCTAACCATTAACCCATATCCAAATGTTACAATTCAGGGTGGTATATCTGCACCATTAAATATTTGCGAAATGGATACTGTACAATTAACAGGACAGGGTGCAGGTTCTTATCAATGGGATAACGGCGTTATAAACAATGTGCCGTTTGCATTAACAGCAAGTCATCTATATCAAGTGATTGGTACAACTAATGGTTGTTCTGACACTGCAACGATACAAGTAAATATGTTGTCAAGACCAACTGCAACTATTTCGTCAACAAACACCTCGTGTACAGGCAATACTGGAGCAGTAACATTGACAAATGTTTCAGGTGGCACTTCGCCTTACTCTTATATCTGGAGTAATACAGCTCAAACACAAAATATAAGTAATGTGGGTGTTGGTGTTTATTCGGTATCAATCATTGATGATAATGGTTGCCATAGAAATTATAGTATTTCTGTGAATGCAAACAATGCACCAACATTGTCAGTTCAAAGTAGCACAAATGTTAGTTGTAATGGAATGAGTGATGGAGCTGCAACAATAGCTGCAACAGGCGGAACTTCGCCTTACACTTATGCTTGGTCAGGTAACTCTTCAACTACAAGCAGCATTAGTAATTTAGTGGCAGCTATTTATACTTGCACTGTTACAGATGCTAGTTCATGCTCATCTGTTCAAACAGTTAGTATTACCCAGCCATCTGCAATTAATGTTACTACAAGCACGAATGCTGGAACAATTACTGCTAACGCAACTGGAGCAACTTACCAATGGATTAATTGTACTAATGGTAATATTGCTATTGCAGGCGAAACTAATCAATCGTTTACGACTACTACTAATGGTAATTACGCTGTTATTGTAAAAGTTGGTTTATGTTCAGATACTTCAGCTTGTGTTGCTATTTTGTCTGTTGGGTTAAATGATTTAACAATGAGCAATGCAATTAATGTAATGCCTAATCCAAGCAGTGGAGTGTTCAACATAAACTTAAATACAACTGCAACCATACAAGTTGAAGATATGTTTGGACAATTGATAATGAGCGAGAAAAAAACAGCGTCGAACTTTGTTATTGATTTAACAAACGAAGCTAATGGTGTATATATGCTCCGCGTAAATAATGCTAATATTTCAAAAGTGATTCGTTTAGTGAAATCGAATTAATCTCAACTTTTTGAATAAGTAAACGAGGCTGTCTCAAAAGAGGCAGCCTCTTTTTTAATTACGGTAAACACTACGCCTACCCAAATCCAAACAATAGATTATTTACTGTTGAGTTAACCACCTCCTCTAAAGTAACTGTAACAAATGCATTAGGGCAGGTTTTAATTACAGAATTTTTTGAAGTCGGTAAACATAACATAGACTTTTTTAATCAGGCTTCAGGAATTTATTTTGTAAAAGTAAGTGCAAACAATACGCAACAAATTGTAAAAGTAATTAAGCACTAATTACTTTTTCAAAGATTTACATCAATATTAAATTTTTCGTTTTTCCAAAAATACCAGTATTAGTACGGGGGTATCATTTTATTATTTAACTTAAATTTAACCTCTTAGTTATTTAACTCTTTTAAATGAAAAAAATATTTGATTGTCCGCAATCTTACCCATAATTAAAAACTGAAGCGATTGTTAATCTATCAAACATCGCATCTTTAAAGTATCTGCGATTTAATTTATACACAAATTCATTTAAATAATTCTGCAAATACTTGCCTTTAATTTTA
>JANXUX010000040.1 GCA_025351965.1 Actinomycetes bacterium | reverse complement strand
GGCATGGGGGGCCCCAGCGCGGCGATCTACTACACCGAACTGATCCAGCTCGGCGCGAAGCGGATCGTACGCGTCGGAACCGCCGGCGGACTCAAGCCCGGGTTGCGGATGGGCGACACGCTCGTCGCTGTCAGCGCAACCCCCGACGACCTCACCGTGTCGACGCTCACCCAGCACGAGCCGCACGCTCCGACCGCGACGTACGGTCTCGTCGAGCGCACGGTACAACTCGCCCGCGAGAGCGGTGCGCGTGTGCACGTCGGCCCGGTCGTGTCGAGCGGCCTCTTCTACGACCCTCGCGACGGCGTGATGCAGCGCTGGCGCGAACGGGGCCACCTCGGCGTGGAGATGGAGGTCGCCGTGCTCTACACGCTCGCCGCGATCCACGGCATCGAGAGCGTCGCCCTGATGACCGTCAGCGACCTGATTGACGACGACGGCAGCAGCGCGCGGATCACCGACGAAGAGTTGCGCGCCGGCGTCGACCGGATGATGCAGGTCGCCTGCCAGGTCGCCGTCAGCCCTGCGCTCGACCAGTGACGCCGCCGTGCACGACCGTCACCTGATCACCGAGAAGCGCCTCGAGCGCTACCTGATGGAGCGCATCCGGCCGGCTCGCTTCGGGGCCATTGCGCCGTTCACCGTGCGTGCGTTCCGGGTGCCCGGCGAGCCGGTGTCGTTCGACGACGCACTGCTGGCGATGGACGACGGCGCGTTCGAGCCGTTCGCGATCGGCAGTCCGTACGGCACGGCGTGGAGCACGACGTGGTTCCACTGCATCGGGTCGGTGCCGCACGCCTGGAAGGACGCGACCGTCGAGGCCCGGATCGACCTCGGCTTCGGCCTCGCGCCGGGGTTCCAGGCCGAAGGGCTGGTCTGGGGTCCCGACGGCCCGCTGCGCGCCCTCAACCCGCTCAACCACTCGATCCCGTTGTTGCAGAGCGCTGCGGGCGGCGAGCAGTTCGAGTTCCTGGTCGAGGCTGCCGCAAACCCGATGATCGGCGGGCCCACCTATCGACCGACGCCGCTCGGCGATCCGCAGACCCTGCCGGACACACTGCTGTATGCGCTCAAGCGGGCCGAGCTGACCGTCGTGCACCCCGCGGTGATGTCGCTCGTCCATGACCTCGACGTGCTCGGCAGCCTGATCCAGGAGCTGCCGCTCGATGCGCCGCGCCGTCCGCAGATCACCGTCGCCATCGGCCGCGCCCTCGACGCACTCGACCTCGACGACGTCCCCGCGACCGCCGCCGCGGCACGCGCCGAGGTGGCCGAGGTGCTCGCCCGTCCGGCCGTCGCGAGCGCACACCACATCAGCGCGGTCGGCCACGCGCACATCGACACGGCGTGGATGTGGCCGTTGCGCGAGACCGTGCGCAAGTGCGCGCGCACGTTCAGCAACGTGCTCGACCTGATGACCCGCGAGCCCGAGTTGAAGTTCGTGTGCAGCCAGGCCCAACAACACGAGTGGATGCGCGACCGCTACCCCACGATCTTCGCGGCGATGCAGGAGCAGGTCGCAGCCGGCCGGTTCATCCCCGTCGGCGGGATGTGGGTCGAGGCCGACACCAACCTGCCGTCGGGCGAATCGCTGGCCCGCCAGTTCCTGCACGGCCAACGCTTCTTCCAGGAGCACTACGGGATCACGTGCGCAGAGGTGTGGATCCCCGACGTCTTCGGCTACCCGGGGAGTCTGCCGCAGATCTTCCGCCTCGGCGGCGCGGAGTGGTTCCTCACCCAGAAGCTGAGCTGGAACAAGCAGAACCGGATGCCGCACCACTCGTTCTGGTGGCAGGGCATCGACGGCACGCGGATGTTCACCCACTTCCCGCCGGTCGACACCTACAACGTCTCGATGCAGCCCGCTCAGCTCGCCCATGCCGAGCGCAACTACGCCGATCACGGCGGCGGGACGATGTCGATGGCGCCGTTCGGATACGGCAACGGTGGCGGTGGACCGACCCGGGAGATGATGGAGCGGTATCGGCGGATGCAGAACCTCGAGGGTCTGCCCACGGTGAGCATCGACTCGCCCACCGAGTTCTTCACTGCCGCCGAGGCCGAGTACACCGACGCCGCGACGTGGGTCGGCGAGCTCTACTTCGAGATGCACCGCGGCACCTACACCTCGCAGGCCAAGACCAAGGCCGGCAACCGGCGCTCGGAGATCCTGCTCGGCGAGGTCGAGCTGTGGTCGACGCTCGCCGCGTCCGTCGCCGGCGCCGACTACCCGTACGACGAGCTGGAAGAGGCGTGGCGCGAGGTGCTCACCCTCCAGTTCCACGACATCATCCCCGGCTCGTCCATCGCCTGGGTGCACGACGACGCCGAAGTCGCCTACGAACGCATCGGTGCCGAGCTGACCCAGCTGCGCGACCTCGCCCTGGCGGCCCTCGGGCCATCAGTGGGAGGTGACGTGGTCATCGCCAACTCCGCGCCGCATGCCCGGGCCGAGGTGATCGTGATCGACGATGCTCTCGCACCGACCGAGCCGATCGAGGTCGAGCCCGAGATCGTCCAGCAACTGCACGACGGCTCGTTCGCCGTCTGGGCCGAGCTCGACGCGATGTCGGTCGGCTCGTTCGTCTGGACCGAGCTCGAGCCAGCGCCGATGACGGTCTGGACGACGGCCGAGGGGCCGAACATCCACATCGACAACGGAATCGTGCGCCTCACCATCGACGCCGACGGACTCATCTCGTCGATGTTCGACCGGCGCGCCGACCGCGAGGTCATCGCCCCGGGCCAGCGCGCCAACGTGCTCGAGCTGTCCGCCGACCACCCCGTCGAATACGACGCGTGGGACCTCGACGAGTACTACGCGAACAGCACGGTCGAGCTGACTGCTCTGGAGTCGATCGAGGTGCTGGACGACGGTCCACTGGTCGCCTCCGTGCGCGTCACGCGGGCGTTCGGCGCGTCGCGCATCGAGCAGCGCATCGTGCTGCGCGCCGGCTCTGCACGGCTCGACATCGTCAACGAAGTCGTGTGGCACGAGAACGAGCGCGTGCTCAAGGTCGCGATGCCGGTCGATGTGCACGCCGACTCGGCGACGTGCGAGATCCAGTTCGGCCAGGTCTCGCGGCCGACGCACGCAAGCACGAACTGGGATGCCGCGAAGTTCGAGATCTGCGCACACCGCTGGGTGGACGTCAGTGAGCCCGACTTCGGCGTCGCGCTGCTCAACGACAGCAAGTACGGCCACGATGTGCATCGCGGTGCGCTGCGCCTCACCCTGCTGCGCGCCGCCAACTTCCCCGACCCGGATGCCGACCGCGGCGACCACACGTTCACGTACTCGTTGTATCCGCACCTCGGTGACCTCAGCCGCTCCGATGTGATCGCAGAAGCGGGTCGACTCAATCAGCCCGTCGTCGCGGCCCGTGGTCCCGGCGGCACGGAGCGCACCCTGACCGCCGTGACGTCATCGGATCCGGGCGTTGTCGTCACGGCGCTCAAGCTGGCCGAGGACGGCAGCGGCGACGTCATCGTGCGCGCCTACGAGGCGCGTGGCGCCCGCGCCCGCACGACCATCACCACGGCGTTCGAGACCACCGCCGTCACGGTCTGCAACTTCCTCGAGGTCGAGCTGGAGAGCGAAGCTGGCACCGCTCACCTCGACGGCGACGACATCGTCGTCGAGCTGCGCCCGTTCCAGATCGTCACCCTGCGCCTGACGTAATCTGCCCGAAAACGCAACTGACCGCGTGATGTCGTCTGCGCGACGACATCACGCGGTCAGTGAGACCCGGAGGGTTCGTGCAGGTCAGATCAGGCCGAGCTCGCGGACCGCGTCACGCTCGTCGGACAGTTCACCGGTCGAGGCATCGATCTTGCCGCGGCTGTAGTCATCGATGTCGAGGCCCTGGACGATGCTGTACACGCCGCCCGCGCAGGTCACCGGGAACGATGAGATCAGGCCCTCGGGCACGCCGTACGAGCCGTCGGAGGGGATGGCCATACTGACCCAGTCGCCGTCGGCGGTGCCGAGGTGCCACGAGCGGATGTGATCGATGGCGGCGTTGGCGGCCGAAGCAGCCGATGATGCGCCACGGGCTTCGATGATCGCGGCGCCGCGCTTGGCGACCGTCGGGATGAACGTGGCGTCCACCCAGGCATGGTCGTTGACGAGCGCGTACGCGTTCTGGCCGTCGACCTCGGCGTGGAAGAGGTCGGGATACTGAGTGGTGGAGTGGTTGCCCCAGATGGTCATCTTCGTGACCGAGCTGACCGGCTTGTCGGTGCGTGCGGCGAGCTGGGAGATCGCGCGGTTGTGGTCCAGACGGGTCATCGCGGTGAAGCGGCCCGGATCGAGGTCCTTGGCGTTGCTCTGCGCGATCAATGCGTTCGTGTTCGCCGGGTTACCGACGACGAGGATCTTGACGTCGCGCTTCGCACTTGCGCTGAGGGCCTGGCCCTGCGGCTTGAAGATGCCACCGTTCGCGCTGAGCAGATCGCTGCGCTCCATGCCGGCCTTGCGCGGCATCGCGCCGACCAGCAGGACAACGTCGGCATCACCGAACGCGACGTTGGCATCATCGGTGCAGACGGTGTCCGCGAGCAACGGGAAGGCGCAGTCGTCGAGCTCCATGCGCACACCGTCGAGCGCTTTGAGCGCTGGTGTGACCTCGAGCATCTGCAAGATGACCGGCTGGTCGAGGCCGAGCATGGCACCCGAGGCGATTCGGAACATGAGGCTGTAGCCGATCTGGCCGGCAGCACCCGATACGGCAACACGAAGAGGACTGTTCATGGTTGCGAGCGTAGGCCCCTGACCTGCGATCTGACCAAACCTGACGGACCTCGTTGCCGGTCAGGGATTGGGGATCTGGGCCTTGCCGAGCGCGCCGAGGATGAGGTTCGAGTAGTAGCGGATCGCCGTGCCGGAGTTCAGGTGGATGCCGCCGTCGGAGGACGAGAGCTCGCCCTCGATCTGCGCTCCGGCCGTCGCCCAGTCGATCACCTGGACGTTGGGATACTTCGACGGCAGCGCCGCGATGATCGCGTTGTTCGGGGCGATCCAGTCCTTGGGCGCCTTGACCGTCATGAAGAACACCTTGGGCACGTTCGCCACAATCGTCGCCAGCTCGTCGTACTGGGCTGCGGTCACCGGCCCGTTGGTGCCGACCTGGATGACGACGGCGTTGGTGACGTCGTATGTGGCGAGGTCGGCCTGGAGCTTGGCGATCATGCCCTTGGCCTGCAGACTCTCCTGCGCATCGACGTTGACGCCAGCACCGGTGAGCGCACTCAATGCGCCCTGCATGACCGACTCGCCGAGTGCCAAGGTGTCGATGACCGGCTTGGTCAAGATCGTCGGGGGCACCACCGTGGTGGTGGTCTCGCCGGGCAGCGTCGCGACGGACGTCTGCGCAGTGGATGAGGCCGTCGGGTCGGGCGGCAGCGTGATGGCCGTGGAGACCGTGGTCGAGGTCGCCGCGACGCTGGCGCACTCGATCTTGGACGTGCACTTCACATCGGCCGTCCCGAGCGAGACGCCCGCGTAGCCGATCAGCAGACCGGCGGCGCCGAGGCCGAGCATGACCCGCGACCCACCGCCGGCGAACCGACCGAAGAACTCGCGCTTTCGGACAGGGGTCTCGAGGTACCGGAAGCTGGCCTCGGCCACAGCAACGGTGATCGCCATCGCGAGCACGAACTTTGGCACGGTGAGGGCGATGCCCGCCTGCTTGCGGATCATCTGGTAGATCGGCCAGTGGAACAGATACAGACCGTACGAGCGGGTACCGACCCAGTTGAGAACGCGGTTGCCCAAGGCCTTGCCGATCAGCGATCCACCGTGGGTCACGGCGGCGATGACCATGAGTGTGCAGAGACCCGTCAGCATGAACCCGCCGCGGAACAGCAGACCGAAGTACGACCCGGACGACGTCTGGAACAGCTCGTACTTCACCATCAGAACTGCGAGCCCGAGCAGACCGACGACAGCCCAGATGTCGAGCATCCGGCCCTTGTCGCGCATCGGCCCACGGGCGATCGCGAGCGGCCGCCAGAGCATCGCGAAGCCGGCACCGAGGAGGATGCCGCTCGAGCGGCTGATCGTGCCGAGGTACAAGAAGTTGTTCTTCTCGATCGAGCGGCCGAAGACCTCGACATATGCTCCCGGGAACTCAGCGGCACTCGAACCGTAGAAACCACCGTGGAAGAACACCGCCATGCCGACGGTGATGACGAGGCTGAGTCCGATCAGGAACACGCCCATCTGCGGCAGGCGGTCACGGCCGCGCCGCAGGATCAGGATCATCACGAGCGGCCAGATCAGGTAGAACTGCTCCTCGACGGCCAGCGACCAGAGGTGGCGCAGCGGCACGAAGTCGGCCAGCGCTGCGTAGCCCTGCCCGGTCCAGATCTGGTACCAGTTGCTGACGTAGAAGACCGCGCCCACCACATCGCCGCGCAGCTTGCCCAATGGATCGCGCAAGAACAGCGCGCAGTAGGCGACCACCACCACGATGGTCAGGTACAACGCAGGCAGCAGCCGCCGGAACCGGCGACCCCAGAACGCGCCCAGCGAGACGAAGCCGGCGCGCTCGTGCTCGGCGATGAGCAGCAACGTGATCAGGTAGCCACTGATCACGAAGAAGACCTCGACACCGAGGAAGCCTGCGGACAACCAGTCGTGGTTGGCGTGGAAGATCATCACCGCCACGACGGCGAGGGCGCGCATACCGTCGAGGCCGGGAAGATACGGCACCCGACTAATCTGCTTCGAAGACGCGCGAGGAGAGACGACGGTGCCGATGGGTCCAGTATTGCCGATCGGCCCCGGCGATCACCGGCACGATCAGCGGCGAGCCGTCCATCGTGCGGCGGCGAGCCGATTGCAGGTCAGTGGCGGAAGTGCCTCTCGCCGGTGAACACCATCGCCATTCCGTGCTCGTCGGCCGCAGCGATGACGAGATGATCGTTGACGCTGCCGCCCGGTTGGATCACTGCGGTGATGCCTGCAGCCGCCGCAACCTCGAGGCCGTCGGGGAACGGGAAGAAGGCGTCGCTCGCACACACGCCACCGGCTGCGCGGCCCGCGCTGCGGTCCTGGGCGATGCGCGCCGAGTCGACCCGGTTCTGTTGGCCGGCGCCGATGCCGAACGCCTGACGATCCTTGGCGAACACGATCGCGTTGCTGCTCACCGCAGCACAGACCTGCCACGCGAACGTCAGGTCGTCCCACTGGGCTTCGGTCGGCTGGGCGGTGGTTGCGACAGACCACGTGCTGCGATCGAGCGTCACCGTGTCGGCGTGCTGCACGAGCAACCCGCCGTCGATAGCGCGCACGTCGAGTCCCGATGTCGGCGGCGCCGACGCGGAAAGCACGCGCATGTTCTTCTTCGCAGTCAGGATCGCCAGCGCCTCGGGGGTGAACGACGGGGCGACCACGACTTCGGTGAACACGGGGGCGAGCGCCGTCGCCATGTCGGCGTCGACCTCGCGGTTGGCTGCGACGATGCCGCCGAACGCGCTGACTGGATCGCAGGCATTGGCGAGCACGTACGCCTCGGCGACCGTGTCGCGCACGGCGGCGCCACAGGGATTGGCGTGCTTGAGGATGACGACGGCCGGCGCATCGAAGCGGTTGACCATCCGCCAAGCCGCTTCGGTGTCGTAGACGTTGAGGTAGCTCAGCGCCTTGCCGCCGTGCTGGACCGCTGTGTCCCACCAACTCGTGGCACCGGAGCGGCGGTAGCGGGCCCCCTGCTGATGCGGGTTCTCGCCGTAGCGCAGCGGCTGGACGAGCTCGAGCGAGAGGTGCATCGTGGCCGGCAGCGGTTCTGCCACGCCGTCGCTCGTCGGGGCCGGCGCGGCGAACCAGTTGGCGATCTCGGCGTCGTACGCAGCAATCCGCGCGAAGGCCGTCGCCGCCAGAGCACGACGGGTCGCCGACGACAGTGAACCGGCGCTCCGGATCTCCGCAAGGACCGGCGCATATTGGACGGGATCCATCACGACGCCGACGTGGGCGTGGTTCTTGGCAGCCGCACGGATCAGGGTCGGGCCGCCGATGTCGATGAGATCGATGCTCGGGTCCGACGAGAATGGATAGAGGTTGACGACGGCGAGCGCGAACGGCTCGATGCCGTACCGTTCGAGATCGGCGAGATGCTCGGGCTGGTCGAGATCGGCGAGCAGACCGCCGTGGATGACGGGATGCAGGGTCACGACGCGGTGGCCGAGGATGGCCGGGTAACCGGTCAGCTCGGCGAGGTCGGTGACCGGCAGACCGGCATCGGCGATCGCCTTCGCGGTGCCACCGCTGCTGATCAGCCGCCAGCCGAGATCATGGAGGCCGGTCGCGAAATCGACCACCCCGGACTTGTCGAACACGGACAGGAGAGCTGTTGGCACGCAACGACCCTAGAGCAGCGCTGCGGACCCTCCCTCGCCGGCTTGACGAACTGTTCACGGGCCCCTTCTCGGGTGGTGTCGCGCCTGGGCGTAACGGTTCCCCGACCAGCAACGACAGGTTCCTACCCGCCGTACAGAGTGCGCGACCCAGGTTGGCGTTCGGTGTACGGTTTCGCAGAGCAGCAGTCCCGCAACGGCACACACGGAGGCAACAGTGGATTTCAGCAAGTTCAAACCTTCTGATTGGTTGAAGGCGGGTGGTGGATTGGTCATGTTGATCGCTTACTTCCTCACCTGGTGGGGCTTCTCGGCATCGAGCCAATTCGGATCGGTGGACATCAGCTACAGCGGCTCGGACTACTTCTTCACCGGAACAGTTCCGTGGATCCTCATCGTCGCCATCGGTGTGCTCACCGTGCTCGCTGCGCTCGGCACCTTCAAGCTGCCGGCCAACATCCCTGCCCCGCTGGTCTTCCTCGGTGCATCAGCGCTCGCACTACTCCTCGTGATCATCCGCTTTCTCAGCGATGGCATCGACTACGCCGGCGACACCGGCCTCGAGCGTGGCGCCGGTCTCTACCTCGCCCTCCTCGCGGCCATCGCCGTGCTCGTCGGTTCTGTCCTCGGCTTCAAGGAGTCCGGCGGCAACCTCAACGACCTCAAGGACGTGAACAAGCTGAAGAGCTCGTTCGGTGGCCCCGCCGGTGGCCCGCCGCCCCCTCCCGGGATGCAGCCCCCGCCGCCCCCGCCGCCGCCCAGCAGTACGCCTCCTCCCCCGCCGCCTCCAAGGATGTGAGCTGAGCGTCAACCCAGCACTGAGCAATGAGCAAGGCCCCGAGCGATCCGCTCGGGGCCTTTGTCGTTCTTCGGGCCACCGGCCCGTCCATCCACGGGTGTGCTCGATCCGCCAGCGCCGACGTGGCGAAACGAGCAGCGTCCGTCGCGTCGCAACCCTGTCGGGTTCACCGGCCCACGGCCGGTGAATGCATCACAGATCGTCACCCACGTCGCAACCCTGTCGGGTTCACCGGCCCACGGCCGGTCGATGCATCACGGTTCGTCCGCCGACCTCGTTCGTCCGCCGACGTGTTCTGCGAGTGTGTGCGGCGCGACGCCGCTCGTGGACTACAGGCTGGCGACGATCTCGGCCATCAGGTCGCCAGCTTCGGTGGGGTTGAGCCCGACCTTCACACCGGCTGCCGCAAGGGCGTCCATCTTGCCCTGGGCCGTGCCCTTGCCGCCGCTGACGATGGCGCCGGCGTGGCCCATCTTCTTGCCGGCGGGAGCCGTGACACCGGCGATGTAAGCGCTCATCGGCTTGGTGATGTTGGCCTTGATGTACTCGGCCGCTTCCTCTTCGGCCGAGCCGCCGATCTCACCGATCATGATGATCGCGTGGGTCTCCGGATCGGCCTGGAACTCCTTCAGGCAGTCGATGAAGTTCGTCCCCGGGACCGGGTCGCCACCGATGCCGACACAGGTCGACACCCCGATGCCGCGCTGCTTCAGCTCGTACAGGGCCTGGTAGGTCAGGGTTCCCGAGCGGGAGACGATGCCGACGTTCGGGCCGGCAGCGGACGGCAAGGCGGCGATCTCACCGGCGGTGATGCCGATGTTGCACTTCCCGGGGCTGATGATGCCCGGGCAGTTCGGACCGAGCAGCCGGGTCGCGGGGAAGTCACGGATGAGGGTGTTGTAGGCGCGGGCCTCATCCTGGGCGGGGATGCCCTCGGTGATACACACGATGAATGCGATCCCTGCAGCAGCTGCCTCGAGGATCGCTGCCGACGCGGCCTTCGGAGGCACGGCGATGAACGATGCCGTGGCACCGGTCTCGGCGACGGCTTCGGCCACGGTGTTGAACACGGGGATGCCCTCGACATCGGTGCCGCCCTTGCCGGGCGTGACGCCGCCGACGACCTGGGTACCGTAGGCCTTGTTGCGCAGACCGTGGTACTTGCCCTGCCCGCCGGTGAGGCCCTGGACGATGACCTTGGTGTTCTGATCGACGAAGATCGACATGACTAGTTCCCTGCTCCGTTCGCGATTGCAACTGCCGCGCGGGCGGCTTCCAGCATGGTCGGCTTGCTCTGCAACACGCTCTCCGGGATCCCGGCGCTGGCCAGGATCTGGCGGCCCTCCTCGGCGTTGGTGCCATCGAGACGAATCACGATCGGCGCCTTGAGCTGCACCCGGTTGAGTGCCTCGACGATGCCCTTGGCAACTTCTTCGCCGCGGGTGATGCCGCCGAAGATGTTGACGAAGATGCTCTTGACGTTCTGGTCGTAGTTGATGACCTCGAGGGCCGCCGCCATCACGTCGGCATTCGCACCGCCGCCGATGTCGAGGAAGTTCGCGGCAGTGCCGCCGACCTGGTTGACCACGTCGAGCGTGCTCATCGCCAGACCGGCGCCATTGGCGATGATGCCGACCGAGCCGTCGAGACCGATGTACTGCAGGTCCTTCTCGCGGGCGAGCTGCTCGCGCTCGTCGAGCTCCTCGGTGGCGCGGTACTCGTCCCACTCGGGATGGCGGAAGGCCGCGTTGTTGTCGAGGCTGACCTTGGCATCCAGCGCATGGATCTCGCCGGTCGGCTTGAGGATCAGCGGGTTGATCTCGGCCAGGTCGCAGTCGCCCTCGGTGTAGCAGCGGTACAGCTTGACCAGGATCTCGGCAACTCCGGCGACCGAGCCCTCGGGGAAGTCGTTGTCCTTGGCAGCCTGGATCGCCCACTCGAGCGTGATGCCGTCGACCGGGTCGATATGGCGGATCAGGATCGCGTCCGGGTTTGTCTCGGCGACGGTCTCGATCTCGACACCGCCCTCCTTGGAGAGCATCAGCATGTGCTTCTTCGCGCTGCGGTCGAGCGTGAAGCTGGCGTAGTACTCCTCGGCGATGTCGCTTGCGTTCTCGACCCATACCCGCTTGACGAGGTGGCCCTTGATGTCCATCCCGAGAATGTTGCCGGCGTGCTCGCGAGCCTCATCGGCATTGTTGGCGAGCTTGATGCCACCCGCCTTGCCTCGGCCACCAACCTGCACCTGGGCCTTGACGACGACCGGGTAGCCGGCCTTGTCAGCCTGGGTAACGGCCTCGTCGACGGTGTCGGCGGCCCCGCCGGCACTCACTGGGATGTCGTATCGGGCGAAGTACTGTTTGCCCTGGTATTCGAAGAGATCCAACGTCTCAATCCTCTCGTGTGTCGAGTTCGGCTGCCGGCGATGTGCCACGTTCGCGACCGGTCAGACCGGGCTCGGTGACGACAGCGCGATCAGGCCGCTTCACGAACATTGGACCCTAGGCGTCACCAGCGTCATTCTCACAACCCGCAGCGCGACTGGGCTGCTGGGCAGGCACACTGGCAGCGATGCGACGGCCCCAGTTCCGCTCCCCTCTCGCCCGTGCGGTCGTCCCCGTACTGGCCGGAATTGTCTTCTTCGCCGTGCTCGGACTGCTCCTGTGGGGCGCCGCGGCCTACATCGCCGGCCACAGCGACCAGCGCTCGACCGACTTTGCGCCGACCACGTTCGAGGTCGGCCGAACGAAATCGATCGCCGCCACCGTCGCCGCCGACGGGCCGCTGATCTTCCCCGATCTGCTGCGCGCGAGCGGCAAGCGCAGCATCGTCCTCGACCACGCCGGCGACGATCCTCAGCGCGGCTGGCGGATCTATCTCGCCTACCCCGCCGACCGTGACGGCGGGTGCAAAATCGTCCAGGTCCGCCTGACCCGCAACTACACCGACTGCGACGGCCGCACGATTGCGGTGGAGGACCTCGCCCTGCCCCCGGACGGCGTCGCACCGATCGTGTCCGCCGATGGCATCCTCACGCTCGACCTGCTGCCGACCGCTGCCTCACCGGCGAGCTCGACCGACATCACGGGAACCAGCACGGTCACCAGCACGGTCACCACGTCGTCGTAGTGCCCATGGATCGCCGCACGCTTCTCGACAGCGCGGCAACCTCCGTCAACGAGTTCGGGACCGACCTCTACACCGCACTCGCTGCCCGCGCGGCGTCGACACCGAACCTGGTGGTCTCGCCGGCCAGCGTGGCGATCGCTCTGGCAATGATGCTCGCTGGAGCCGCGGGCGACACCGGTGCGCAGCTCGCCGCAGCGCTGCACTCCGGCGACGCAACAGCGCTCGCCGCGTCGATGAACGCGCTGACGACCGGCTTCGACAGCCATACCCAGACCGTCGAGGTGCCCGGAGGGGATTCCGCTGACGTCGTGCTCGCGATCGCCACTTCGCTCTGGCTGCAGGCCGGTTTCTGCGTCGAAGTCGCGTTCCTCGACGTGCTCGCCACCCAGTACGGCGCCGGTCTGCGGTCCGTCGACTACTCGACCGACCCCGAGGCCGCAGGCCTGGCGATCAACGCCTGGGTCGACGAGGCCACCCACGGCCGGATCCCCGAGCTCCTCGGCCAGGGCGCTGTCACGACGGACACCCAACTCATCCTCGTCAACGCCGTGTACATGAAGGCGCCATGGTTGCACATGTTCTCGGACGACGCGACGGCACCGGCGGCGTTCACGACCAACGACGGAACGTCCGTGCAGGCTCCGACGATGCACGTCGTCGACCAGTTCGACTACGCGGCCGGCGAGGGCTACCAGGCCGTGGTGCTGCCGTACCTCGGCGATGGCCTGAGCATGGTCATCGTCCTGCACGATGCCGGCCAGCCGCCGTACGCCGCTGCGGCCGCGGTCGCGACACTCGGCGACGCCACCTCGGCACGGGTCGCGGTCTCGCTCCCAAAGTTCGACATCGAGACCTCGGTCGCGCTGACTGACGTGCTCATCGCGCTGGGGGTCACGGATGCCTTCGACCCGGTGACGGCGAACCTGCGCGGCATCGCCGACACCACGCCACCGCTGTTCGTCAACACCGTCATCCATCAGGCGAACATCACTGTCGACGAGCAGGGCACCGAGGCAGCAGCCGCGACCGCCGTGCTGCTCGCCGGCGGCGCCGCGGCACCGCCCGCCGAGCCGATCGACTTCACGGTCGACCGCCCGTTCGTGTTCGCCGTGCGCGACGACACGAGCGGGGCGATCCTCTTCCTCGGCCACATCGGCGACCCGACCCTCACCCGTAGCTGAGCGTCACGCGTCGGCATCTGGGTCAGACGAAAGCGGGCGCTACGTCGACGAGGCGAGCTGCGAACTCTTCGGCGTTGCGATCGAGGTGGCGGCGGTTCATCGCGAACCCGCCGATCACGTCGGCGCCACGGCCGGCGATGACGCTGGTCATCTTGTCCAACGTCTTGGCGGGGTTGAGCGCGAACGTACAGAACACGGCCGCCTTCTTGCCACGCATCGCCGGCAGAGCTGCGAGCGCGCTGACACCCCACGGCGCCTGACCGACCACGAACAGGCCATGGGTCCAGGTGCCGATGAGGACCAGGTCGGCGCGCTGGATGCTGTGGTGATCGGGCTCGCGCACGCGCGACAGACCGCTGATGCCCCACCCGGCCTCCTGCAATTTCGCGCCGACGAGTTCGGCGGCTTTCCACGTGTTGCCGGTGAGGCTCTCGACGAGCAGGGCTGCTTCCATCACAGAATTCAACCACGTCGACGGGCGCTGGTTCATCCCGACTCGCATCAGTAGTGTCCAACGCCGTGCGCATCAACCTGTCGGCAGAATTCGGGCGGACCCAACAGCGCCCCGGCGGATGGCTGCAGCTGGCCCGTGACGCCGAGGCGATCGGGTACGAGACGCTGCAGGTCGCCGATCACCTGACCATCGGTGACGCTGCTCCGTTCACCGCGATGGCAGCCGCGGCAGCGGTCACCGAACGGCTGCGCATCGGGACGTACGTACTGAACAACGACTTCCGCCATCCGGTCGTCGTCGCCCACGAGATGGCCGCGCTCGCCGAGCTCAGCGGTGGTCGGGCCACACTCGGCCTCGGTGCAGGGCACATGCAGTACGAGTACGAACGGGCCGGGATCGCGTTCGATCCCGCGGGCCGGCGGGTGCAGCGCCTGGCCGAGTCGGCCGGCACCATCAAGCGGTTGCTCGACGGCGAGACGGTCACGTCCGACGGACCCGATGGCGAGTATCACCTCGACGGGCACGGCGTGCGACCGGCCGGCGCTCAGCCGGTGCGGCTCCTGATCGGCGGCAACGGCACCCGCATACTGCAGGTTGCCGGGCGCCTTGGCGATGTCGTCGGCTTCACCGGCTTCACGCCGTCGGCCGACGGCGCCGGCTCGGAAACCACCCATTTCACCGAGGTCGGCCTGGCCGAACGGATCACCGTGGCGCGCACCGCCGCCGGTGATCGGTGGCCGCTCCTCGTCGACGTGCTCGTCCAGACGGTGGCAATCACCGACCGGCCCGACGTAGCGCTCGACCGCATCTCGAGCCGGACGCATCTGCCGGTCGAGGCCGTGCGCTCGTCCCCGTTCGTCCTCGTCGGCTCTGCGCAGGACATCGCCGAACGACTACTCGACCTCGAACAGCGGCTCGGCATCACGTCGGTGACCGTGTTCGCGAACCGCGCCAACACGGACCAGACCGAACGCACGATGGCCCCGGTGATCGAGGCGCTCGGCTGAGTGAGAGACGCGTATCGCCCTCAGCTCGTCCCCGCGCCGCTGGCGAAGTAGCCGGAGATGTCGATGATGAAGTCGCCTCCGGACTGGCTGTAGAGGTTGTAGCCGCCCGCTCCGATCCCGACGACGAAAGCGTTCGGCGCGGTCTGGCCCGGTGCGTAGTTCAGGTTGCTCGCCAGCGGCAACGTCAATCCGCCGGGGTAGATCGTCGCGAAGCCGGCTGGCGCGCCGATGGTGTTGTCGACGGTCGCGTTGCCGACGAGCGACCTCGCGGTCGTTGGCACGGCCGAGCGGGCGAACGCGAACGCACCAGGCAGCGCCAGCGTGCTGTCGGCCGCGAGCGGCGCACCGGGCGTCACGAACGCGGCGTGACCGGCGCGCGTGTCGAGCTGGCGGACCGGCTGGGCCAGCGGGTAGAACACGCTGCCGCCGAAACCGACGTTGTCGTAGTACCCCGTGATGTCGATGACGAAATGACCACCGGTGTTCGAGAACAGGTTGAACGTTCCGTCGGCGCCGAGGCCGACGGTGAACGCGTTCGGGGCAAGGGTGCCCGGCGCGTAGTTCAGGCTGCTCGTCGGCGGCAGCGTCACCCCGCCCGGGTAGATCGTGGCGAAGCCTGCGGGCGCCCCGACGGTGTTGTCGACCGTTGCATTTCCGACGATCGCGCTGGCAGAGGAGGGCACCGTGAGACCTCCGCTGCTGAAGCGGCCCGACAGGACGAGCGTCTGCCCGGCGGTCAACGGCGTACCGGGCATCGAGATCGCTGTCTGCCCCGGACGCGTGTCGAGCAGGCGCACGGGTTTGGCCAGTGGATGGAAGAACAGACCACCCGTGCTCGGCGGCGCGTAGTAGCCCGTGATGTCAACGATGAAGTCACCGCCGGTATTGGAGAGCAGCTGGATCCGCCGATCGCTGCCGACCGCGACAGTGAACGCATTCGGGCGGATCGTGCCCGGGACGAAGTTGAGGTTGCTCGCCAGAGGGAGGGGCGTGTCGCCCGGATAGATCGTGGCGAAGCCTGCCGCGGCGCCGATGGTGTTGTCCACCGTGACATTGCCGACCAGCGCAGCTGCGGTCGGGGGTACCACGAAGCTGCCGTCGGCGAAGTCACCGGGCAGGGCGATCGGCACGTTCGCGACGAGCGGTGTACCCGGCGTGGCGAGCGCCTTGTGGCCGGCACGGGTGTCGAGCAGACGGATGGGATAGGCAAGTGGATGGAACTGCAGTCCACTCGTGCTCTGCACCTCGAACGCACCGATGTCGCACGCACCACCGGACGGCGACGGCCGATTCATCCCGCGCTGGTCGTGGTCGAGGATGCATTCGGCCGTCGGAATCGCATCGATGGCCGGACTGCCGGGGGTCAGCGCATGCGTGAGCGTGCCACCGCCATTGTCAGCGAGCACGGCGAGCATCGGGTTCACATTCGATCGGTCACCCGTTCCGGCGAAGCCGCACGACGTTCCGATGTCGAGGTTGTAGCCGAGGGACACCACCTTGGCACTGCTGAAGCAGGTCTTGGTCGGATCGGTCGAACTGAGGATGGTGGCGCGGATGTTCACCGGCTCGAACGCCACCAGCGCGATCGAGTTGCTGACGATCGTGTTGTTGGCGAGCGTCGTCACGCCGAGCGCGGAGATGTCGAAGCTCCCCGAATTTCCGGTGATCGTGGAGTTCTCCACGGTGAGGCTCGACGAGGAGAGCGGCATGCCGGACGCAGCCTGGTTGGTGAACGCCCCGACTCCGCCGACGTTCGCGACGATGGAGCTCGAGTTCACTTGCACGTCGCCACCCGAGTTGTTGACGCCGCCCGTCCCGCCGCTCGCCGAGTTGCCGCGCACGATGACGTTGTTGAGCACGAGCATGGCACGACTGCTCACCCCGATTGCTCCGGCGGTCGGTCCACCGCCGCCACCGATGGCGTTGCCTCCACGGTTGGCCCCGATGACACCGCCGTCAATCTGCAGCCGACCAGAGTTGGCGATGCCACCGGCGCCGACGACGATGCCGCCCGGCGCACTCGTGGCATCGAGCACGTTGTTGCGCACGTCGGCGCCGATGAGATGGAGGTCGCCCTTGTTGAAGATGCCGCCGCCGTCGGCGTAGCCCTGCGAGCCACCGGCGATCAGCACCCCACGGATGAGGACGGCCGGCAGCGGCTGACCGCTCGCCGCGCTCCACACCTCGATGACCCGGTCCTGGGAGCCTTGTGCGTCGATGCTCGTCTTCGCGGCGCCGGCACCGTTGATGGTCATGTCAGCGCGGATGTCGAGGTCGCCGGTCAGCTCGTCGCTTTTGCTCGTGTCACGCGTGCGCAACAGGAACTGCCCCGCGGGCACCGTGATCACGGTCCCGGCGTGCGCGTTGGCGTAACGAACGGCGTCGCGTCATGAACACGGCCCGAACCCAGTCGTGGCGCAGGCGTTGTCGCTGTCCATCGGTGTCGTCACCGTCACGGCCGGCGCAGCGCGCACATCGGCCGGGGCGAACGCCCCCACCAGCGGTACCGCGGCGACGGCGATCGCCACTCTGACGAGCCGCTTCCACATCGTGCTGTTCGGTCGATCGCTCATCGCTGCCTCGTTCCGGTTGTCGGGACACATCCTCGCGCACCTCGATCGGGTGCCGATCCAGCTGAGGTTGGTGGCGACGCCGCACCGAGACGTTACGTCGATGCCTCGAATCCGCTGCCGAGCTTGGGTCCGAACACCCGCTGGCTGGTGTAGATACCCCGGCTGCCGCTGACGAAGTAGGCGATGATGACGCCAACGGCGATGGGGACGATGGCCCCGTTGCCGAACAGCTCGGCGCCCATGATGATGCAGGCGATCGGTGCGTTGGCCGCTGCACCGAACACGGCGCAGAACCCGACCGCCGCCAGCAGCGGTCCACCGAGGCCGAGCGGCAGAGCCAGCGCTGCACCGAGGGTCGCCCCCATCACGAATAGCGGAGTCACCTCGCCGCCGAAGAACCCGGTGCCGACACACACGATCGTGAACAGCAGCTTCAGCGCGAACACGGCGAAGCTCAGGTGGTCGCCGTCCAGCGCTCTGGCGAGGTACGGCAGCGACAGACCCTGGTAACCGTGGCCGAAGACAGTCACGAGCGCAATGACGACGATGCCGCCCATCAGCGGTCGGGCCGGCGCCCAGGTGACCTGCTCGGCCATCACCCGCTTGAGCCCGTGGGTGAACCCGGAGAACGCTGCGGCGACGATGCCGAACAGCAGGCCGGCCACGGCGATGCGAATCAGGACCCAGGGGGTGACGTGCGGCAGCATCGCCGCATAGGCGGTGTGGTGGTAGCCGAGCGCGATCAGCACCCGGTCGCCGACGATGGCGGCGGTCAGCGCCGGCACGACGGGCTCGAAGCGCAACCGGCCGACGGCCTGCACCTCGAGCGCAAACACCGCACCGGCCACCGGCACTCCGAACACTGCGCCGAACCCGCCGGCGAGCGCAGCGATGAGCATGACCCGGCGATCGGCCGGGGTCAGCTTCAGCAGCCGGGACAGGCCGTCGGTGAGGCTGCCCGACATCTGCAGCGCCGTGCCCTCACGACCGACCGACGCGCCGAACAGGTGCGAGGTCCACGTGCCGACGAGCACGAGCGGCGCCATCCGACGCGGCACCCATTCGGTCGGCTCGTGGATCTGGTCGATGAGCAGGTTGCTGCCCTCGTGCGAGCGACCGCCGAGGTAGTGGTACGCCGCGCCCATGCCCATCCCGGCGAGCGGGAGCAGGAACACGAGCCACTGCCGGCCGTGCTCGCGGAACTCGGTGACGCGCTCGAGGCCTTTCAGGAACACCCACGACGACAACCCGGCGAGCACGCCCGACAGTGCGCCGAGCACGACCCAGCGCAGCAGTTGGCGCAGGAACCCGAGCTGTTCCCCCAGCCCGGCGGTGAGACGATCGAAGGCGTCGCGCATCGGTGAACGCTGCACGACCCGCCGCCCTACAGCTTCTTCAGTGGTGCCCAGGCGAGGGCGAGGTGCTTGGTCCCGACATCGCGGAACCGGATGGTGGCCTCGGCCTTCTCACCGCTGCCCTCGATGTCGATGATCACACCCTCTCCGAACGACGGATGCTCGACGTCGTCGCCGACGCGGAGCCCGATCTCCTGCGAATTCGACGGCTCCGGGCCGAGACGCCGTCCGGCGGCGAGCGCGGCATCGACGACACGCTCGCGATGCGCCTCGGTGGCCTGCTTGGTGTCCTCCTCGTCAGCCTCGCTGCGTCGACCGCGATACGCCGGCGCGTTGCCGCCGCGGTATCCGCCGGTGCCGTATCCCCCGTCACGATCCCGGTAGCTCTGGCGGCCGTAGGAGCTGCGGCCCTTGACGTTGCCCTTGTTGTCCTGCAGCTCCGCCGGGATCTCATCGAGGAAACGCGACGACGGGTTGTACTGGGTGCTGCCGAACAGGCTGCGGCTCCAGGCGTGCGAGACGTGCAGCTTCTGGCGGGCCCGGGTGATGCCCACGTAGGCGAGGCGGCGCTCCTCCTCCATCTCGTCGGGGTCGCTCTGGGCTCGGACGTGGGGGAAGATGCCCTCCTCCATCCCGACCAGGAACACGAACGGGAACTCCAGGCCCTTGGCCGAGTGCAATGTCATCAGCACGACCTTGTTGTCGTCGTCGAGATCGTCGGTGTCGGCGACGAGCGAGACCTGCTCGAGGAACTCGTCGACCCGGGTGAACTCGCGCGCCGAGCCGATCATTTCACCGAGGTTCTCCAGCCGACCGGCGGCCTCGACCGAACTCTCCGCTTCCAGCTCGGCCATGTAGCCGCTCTGCTCGAGCGCGGCCTGGAGCACGTCGGCCGGTGATCCGTCGAGCATGTGCGCGAGCGAATCGAGCAGCCCGACGAACGCGAGGACACCACGCGCCGCGCTGCCCGCCAGACCGGCTTCGTCGGCGTGGCGCATCGCGTCCATGAACCCGTTGCCCATCTCGCGCGCCCATGCGTCCAGCTTGGCGACACTCGTGTCACCGATGCCACGCTTGGGCACGTTGAGTACGCGCTTGAGGCTCACCTCGTCGGCCGGGTTGTTCACAGCCCGCAGGTACGCCATAGCGTCCTTGATCTCGCGCCGATCGTAGAAGCGGGTGCCGCCGACGACCTTGTACGGGATGCCGAAACGCATCATCGATTCCTCGATCACACGGCTCTGCGCGTTCGTGCGGTAGAAGACTGCGATCTCCTTCCACATCATCGCGTGGTTGTCGTGCGCGTCCTGCATGGTCCGAGCCACCCACGTCGCCTCGTCGCCCTCGTCGTCGGCGTGATAGCGGGTGATGCCCTCGCCCCGGCCGAGCTCGCTCCACAGCTCCTTGGCCTTGCGCGTCGGATTGTTCGAGATGACTGCGTTCGCGGCGTCGAGGATGATCTGGGTACTGCGGTAGTTCTGGTTGAGCACGATCGTGGTGACGTCGGGGAATGCGTTCTCGAACTGGATGATGTTGCGCAGATCCGCACCGCGGAACTTGTAGATGCTGTTGTGCACGAGCATCCCGTCGGCGATGTAGTGATGGGTCGGATCCACCTCAAGGTCGAAGACCTCGCCGCTGTAGGGCTCGTGGTCGACGTCGTCGACCGTTCGCTCGACGAGCTCGCCGTCGACCAGCGCAAGGACGGTCATGCCCCGCCGGAGATGCGCCAATGGCGTGTAGTCGTAGATCTCGCCGCCGATCGACGCACGACGTCGGATGTCGAGGTCGAACGAGCGGGCGTGTCGGAGCGCCTCGTAGTACGACCCGAACACCGCCGATCCGTCGTTCATGTCACCACACATCATCAACGTGGATGATGTGTGGTGACATGAACGAGAGGACGGGCCGACGACGTGGCCGGTTGCATCACCGAACATCGTCAGCGTGATCGGGGACGAATCCACCGTCTGGCAGGGTCCCGTCAACCGAGCAGGGACCATGTGGAGCGAGGTGCCGCGCAACGTCACATCGCCGGCGCACACCGTCACCAGGGCATCCTTGGTCACGGATCGGTGGATGTGCCGCACCACACCGGGATACGGCGTCGTGCCGCCACCGGTGCCGAGCACGACGTCGCCGACCTCGATCTGTTCGATCGGCTTCTCGCCGGTCGGTGTCGTGATCATGGTGCCGGTCGGCAGACACTGGTCCGAGTCACCGACGACGGTGACGTTCTGGTGCTCGGCGCCGAGCAGCATCACGATCTCGTTCTGGGCGGTGTTCGTGTCCTGGAACTCGTCGATCAGGATGTGCTGGAAGCGGTGCTGGTACTCGGCCAGCACGTCGGGGTGTTGGCGGAACAGCAGGACGACGTTCGTCAGCAAGTCGTCGAAGTCCATCGCGCCGGCCTTCAGCAGGCGGCTCTGATACTCCTGATAGATCTCGGCGTGCTTGCGATCCAGTGGCGTCGACGCAGTGGCCAGGGCCTCGTTCGGGAACAGCAACTCGTTCTTCCACTTGCTGATCACGTTGTGCGATTCACGCGGCGTGAACCGCTTCGGATCGAGGTTCAGGTCACGGATGACATAGCCGGTCAGACGCTGGGCGTCGGCCTGGTCGTAGATGCTGAAGCTGCGCGGATACCCGAGCGCATCGGCGTTGGCGCGCAGGATGCGCACGCACGCCGCGT
>JANXUX010000037.1 GCA_025351965.1 Actinomycetes bacterium | reverse complement strand
GGTGGTGCCGTCTGCGAATGTGACGACGGCGGTGGTGGCGGGTTGGGGGATCCAGCCGTAGATGCGGATGAGTGTGGCCTGCCCGTCGAGGGTGAGGTTGGGTGAGCCGACCCAGGGGCGCCCGGCGGGGTTGTCGACGCCTCCAGGCCAGGGTCCGCAGCCGGCCTCGTCGTATGTCCATGTGCCTTGAGGGTCTCTGGTGCCGACGATGGTGGCGTCACCGGTCGGACCGTTGATGACGGAGAACTCAACGAGGTTGCCCAAGCTGTCGGTGTCGCTGGCGACGAGGCGGGCGTCATCGATGTTGAGGCCGCAGACGGTCTCGACGAATTCTGTTGTGCCTGTGCTGAAGACTCCGGTAGCGGCCGCGACGCCGGCGCCGAGGAGTGCGCCCGTGACGGCGATTCCAGCCAGGACTCGTCGCCGGGCCGGACGTCGACGAGGCGAAAACGGTGTAGCTGTCTCGCGAGTGAGCCTGCCGATCGGTGGTGGTGTGGTGTGGATGCTGTTCGCGTAGTTGTAGAGGCCGTGGCGAATGTCGTCGTCGGTGATGTTCATGTTTGGAGTTCCTTTCGAAGCGTGCGCAGGCCGCGCGTGAGGAGGGACTTGACTGTTCCGGGGCGGCATCCGAGGAGGTTGGCGATTTCGCGTTCGCTGAGCTCCTCGTAGAAGCGCAGCACGATCGCGGCGCGCTGGCGCGGGGTGACCGAGTTGAGGGCGTCGCGCATCGCGATGCCTTCGTCGGGTTCGACGAGACTGTTGGTGGCGACGGCATGTCGACGTTCAAGCGTTCTGCGACGGAGCCAGTCGCGGCACCTGTTGACGACCGCGGCTCGCAACCAGGCTGTCGGTTGCTCAATCGTCGCCCAATTCTTGTGCAGTTGTTCGAAGGCGTCCTGAACGATCTCCTCAGCGATCGCGACCGAGCCGGTCGTCAGCGCGGCGAGTTTGACCATCCGAGTCCACCGCTGGGCGAACACGTCCTCGAAGGTCGATGGCGGTGCGGCGCTCGTTGTGGTGGGTGCCGTCATCTCTCTCACAGTTACATAGGCGGATAGCTGGCCCACTTGGTTCCCTGGTACAGCCTCGAAAGTCGGCCTCCGGCCTCCGGCCCCTTGCTGATGGGCGTCGGCCTCAGGGAGCGACAAAGTTGCTGCTGCCGGTCCGAAGGCGACAAGCGCGACTCAGTTCGTCAGGTGGCCAGCGGCGCCGCAGCGATGAAGCGTTCTACGAATTGCTGCAGGCCGACTGCGGCGAGTCGTTGCATCATCGCGTCCCAGGTCTGCGGTGGACGTCGGTTGGCCGAGATCATCGAATTGATGACGTTGACGAGGTCTACTTCGAATCCGTCGTCCAACAGCCAGCAGAAGAACCCGTCGGCCGTCATGACGGTTGGTTTGATCACCCCCGCTGGTGGCGTGGCTGGTTCGAAGTCCTTGGTGTTGTTCGTGATCAGCACGACCGCGCCACCACAAGCGGCGGCGGCGAGATGCATCAGATCAGCGTCGTCGGGCCCGGTCCACGAGTTGGCCGTGTTTTCATATTCGGAGGCGTTGATCCTGCCAGTCGGGAAGGTTTGGCAGATCTCGTCGATGAACCGTTGGGCGTTCGCGGGTGCGAGTCCTTTGTTGTCGACAAGGACACGTTGGATCTCTTCGAGGAGATGGTCGCTGTAGACGAGTTCGAACAGTCCGTACTCGGCTGCGCTGAGCGTCAGGTCTGCGAGCGACGCGGGAAACAAGATGTTGGTGTCAACGAAGACCCGCGGAGACTTCAATATTCGATGCCGCCATCGACGAGCGCGTCGATGGCTCGACGGACCCCGTTTCGGCCGTGCTCGCGTTGCGCTTTGAGGTTGTTGATGTCGGTGATCGAGATGATCCGATGCTTCGATCCGGGCTTGTATCGGTGGGTGAGTTTGCCGTCTGCGATCAGTCGGTCTACAAACTGGCGTGACACGCCGAGCAGGGTCGCCGCGTCGGCGGGTGAGACACCGGCTTCGGGTGACGCGGTGTACGCGATGGTGCGGCCGGCGGCGAGATCGGCGATCGCACGGGTCGCGAGTTGCACGACGAACTCAAACACGGCGCCGTCCGAATCGGCGGCGGTGGTCGTCGTTCCCGCGAGCGAATTCATGGACGCAGCGGTGATGCGTTCGGCGACGTGCTCGGCGGCCACCCGATCCTCAGGTGTGGGTTCGAAAACAACAGCATCATGCTGGACGGTCTGCATCACCCAATCATGCACCCTGCTTGCTCTAAGTGCAACCTACAAATGCAACTAGCGGGCGAATCGGGCGTGGCATCTCTCGTGGCGCCCGTCGACCGCTGCCGATGGTAGACCGGTATACGAACTAGACGGACTGCACGGATTTCCCGGACGGTTTTCCGGACTGTGGAGTACTGCGGCGCAGTAGACGGACTGTACGGACGGTGACCACAACCTTGCCAAGGTGAGGGTCGCGAGTTCGAATCTCGTCATCCGCTCCAAGATAACTGCAGGTGAGAGGCCCTTTTCGGAGGGTCT
>JANXUX010000035.1 GCA_025351965.1 Actinomycetes bacterium | reverse complement strand
ATCGAGATCGCCGCCTGCGCCGTCGAAGCAGCGACCGGGATCGAGTTCGCGGCGTACCTCGCCGAAGCCGTGTTCGTCCCGCTCGGAATGACGTCGTCGGTACTGCAGACCTCTGCGGCGTACGGCGTCTCGGGCAGCGTGCACGACCTGATCGCCTTTGTCGGCGAGGTCGCCGCCCCGACACTGCTCGATCCGGCGACCGTGGCCGATGCGACCGCCGTGCAGTACCCCGACCTCGACGGCAGGGTGCCGGGCGTTGGCGTGTTCAGGCCGTGTCCGTGGGGACTCGGGTTCGAGATCCACGGGGCCAAGCGCCCGCACTGGATGGGCCTCACGAACAGTTCACAGACCTTCGGCCACTTCGGTGGCGCCGGCACGCTGGTCTGGATCGACCCGGTCGCCCAGGTGTCACTCATCGCGCTCACCGACCGCCGGTTCGACCAATGGTCCGCCGAGGCGCTCCAGCTCTGGCCCGAGCTCGCCGACGCCGTCGTCGCCGAAGCCGTCAGCACGAACTGCGGGGTTTCGCCCGTTGTGAGCTGACAGCAGCGCGGGACCGGTAGGTCGTCAGCACGAACGGCGGGGTTTCGCCCGCTGTGAGCTGACAGCCGCCAGGCACCGGCGCCGAGGTCGGCACCAGGCGTCAGGCGTCAGCCGTCGGCTCCGACGACCGAGCCGGAGACGGAACCGACCGTCGCCGAGCCGTCGTTGCCGGCGATGGTTGCCGCGGCGACGATGTCTTTCCACGGCGGTCGACATGAGTAGGGCGGAGTCCACGGACCGCGGCCGCAGTAGACCCACAGGTCACTCGCCGCGTTGGCGCAGTTCTCCATCGACTCCTTGACCTTGTCGGCGGTCCAGCCGAGGCGCCCCAGCGAAGCGCCGGGGTTGAACATCCCGGCAAGGGCGTTCAACTGGAACGTGCAGTGGGAGTCGTCCTGAGTGGCGAGGTTGACGTTGACGGCGCCGTAGTTGCAGCTCGCCTCGCGGGACGCGATGTACACGGCCCATTGCTCGGTGGCGATGTCGGCGCCGTCACGAGCGAACTGGAACGCGATCATGTTCGCGTCGGCGAGCGAGCAGGCCCCGTGGTTGCCGTAGTAGGGGATGCCCTGCGCGTTCACGTTCCAGTTCGGCTGGTCCTGGACACCGGCCGGCCACGGCCCAGCGGGTGCGGTCCCCGGCGCAACTGCGGTCAGCAGTGTGCTGACGCCGTCGGCGGTGCCCGACCAGATGCCCATCGCGGCGAGGGTTCGAGGTCCGGCCCAGCCGTCGACCTGGAGCGGCGGCGTCTCGCTCTGGTACCGCTTCAGCGCCTCGACCGTCGCGACGTCGGACGTGCCGGTGCTCACGCCATCGTAGAGTCCGAGCTCGCGCAGCGTGTCCTGCAGACACACCACACTCGCCCCACTGTCGCCCGGACGTACGGTCGCATCGGAGCGGCACGGGATGATCACCACACCAGCACCGGACTTGCCGGACCAGATGCCGAGGGCAGCGAGGGTTTGCGGACCGGCGCGACCGTCGACGCGCAACGGTGGACTGCTGGCCTGGAAGAACGTGACCGAGTCAGCGGTGGCTTGATCGAACGTGCCGGTCAGCGGCTGGGTCGACATGTGCAGCATGCCGAGTGCGAACTGCAAGCAGATCACGTCGGCGCCGGTGTCGCCCATCGACAGTTCGCCGTCGGCGAGGCATGCGCCGACGGACGGCAGGCCGGCCTGGGCAGGCGCAGCTGTCATCGGACCGAGGCACAGCAGTGCCACGGTTGCAACAATCGCAAGCGCCCGCCCTCTGATCAATCCGTCACCCGGTCGTCCCGTCACCCAGTCAATCCGTCACCCGGTCAATTTCGCGATCAGCTCAGCCGTTCGACGATCATGGCCATGCCCTGACCGCCACCGACGCACATCGTCTCGAGACCGAAGGTCTTGTCGGCGTTCTGCAGGCCGTGGATCAACGTCGTCATGATGCGTGCACCGGTCATGCCGAAGGGGTGACCGAGGGCGATGCCGCCACCGTTCACGTTCAGCTTCTCCATCGGGATGTCGAGGTGGCGAGCAGACGGCAGCACCTGGGCGGCGAACGCCTCGTTGATCTCGACGAGGTCGATGTCCTGCATCGTCATCCCGGCCCTCTTGAGAGTCTGGCGAACCGCCTCGACCGGGCCGAGGCCCATGATCTCGGGGTTGAGACCCGAGACACCGGAGGCAACGATGCGGGCGAGCGGGGTGAGGCCGAGGGCCTTGGCCTTCTCGGCACTCATCACGAGTACGGCTGCGGCGCCGTCGTTGAGCGGGCAGGCGTTGCCGGCGGTGACCTGACCGTCGGGACGGAACACCGGCTTGAGGCCGGCGAGGCCCTCGAGCGTCGTGCCCTCGCGGGGGCAGTCGTCCTTGGAGACGACCGTGCCGTCGGGAAGCGTGATCGGGGTGATCTCCTCCTCGAAGAAGCCGTTGGCGACGTTCGCGCTGGCGAGGTCCTGCGATCGCTTGGCGAACTCATCCATGTCGGCGCGGCTGACGCCTTCCAGTTGCACCACGTTCTCGGCGGTCTGGCCCATCGCAATGTAGGCATCGGGCAGGCCGGGCTGCGGCGACCACATCGGCGCGCCGCCACCGGCTCGTGACTTGGTGTGCTCACCAGCGGGATCGAAGAGGGGGTTACGCGCAGTGTCTGCGACGCCGTAGGCGTAACGGCTGACGGCCTCGACGCCGGCGGCGATGAAGCAGTCGCCCTCGCCGGCCATGATGGCGTGGGCGGCCATGCGGATGGTCTGCAGGCTCGACGAGCAGTAGCGGTTGACGACGACACCGGGGACATCGTCGAGACCGGCCAGGATCGCGGTCATCCGGCCGAGGTTGAACCCGGCCTCGCCGGCGGGCTGACCGACACCGATGATCAGGTCCTCGATGTCACTGGCCTGGACGGATGGGACCTTGCCCAACAATGCCCGGATGATCTGGGCCGACATGTCGTCGGGACGGATCGTCGTGAGCGTGCCCTTGTTGGCCCGACCGATCGGACTACGGGCTGTGGCGACGATGACGGCTTCGGACATGGGACCCCCTGGTGGTGTACGAACGCCAAATCCTACCGATCGGTCATCCGCCGCACGCAATGCGATCGGCTCTGCGCAATGCGACAGGTGCCGGATGTTCCCGGGCAACGGTCAGGCCGTATCGACGACCTGGAACGCTTCGGCACAACGTCCGTCGCCGAGATCGAACCGTTGGCCGACGCCCAGCATCCACGTTCGAACCATTGCGTCGATGCCGCTGGGGTCTTTGTGCTGGGTCTCGTGACAGAGCAGGGCGCGGATCTTGCGCTCGACGTTGTCGGTCACGTCCTCGATGTGGACGGCGACACCAGGGCCACCGGCGAAGGTCATCACCCACATTTCCGGCACCGTCCATGCCTCGAGGCCCTCGGCGAGCAGTTCCGGATAGGCGAACGGGTTGCGCGAGTCGGGGTAGACCGCTGCGATGGCGGCCTGACCCGTCGCGACATGGTCGGGGTGACTGCCATAGATGCGGGTCAGGTCGACGTGCGGGGACTGGGTGATCACGAGTTGGGGCCGGATCTGGCGGATGACCCGCGCGAGCGCAGCTCGCAGGGCCAGGTCGTACTGCACCCGCCCGTCGCCGAAGCCGAGGAAGATCAGTTGCTCGACCCCCACCTCCTTCGCGGCCCGGGTCTGCTCCTCGCGGCGCATCGTCGCCATCTGCGGTCTCGGCACGGTCTGATCGTGCCCGCCCGCATCACCGTCGGTGACCAAGCAGTACGTGACCTCGACGCCACGGTCGGTCAGGTTTGCGACGGTGCCCGCGGCCCCGAAATCGACATCGTCGGGATGCGCCGTGATGACGAGGGCACGCTGCACTTGATGCGGTTCGAGCATGGGGCGAGCGTAGGCCGATTCGGTGTCGGAGTGACTCCCGCAGCGCAGACATCGCTGGCTGGGGAACGGTCGGCCGGAACGCCCCCACTATTGTGCGCACATGAACCTGCCCACGGTGCCGCTCGGAACGTTCGACCTCTCCGATTTCGAGTTCTGGAGTCAGCCACGCGAATACCGCGAGGGGGCGTTCAAGACGCTGCGCGACACGCCGGGCCTCCAGTTCTTCGCCGAACGCGACTTCGAGGACTCGCCGTTCCCGCTGGGGCCGGGCTACTACGCACTGACCCGTCACGAAGACGTCTGGGCGGCGAGCCGCAACGCGCAACTGTTCTGCAGCGGCAAGGGCAGCAACATCGGTGATCTACCCCAGGAGATGAACGAGTTCTTCGGGTCGATGATCAACATGGACGACCCCAAGCACTTCCGCCTGCGCAACATCGTGTCGCGCGGCTTCACCCCGAAAGAGGTCGCCAGGGTCAACGACTACGTGACCATCAAGGCTCAGTCCATCGTCGACGGCTTGCTCGAGCGTTTTCCGGACGGCGAATGCGACTTCGTCACCGAGGTGGCCGCACCGCTGCCACTGCAGATCATCTGCGAGATGATGGGCATCCCCGAGAGTGACACTGCGCAGATCTTCAACTGGACCAACGTCATTCTCGGCGCCGGCGACCCCGAATACGGGGGCAGCCTCGAAGCCCTGATGGGAGCGGCATTGGCGATGTTCTCCTACGCCCAGGCGCTCGGCGAGGACCGTGTCGCCACCCCACGCGAGGACATGACGAGCGCGATGATGAACGCCGTCGTCGACGGCGAGCGGCTGACGGCGCAGGAGTTCGGCAGCTTCTTCATCCTCCTCGTCGTGGCCGGCAACGAAACCACACGCAACGCGATCAGCCACGGCATGCGTGCGCTGACGATGTTCCCCGACCAGCGCGCCCTGTGGTTCGACGACTTCGACGCGAACACCAAGACCGCTGTCGAAGAGATCGTGCGCTACGCCACCCCCGTGATCCACTTCCGTCGCACGGCCACTCAGGACACCGAGCTCTCCGGGGTGTCGATCAAGGAGGGCGACAAGGTCGTGCTCTGGTACAACTCGGCCAACCGTGACGAGCGGGTCTTCGCCAACCCGTTCGAGTTCGATGTCCTGCGCAGCATCCAGCCGGCCCAGGCCGGCTTCGGCGCCGGCGGCCCGCACTTCTGTCTCGGCGCAAACCTGGCCCGACGCGAGATCAGCGTGATGTTCGACGAGATCCGTCGCCGATTGCCGAACCTGCGCATCACCGGCGAGCCCGAGTACCTGCAGAGCTTCTTCATCAACGGCATCAAACGCCTGCCGTGCGCCTGGAACTGACGACGCGCTAACTCAGTGAACCGCTGGCGTAATGCCGGCGGCACAGCAACTCGTAGCGCACGACGTCGCCGAACAACGGCTGTTCGGGCTCGTCCTCGGTGTCGCCGACCACGACCGTCTCGCCCTCGTACACGACCCGGCCGTTGACCAGACGTGCATTGTGGGTGGCCCGTTGACCGCACCAGCAGCGCGCCTCGACCTGCAGCGCGACCCGCTCGTCGGCAATCTCCAACAACCGCTTGGTGCCGTCGAAGAGCAGGCCCTTGAAGTCGGTGATCAGGCCGAAGGTGTAGACGTCGACACCGAGGTCGTCGACGACCCGGGCGAGCTGGTCGCACTGCTCGACACTGTAGAACTGGGCTTCATCACAGACCATGAACGACAGTGGCGCATAGTTCGTGGCCAGCTCGAACAGGTCGAGATCTGAGCGCACCTCGACCGCGGGCGCAGAGACGCCGAGCCGGCTCGTGATCTGCGACCCGTCCCGGTCGAGCTTGGTGAGCAGCAGTCCGGTGAGGTTCCGCGACGTGAGGTTGTGGTGGATCTGCAGCGCCAGGGTGCTCTTCCCGGAGCCCATCGTGCCGAAACTGAACCGAAGCGTGGCCATGCAGCAGTGCACGGTAGCCGACGTGTCACGGCCGTCTCACTAGGATCCGCGCATGTACCTCTCCCGCCGCTGTTCCGTGTTGATCGTGGTCGCCACCAGCCTGTTGGGGTCATGCAGCTCGGAGAGCTCGTCGTCCCCGGCGCCCACTTCGGTCCCATCCGTGGCCAGCAGCGCGTCGAGCGGCAGCGCGAACGACTCGACCGCCGCTGCCGACGGTTCCGTCGTCGGCGATGGTTCAGCCGGCTCATCGGACTGCGCGGCGCTGGGCGACGCGTTGGCTCGGATTCTCGTCAACTGGCAGGTGGTCCTCGGGCTGGCGAACTCGCCCGCCACCGAATGGGCGACCCTTCCCATCGGGACGCTGCCGGAGTTCGGAGCACAGCTCGCCACCGTCTCTGGCGCGCTCGGCAGCGACAGTGCTGCCGCCGACGCAATCTCGTTCATGTCCGGAGCGAACGACATCGTCATCCGTGGCACGGGCGGCGATGCGGCGGCACAGGCTGATCTGGCGACCTACCTCGGCTCGGATGTGACGGCCAACATCTACAAGCAGCAGGACATCTCACTCGCCTACGCGAACACCACCTGCGGCGCGTAGACAGCGCCGCGGCGCTCAGCCGGTGATCGACGTCAGCCTGTGATGTAAGCGCCGACGACGGAACCGGTGCGCTGCAGGCTTCGGTAGAGCTGGTCCTTGGTCGCCGCGTCGACCGACGGATCAGCGAGATCCGTGAGCACGGGTCGGATGAGGAAGCCGTTGGACCTGTCGACCCAGGTCGGTGTGACGACGGGTGTGTCGACCGCGAACGTCCCGTCGGCCTGTTCGGAGACTGTCACCGAAACGATCATCCCGTCCTGGCTGCTGGGCGGGAAGGTACCGGTCGGCATGTTCGACAAGAAGTTGCCCATCCCGAACACGACCCACCGCCCGTTGATCTGCTGGATCGGCTGGATGACGTGGACGTGGTGGCCGACGATGAGATCCACCTCTCCTGAGGCCGTCACCTCGTCGGCCACGCGCAGCTGCTGAGCCGTGATCTGGGAGTTGCCCTCGCTCCCCCAGTGCAGGCTGGCGATGACCACGTCGGCGCCACGGGCACGTGCATCGAGCGCGGCCGTGATGATCCGGCCGGCATCGATCACGTTCGATCGCCATGGCTCTGCGGGCGGCAGCCGGGCACCGTTGAAGCCGAAGGTGTAGCTGAGGTGGGCAACGGCGATGCCGTTCACCTCGACCAGCGACACGACGGCCTCAGCGGAGGTACGGGCCATGCCGGCCTGGGTGACGCCGGCCGACACGAGCGCGTCCACCGTCGCGTCGATACCCGCCGTACCCCGGTCGAGGGTGTGGTTGCTGGCCGTGCTGCAGCGGTCGTAGCCAGCGCCGTGGATCGCCGTCGCGATCTCCGACGGAACGCCATAGACGGGGAAGGTCGACAGCGCCGCTCCCTGTGGCGCGACAGGGCTCTCGAGGTGGCAGACCGAGTAGTCGGCGCCGGACAGGATCGGCTGCACGGCGGCGAACATCGGGGCGAAGTCGTAGCCGACCCCCTGCGCGTTCTGCGCGGCTTGGCGCACCAGCGGCGAGTGCACGAGCGTGTCTCCGGTGAAGTCGAACGTCGCCCGGCGCAGCGGCGCTGCGAGTGGGTCCATCGCCGGCACCGGCGGATCGTCGGTCGCGACGATGACCGCGGCGGCCGCCGCTGAGTCGACCGGAGCGAGCGTTGCGGGAGCGGCCGTCGTCGGTGGCCCGACGGCGATCGACATCGCGTCGAGGAACTCGGGTTCGGCGAGCACGACCGTGTCCGGTACGACCGTGCGCAGACCTCTTCCTGCGCTGTCCTGGTGCGTCGAGCAGGACGCGCCGGCGCCCATCAGCAGCCCGCTCAGGGCGAGCACCGCCGAGCGAGGTGCGACCACGCCGCGAGTCTGTCAGCCCAGGTCAGCCACTTCGCGGATGGGACCGATCACCGGAACCAACCGCTCGGCTCACCCGCGTCCGGCGGCCGCCGCAGCGCCTTCGGCAGCGGTCAGCTGCTCGTCGACGATGGCCAGGCCGCCATCCCAGAACGCCGGATCGGCGAGGTCGCAGTCGACGATCTTGCCGAGTTCCTCCGGGCTCATCGAGCCGCCGGCGCGCAGCAGGTCGAGGTAGCGCGGCACGAACTCCTCGCCGACTTCCTCGTATCGCTTGTAGACGCTGAGTGCCAACAACTGGCCGTACGCATAGGCGTAGACGTAACCGGGCGTGTGCATGAAATGCGGGATGTAGCTCCACCAGCTGCGGTAGCCCTCGGTGATCTCGACGGATGGTCCGAGCATCGCCGTCTGGCACTCCTCCCACAGCTCGTTGAACCGCTCGACGGCGAGCTCGCCCTCGGTACGGCGGGCCGTGTGCACGCTGTGTTCGAAACGGTTCATCGCGATCTGGCGGAACACCGTCGCGATCGAATCCTCCAGCGTCGCCGCCAACAACGCAAGTCGCTCGTTGGGATCGGTCAACGTGCTCAGCAGGCGTTTGCTGGTGACCGTCTCGCCGAATACCGAGGCGGTCTCGGCCAGCGTCAGCGGCGTGGACATCTGGAACACGCCCTGCTCCCTGGCGAGGTAGCCATGCACACCGTGGCCGAGCTCGTGGGCGAGCGTCGCGACATCGCGCGTCTTGCCCGTCCAGTTGAGCAGCACGTACGGATGGTGCGACGGCACGGTGTATGCGCAGAACGCGCCGCCGCGCTTGCCGGGAGTGGCTGGGGCGTCGATCCACTCCTCGCGCAGGAACCGCTGCACGATCCCGGCCAACTCACCGCTGAACGACGAGTACGCGTCGGTGACCGTCTCGGTCGCCACCGACCATGGCACCTGGGACTCTGCCGTTGCGACGGAAGCCATCCGGTCGTAGTCGGCGATGCGGTCCACGCCGAGAATCTTGGCCTTCAGCGTGTACCAGCGCTGGGGGATGTCGTAGCGCGCGACAACGGAATCGACGAGGGCCTGGACGCTGTCGTCACTGGCCTCGTTGGCGAGGTTGCGGCTGCTGATCCACGTCGGGTACGAACGCAACCGGTCGTCGACGGACTTGTCGTTGAGCAGCGTGTTGAAGATGAACGCGCGGGTGCGCAGACCCGGCTGCAGGCCTTCGGTGACGGCAGCGTGGGTCTGCTGGCGAACCGTACGGTCCGGGTGTTGCAGCATCGCCAGGCCCTGCATCAGCGGGACCGTCGCCGTCGTCCCGTCGGGCTGCGGGAGCTGCACCTCCATGGCTGAGCTCAGCTCTTCGAACAACCGGCCCCACGCGCTGGCGCCCGTCACGCTCTTCTCGGTGAGCACCCTCTCCTCGGGTTCGGACAGCACGTGGTGCCGGTACCGACGCTCCGAGCGCAGATGGTGGCGAACGAAGTCGAGCGAGTGGACCGGGTCGGCGAGCACTGCGTCGACGTGCTCGTCCGACGCCGCAGCCCACTCGAGGTCGATGAAGATCAGCTTCGTGCTCGTCGCCGTGGTTCGCTCTTGGACGTGAGCCATGAGCGCGCCGTTTTCGGGCTTTGCCGTGTCTGCAGCGAACGTCAGGCTGGCGTAGTTCCCGGCTCGACCGGCGAGCTCGAGCATCGTTGCGAACCGACCGTAGAACGCACCGAGCTCGGCGCCCGTCATCTCGCCGATACGTCCCCGGCCGGTGGCGACGAGCTCGTCGGCGATTTCGTCTGCGGCGTCGAGCAATGCATCGACATCGGTCGCCCCCTCGAGGAGCGGAGCAAGGTCCCAGTTGACGCCGATCGCGCCGAGGTCGTTCGGGTCGATGCTGCGTTCATCGGTGGCTGTCATCCGGCCAGGTTAGACACCGCCGTGAGCGACGAGACGCCGCCGCCGATCAGGACATGGACGTTCCGGCGGCCGTGAAGGTCGAATCCCCGGCGTGCTGGGCTTCCGGCGCGACACGGACGCGACCGCGGCCCTCGCGTTTGGCCGCATACATCGCATGGTCCGCGTCCAGGAGCAGCCAGCCGGGATCCGCCGTCCCACCGACATGGTGGGCGACTCCGACGCTCGCACCGACGTGCAGCACCAGGCCGTTGACCGACAGTGGCTGGCGGACCGACTCGACGATGCGCTCACCGATCGTCACAGCAGCCTCGGCACCGGTGTTCGGGCAGATCACGACGAACTCGTCACCGCCGGTGCGCGCGAGTGTGTCCTGCTGACGGGTCAGGGCTGCGAGGCGGGCGGAGATGATGCGCAACACGTCGTCGCCGACGGAGTGGCCGTAGGTGTCGTTGACGGTCTTGAATCCGTCGAGGTCGATCAGCAGCACGGAGATCTCGGTGCTCGAGAGCGGGTCGGAGTCGGTCGCAGCGGCGAGACGAGACTGGAGCATGATGCGGTTGCCGAGACCGGTCAACGGATCGTGCAACGCCTGCTCTTCGAGCGCCGCCTCCAGCCGCTTGCGTTCGCTGATGTCACGAACACTGGCGCGATACTCCACGGCCGAACCGGAGGCCGGGTCGACCACTGAGGAGATCGAGTTGGCGACCCACACATATGAGCCATCAGCGCGTTCGAGACGGCACTCCGACGGTCGGGCGACACCGAACTGCAACTGGTCGGCACTCACGTCGCCGAGCCGGCGGACGTCGTCGGGATGCACCATGGACTGTGCGACGCGACCGATGAGCTGATCCGGCGTGTAGCCGAGGAGGTCGAGCGACGACGGCGACGCGTACTGGATCGCTCCGGTGGCATCCATGAGCAGGACCACATCGGCCGCTGTCTCCGACAACAGCCGGAAGCGCGTCTCGCTCCGCCGCAGCGCGTCATCGACACGACCTTTTTCGAGAACGTTGGCGATCGTCTCACCGACGATCCGCAAGAACGTCAACTCGTCCTCGGTCCACAGCCGTTCGCTGTCGACCATCGACACCCCGACCACGCCGAACAACTCGCCGGCCGCCGACATCGCGACCGCCATCAGGCCGCCCTCTGGGCCGAGAACGGTTCGCTTCTCGACGGCCCACTGCTCGGTGCACAGACGAGCATCGCGCTCGACGACCGGATCGAGCCGACGTAGACGATCGACCCATCGGGGCAGCTCGGCGAACGGCATCGTCTCGCCGGGGTTGACGAGCTGCAGCGGGTTGGCCCCGCCGACGTAGCCACCGAGGTTGGTCAGCAGCATGCTCTGCTCGTCGATGCGGTCGACGTACAACAGGTCCACCCCGAGCATCGTGCCGACCGTCGTACACACGCCCGACAGTTGATCGAGGAACTCCTGCGGCCCGAGGTCGAGCGCCGCCTGAGCGACTTCGAAGGCGTAGCGCAGATGGCTGACGCGGGTCGCTGCGGCGGCTTCGAGCGCTCGTCGTTCTGTGACGTCGCGGCACGTGAGCACCTTGCCCCCAGCGATCGGATTGCGGATCAGACCACTCATGATCTCGATCCAGCGCACCGATCCGTCCTGGGCGATCACCCGCAGCGTCGTCGCTTCCGAGCTCTGACCCGCCGCCAACTCCTGGAGTCGCATCATCGCCAGATCGAGGTCGTCGACGTGGATCAACTCGGCGACGCTGCGACCAATCATGTCCTCGGGCGAGTAGCCGAGCGCACGCTGCAGCGAGCGGTTGGCGTAGAGGATGTCGCCCTCGTCGGTCACGACGACGACCAGGTCGAGTGAGCCATCGAGCAGTGCTGCGAGACGAGCCTCGCTGGTGCGCAACGACGCTTCGACGCGTTCGCGGGCGAGGAGGGCCGAGATCGTGTCGGCGACGCCGCGAACGAGTGCGATCTCGTCCGCGGCCCAGACTCGGGGCGACGCCATCGTCACCCCGGTCAGTCCGAGACAGGATCCGCCGGACATGAGCGGAACGAGCAGTGCGCTGCGGCCGTGGCCGGCAATGCTGCGCCACTCATCGGCCCATGGGGAGCGCACTGCATCGATGTCGTCGATCGCGACGGCAGAGTCCATGAGGCGCAGTCGATCGGTGAGCACTGGCGCATCGAAGGAGCTCATCGGTGACACGGGCAGGATCGATTCGGGGTCGAGCCACTGACCCGCCGACCGGACGGTGCTGCCCTCGATCAGCCAGACACCGGACGCATCGGCGCCGAGCACTTCACCCAAGCGCTGGATGTGGGCTGCCAGACCGCCGCCGACCTGTTCGTGGTCGACGTTGAGCGCCCAGTGCGACAGCGCGAGCAGCATCTGCTCGAACTCGCTGCGTCGCTCGGTCGCCGCCAACAGAGCGTGCTGCACGGTCACGTTGCGGAGCGAGACGACGTAGCCACCGAGCACCGGATCCTCGACCCCCGACGTGTCGCAGTCGAACCAGATCGCAGTGCCGTCATGGCTGAGCAACCGGAGTTCGGTGGTCGCCAATTCGCCCTCGCCCTCCACGGCCTCGGCGAAGCGCGCGATGGCGATGTCCGCGTCGTCGGGGTGCACGATCGTCAGGAAGTGGCCGCCGATGACCGCGGCGGGGGCGATGCCGAGCACTGCCTCGATCGCGTCGTTGATGGACACGATCACGCCCGTCCGGTCGAGGACCGCAAGGATGTCGCGCACGTTGCTGAGCATCGCCGTCACATGCATCTCGCCGGCGCGGCGCGCCCGGTCGGCGATCTCGCGGCCGATCAGGTTGGCAATCGTGTCTGCGATCTGCTGGACCGTCACGACTTCGTCCTCGGTCCACACATGGCAGGCATCGAGGCTCGCCAGGCCGAACACACCGACGAGCCGACCACCGACGTGCAGCGCGGCGTAGAGGTTCGAGTGGAACGGCTGTCCGGCGAAGACGGCGGCGAGCTCAGCCCGCCACGACGAGTTCGCCTCGGATGCGTCGCTGCCGATGATGACCCCGGGGCGGCCCAGGCGCTCGACCCAGGTCGGGAACCGATCGAGCGGGACTTCGACCGGAATCGTGAGGCGCCCGGGGCAGCGGGCGCTGACCCACCCGCCGAGCGGCCGGAGCAGTCCCGCATCGAGATCGATCACGTCGACGTAGGCGATGTCCCCGTGGAGCAGTTCGCCGCACTGGGCCAGTACTGCGTCGAAATCCTTGAACAGCTCGTCGCGGCCTTTGGCCAGCGCCTGCTGGGCGATCTCGGCGGCAAACGTCGACAGTTCGCGACGACGCTCCTCAGCACGCTCGAATGCGTTGACCTCGGTCATGTCGCGGCTCACCGAGGCGTAGATCTTGATCCCGGGCCGGAGCGGGTCGTCGACGACGTGGATGTCGCTGAACGCCTCGGTGATTGCGCCCGTGGAGACGTCGAGGAACTCGACCGGGCCACTCCAGCGGCCGTGCTCGTGCAGCGTCGGAATGACCGTGTCGAACAGTTCGGCACGATGCTTCGGCGTGTACATCGACAGGTGGCTGAGGTCGTCCAACGGACCGTCGGCGGCGATGCCGATCACGGCGCGCTGCGCTGCGTTTGCGTAGACCCAGCGTCCACCGGTCTCGGCCATCGCGACGAGCGAAGCCGATTGCTCGATGAGGCCCTGGAATCGGTCGCTGCGACTCTCCGCCGAGCGACGTTGGCTCAGGTCGCGGCGCACGTGCAGCCAGTGGGTGTGGATCCCGCGCTCGTCGAGGATCGGGCTGCGCGTCACCTCGCACAAGAACGTCGTGCCGTCCGAGCGGCGACTGGCGACCTCGTTGGTGATCGACGAGGCCTCCGAATCACTGCCGCGGAGCCACTCGATGTGCTCCGGCTCGGCGTCGTCGGCGAGCAGGAACTCGATGGTGTGACCGATGACGTCACGCGACCGGAACCCGGTCTCGGCCTCGAACGCCTGGTTGACATAGACGATGGGCGGGCTCCCCGCCCGACCGGCAGCTGCGGTGGTCACGATGATCGAGTCGTGCACCGTGTCGAGCGCGGTCAGCAGCAGTCTGGCCCGTGCCGATCCGAAGCCGGGCAGTTCGTCGGCACGCTGGTCCGGGGCGCGGTCACTCGTCGTACCGGGCGGGGTGACGCCGCACCAGGCGATGGACAACTTCGGCTCGACGAGCGCAAACGGTTCCGGATAGCCGAAGTAGTAACCCTGGGCCTCGTCAGCGCCCATCCGGATCAGCGCGTCGGCCTGGGCGAGATCCTCGATGCCCTCGGCGATGACGCGTAGTCCCAGCGCATGGGCGAGGTCGATGACCGCCTCGACGATGGCCTCATCGGCCAGCGAGCCGCCGATACCGCCGACGAAGCTCCGGTCGATCTTGACCGCGGACACCGGCAATTGGCGCAGGTAGGTCAACGACGAATAGCCGGTGCCGAAGTCGTCGAGGGCGATCTCGATCCCGAGCGCGCGCAGCGACGACAGCGCTCCGACCGCACTCGGCAGGTCCTCGAGCAGGTTGGACTCGGTGACCTCGAACCCGATGTCGCGCGGTGTGATCAGGCCGGAGTCCATGGCCGTGCGGACCCGGTTGTAGAGGTACTCGCCGTCAGCGAGTTGCTGTGCCGCGAGGTTGACCCAGATCCGCAGCGGCGCTCCGTGACGAACCATCCGCCAGTGGAACGCGAGGCGCATCGCCTCGTCGAGCACCCAATCGCCGATCTCGG
>JANXUX010000292.1 GCA_025351965.1 Actinomycetes bacterium | reverse complement strand
TCCCCTTGTCGGCCGCGCCGATCAGCAGGCCGCCGACCAGGCGAACGTGCGCGCCACCGATCCCGCCCGGCTCGCCCAAGTCTTCCGGGGTGCCGGCCATGCCGACCTACCGGACCGGGTCGATGTCGCCACCATCGCGGTGCCGACCTTGATCCTGGCCTGGACCGGAGACGCCGGTCATCCGACCGGTACGGCGCACGAGCTGCACGGGTTGATCGACGGTTCCGAGCTGTTCATCGCAAGCACGTGGGAGGACGTCTCGACCTGGTCCGAGCGGGTCGTGAACTTCATCAGCCGGTGACGCCGGACCGAGCCATGTTCACGAGCGCCGTCGATCGGGTACCGGTACGTTTGCCGCGGCCAGCGGTGAGGACGGCGCGCGGAGAGGAGACCTGATGCAGCCGACCAAGGATCTCGTACTCGGGGCGCGCTACACGCTGACCGAGCACCTCGCCATCGGCGGGATGGGCGAAGTGTGGATGGCGCACGACACCATCCTCGGTCGGGCCGTCGCCGTCAAGATCCTCAAGCCGGAACTGCTCGGCTCGCCCGAGTTCGTGGAGCGGTTCCGCGCCGAAGCCCGCCACGCAGCAGCGCTTGCCAACCCCGGCATCGCCAGCGTGTTCGACTACGGCGAGGACGAGTTCGGCGCATTTCTGGTGATGGAGTTCGTACCCGGCGAAGCACTCTCCGACGTGCTGGCGCGCACGCCGGTGCCGCCGCTCGCGACCACGTTGTCCGTGCTCGCCCAGACCGCTCAGGCGCTGGCCGCCGCGCACGCCGGCGGTGTGATCCACCGCGACGTCAAGCCCGGAAACCTGATGATCCTGCCCGACGGGAGCGTGAAGGTCACCGACTTCGGCATCGCGCGAGCGATCGACGCCGCGCCGCTGACGGTCAGCGGACAAGTCGTCGGTACGCCCCAGTACATGTCGCCCGAGCAGGCGTCCGGGCAGCCGATCACGCCCTCGACGGATCTCTACTCCCTCGGTGTGATCGGCTACGAGATGCTGAGCGGCCGTCGTCCGTTCATCGGTGACAGTGCGATCGCTGTGGCGATGGCACAGGTCAATGACGCACCGCCACCGTTGCCGGCGGCGGTACCCATCGATGTCCGCCGACTGATCGAGCGCGTCCTCTCCAAGCGTCCGGCCGATCGGCCTGAATCGGCCGACGCGTTCGCCGCGGAGTTGCGCCGCGCTCAGATCTCGACTGCGCCCCCACCAGGGATGTTCGGCGAAACGTACGCGCCGACCCGACTCGAGATGGATCCTGCGACCGCGGCGATGTCCGTCGGTGCGCTGCCTCCGGCCGCTCGACCCGGTGCCGTCGTGGTCGAGGGCACCGCTGTGGCCGCTCGACGCCGCCGCCTGCCATGGCTGGTCGGTGCCATCGCTGCGATCGCAATCGCCGCAGCACTGTTGGCGGCCAACCGCACTGACCGTCCGTTCGACGCCGCCGCGGCCAGCGCGACGTCCGACGCCGCCGTACCGACCGCTGCGATCGCCACCACCGTTGCATCGGTTGCCGTGGTCGAGGCAGCGGCACCGACAACGACCGTTCCGCCACCGACAACGCTTGCGCCGGTGAACATCGACCCGCAGCTCTACATCGGCAAACGCAGCGACGAAGTGGTTGCCGCGCTCGAGGCGCTCGGCGTGGTGCCGGAGGTGCGGTCCGACGGCAAGGGTCATCCGACGGAGACAGTCATCGCGGTCGAACCGTCCGGACCCGTTGCACCGCAGAGCACGGTGATCGTCTCGGTCGGCTCCGAGAAGGGCAAGCCCGGCAAAGGGTGAGCCCACTGCCGTGGTGGTTTACCGCGGGCGGCGCGTTGGCAGCACAGAACGCCGATGATCGCTGCGCGGGGCACCGAGTGCCGGCACATCCGCGGCGGTGTCGGAGGATTTCGAATCGGTCTGGGTCGCTTCCATCGAGGCGTTGAACCGCTCCAGCAGCCGACCGAGTTGGTCGATGTCGTGCTCGCTCCAGCCGTGGAGGAAGGCGGCGAACCTCTCCCGCCGGGACGCGCTGACAGCACGCATCTCCTCGAGTCCGTCGGCGCTGAGCGCGATGATCCAGGCCCGGCCGTCGTCCGGGTGCATCGAGCGCGTCACGAAGCCACGTGACGCCATCGTGGTGAGCTGTCGAGTGACCGTCGATCCGTCGAGCGCGAGCCGGCGGGCGATCTCGTTGACACTGAGAGGACCGGCGTCGTCGAGCGTGCGGGCGATCAGATAGGCGGCCCGGTCCATCCGCCGATGGATCCTGCCACGGCGCGAAGCGTTCTCGATGCGCCGGGTGAGGACCACCATCTGCGTCTCGAGTCGTCCGATCGGTTCGTCCATATGCCTGTATCATACAGCTGAATGGAAAATGCCGGGTAGCGAGCGTCACGCCGGCCGAGTAAGAGCTGGCCTGGAGACTCAGAACCGGCGCGAGTACTGGACTTCCGCGATCGGGCTCGGCGTCGGCTGACCGGGCACCGTCGGACCGCCCCAGAGCGATTCGCGGCCGTTCCACGACCAGCCGGCTTTCTCGTAGAAGTGTCGTGCTCGCGGGTTGTCGCGCAGCACCCACAGCGTTGCCTCGGTGAACCCGTGCCTCCAGAGCCAGTCCTCGGCAGCGGACATCGAGGCCACCGCAAGTCCCGAACCCCACGTCGACGGCTGGTTGTAGAAGCCGTACAACTCGCCACGGCCCGATCCGTTCACGACGTTGTGTTCGCGTTCGGCTCCGACGTGAGCGAAGCCGAGCACGTCACCATCGACGACCGCAGCGAACACCTGCTGATGCGCGTTGTCCAGCCATCGACCGGCGCGCCAGATCTCGCGGCGACCCGAGTCGAACTCGTCGGAGTCCAACAGCGCATCGGGGAACAGGCCGCGGTAGCCGACCCGCCAACCTGCGACATGGGCGTCGCAGAGCGCGTCGGCATCGCCGAGTACGGCAGGGCGGACCTCGATGTGGCCAACGTTGGGCATGGCTCCATCGTGGCAAAGTCGCGTCGTCACCGACGACGAATATCAACCAGACGCCGAGGCGTCAGACCGCGAGCAGGTCTCGTGCGCCGGTGTCACTGGAAGGGTGACGCAGCTTGCTCATTGCCCGTGCTTCGATCTGGCGGATGCGCTCCCGAGTCAAGTTGAAGTGCTCGCCGACCTCTTCGAGGGTGCGCGGCTCGCCACGGTCGAGACCGAAGCGGAGCTTGAGGATCTCACGCTCGCGTTCGTCAAGAGGGGCGAGCAACCGTGAGATCTCTTCCGGCAGCAGGGCCGTCGCGGCGACCTCGAACGGGGACTCGGCGGACCGGTCCTCGACGACGTCACCGAGTTCGGCATCGCCGTCCTCACGGAGGGGTTCGCTGAGCGAGAGCGGCTCGGCGGCGAAGCGCAACGCCTCGGTCACCTTGTCCTCCGGCATCTCGACTTCGCGAGAGAGTTCGGCCAGCGTGGCCGGGCGGCCGTACTTCAGCTCGAGCCGGCTACGCGCCTTCTGCAGGCGGGCGAGGGTATCTCCGGCGTGGACCGGGAGGCGGATGGTGCGGCCCGTGTTGGCGATACCACGGGTGATGGCCTGACGGATCCACCAGGTGGCATAGGTCGAGAACTTGAAGCCCTTGCGCCAGTCGAACTTCTCGACGGCGTGCATCAGGCCGAGGTTGCCCTCTTGGATCAGGTCCAGCAGCGGCAGGCCCGACGCCTGATACTTCTTCGCGATCGAGACGACGAGGCGCAGGTTGGACTGCACGAACGCTCGCTCGGCCTCCTCGCCTTCCTTGGCTGCCCGGCGCAGCTCACGCTTCTTGGCGGCCGTGATTTCTTTGCCAGCAGAGTCGAGGTCGACGAGCGCCGCCTTGCCTGATTCGATCAACTTCGCCAGCCGGACTTCATCGTCCTTGGTGAGAAGTGTGTACTGACCGATGTCGGACAGATACAGACGAACCAGATCCTCTTCATCGCGATCAACGCGATCTTTGGCCACGGTTGCTCCTCGAGGGTAGTGAGTCGGCGCCGTCCACATGAATCCACGTGTCCGGCGGGGCGATGTGGTAAGGATACCCACGAGGTCAACCCCCTCACACGGGGGAACTACTTTTCAGTCCGTCATCGCTGTTTGTGATGAGCCAAGTTCACCTATCTGCAACACTGTTGAAAGCTGCCGGGATCAGAGGCCGCCGATTCCGGGGAGCGCGAGTGGAACTGACCATCGTGACGATGCGTTTCGACGCCGCAGATCCAGCTCGACTGCTCGGCGTGTTGAGCAAGTACGTCGTCATGACCCGGATGCAGCCCGGTTGCCGCAACATCGATCTCTGCGCGTCCGCGACCCGACCTGGTCGCTACCTGTTGATCCAGAAGTGGGAGTCGGCCGATGCCCAGCGTGCCCACTTCGACAGTCCAGCGATGGTCGCGATGGCGACGGCGTGTGCTGGTCTGTTGGCATCTGCGCCCGACATCGACCTGTGGGACGGCCCGAGCGCGCACGATCTCGCCTGACTGCGCGTCGGCCGTACTGCCGGTTTCGTCCTGTTGTCACACCGTTGCCCGATCCGGGCGACGCTTCAACGGGCCCCGGGTTCGGTAGCGTCACCACCAGTAGCGGGCTGCAGAGATCCGCTCCCACGAAGGAGTTCGCAATGGCGAATCCAATTCTGAACGACAAGGCGATGAAGGAAGCGTCCGAAGCCGGATTCGCATCCGGCAAGTGGGGACCACCGCAGGGCGCGTCCGGCCGGAGCTCCACCATCCCGGCGGGCATGTCCGACGGACCCGTGAGCAGCTGGCACTCCCAGACCATGACGGTCCAGGGCACGGCCACCGCGACCGGCGTCCTCTTCGTCGTCCTGATCGCCGCCGCCGCAGTCGGCTGGGGTCTGGTCAAGACCTCGAACGGCCAGATCAGCGAGTTCCCGACCTGGATCATCGGCGGCGTCCTCGTCGGCTTCGGCTGCGTCATCGCGATGCGGTTCAAGCCCCAATGGGCCAAGTACCTCGGCTTCGGCTACGCCCTCGCCGAGGGGGTCGTGGTCGGCGCCATCTCCCACGCCTACGAGGTGTACCAGAAGGGCATCGTCATCCAGGCCGTCGGCGCCACCGTCGCCGTCTTCGCGGTGATGCTCTTCCTCTACCGCACCCACATCATCAAGGTCACCGAGCGGTTCACCAAGATCATCGTCGGTGCCACGGTCGGCATCATGATCTTCTACGGCGTGTCCCTGTTGATCAACCTCTTCGGTGGCGAGGTCAGCTTCTTGCGGGCCGACAACACCAGCCTCTTCAGCATCGGCTTCAGCTTCTTCGTCGCCGGTCTCGCCGCGATGAACCTGGCGTTGAACTTCGACTTCATCGAGAAGGCCTCGAAGTCGGACATGCCCAAGCAGATGGAGTGGGTCGCTGCCGTCGGCCTGATGGTCACCATCGTCTGGCTGTACCTCGAGATCCTGCGCCTGCTCGCCAAGCTCAACCGCCGCTAGCAACGACGTACGTTCGGTCGGGACCCCCGGTGCGCTCAGGCGACCGGGGGTCCTGTCGCGTCAGAGGCCGCGCAGGAACGACAAGAGCGCGTCGTTGAACTCTGTGGGGCGCTCCTGCTGGGTCCAGTGGCCGGCACCGTCGAGCATCGTCGAACCACGGAAGTCGGGCAGTCGATCCTGCATCCGTTGCAGTCCGCTGCTGTCCATCACCAGCACCGGGTCGTTGGTGCCGCCGATGAACGCGCTGGGCATCGTGATCTCTTCGAGGGCGTGACCCTTGAGCACCTCGTAGTTGGCGTCGAGGTTGCGGTAGTAGCTGATCGGGCCGAAGAAGCCGCTGTGGCCGAACTGGGCGCCGTAGTAGCGCAGGTCGTCCTCGGTCAGCCAGGTCCAGGGCAGCGGCGGCGGCTCGGGCATGTGGGTGAGGAAACCTGTGCCCTCCATCGGTGGAATCTCGGTCGGCGTCCGGAACCCCTCACCGCTCCCGCCCCAGAACATTTTCCTGATCGTCTCGGTGGGATCCGCCTCCAGTTCGGCCTCGGGCGGGCCGACCTGCTGGAAGTACAGCATGTAGAAGAAGCGGTCCGCGTAGACCATGCGGAACAGCTGGGTCGGTGGCGCCGGCCACTCGACGGCCGGGACGCTGACGCCCACGACGGCGCGGACCCGGCTCGGGATCAACCGGGCGGCCTCCCACACGATGAGCGCGCCCCAGTCATGGCCGACGAACACGGCGTCGTCCTTGCCGGCATCGTCGAGCAGCGCGGCGAGGTCGCCGGTGAGTTGACCGATGCCGTACTCGCCGACGTCATCGGGGCGGCTGGAGTGGCCGTAGCCGCGCTGGTCGGGTGCGATCACGTGATAGCCCGCCGCGGCCAGAACGGGGAGCTGGTGACGCCACGAGTACGCGCCCTCGGGAAACCCGTGGCTGAGCAACACCGTCGGATCGGCCGGGTCGCCGGCCTCGAGAACGTGCAACTCGATGCCGTTCACGTGGGCGACCCGTTCCCGGATCCCCGCGGCAGCGAGGTCCATCAGTGGGCAGCCTTCAGGGCGAGCGCACGGTCGCTGATCGCGCACAGCTCGCCCCAGGTCAGCCCGCCATTGGTCCAGAGCTGGTCGAACGCCGTGTCCCCGCCGTCGGTGAAGCCGTGACGATTGCGGAAGTTGTAGAGCCAGCGCTGGCGGTTGACGGCGATGCCGAGTCGCTCGAGCCGGCCGATGCAGTATGTCTCCCACGCCGCGACCTGGGCCAGGGTTAACTGATCGTCGGCGGGTGCCTCGCCGAAGCCGCCGGTCAGCCGGTCACTTGCGCGCAGCAGGACGCGCCCGAGCGCGGTGGCCGTCGCTGCCTCGCTCTGCTGACGCGGCAGGCGGGTGTCCTCGAACGCGCCGCTGTCGGCGTTGATATGGATGGCGTCGCCGTCGATGGTGAGGCGTGTGCGCACGAGGGGCGTGGTCTCGTCGACGTCGATGGTGATCGTGCGATCCTGCATGCCGAGCGCTCTGACGAGGTCGTCAGCGATGCGGCGGATGACCTCGGCGTCGAAGGAGACGTACGTGTAGGTCTCGGGGCTGACGGTGATCGGCATCAGCGCGTCCTCACGTGCTCGTCGCGGATGCCGGGTCGGCACTCGCTCGCGCCGCTGCGCCGCGAGCCCTGCGTTCCTCGAGTGCCTGGACGCTGACGTCGTTGATCGCCTCGACCTCGTCGTCGGTGAACCCGGCGAGGGCCCGGAAGCGCCGGGCCAACCCGATCGGGGACTCGTCGCTGTCACTGCGCGTGCCGCCATAGCTGAACAGCTTGTCGACGACGGCTTGGAAGTCGAGCGCCTTCTTGCGCCGCTCGGGGTCGTTCTCGGTGACCTTGCGCAACCAGTCCGAGCCCATTTTCACGTGAGTGACCTCGTCGGCGAGCATCCAGTCCTCGCAGAACTCGAGGAACGGGTCGCCGGCCAGGTCGCCGAACTCCTTCATCGTCGTGAAGACGTCGATGGCCAGCCCTTCGAGGGCGCAGTTCACGCCGGCCAGGCGCAGCACGGGATCGCTGCTGCAGGCGGCGGCGAACAGCACGGTGTTCTCGGCGAACTGGCCGATCTCGGTGCCCATCCAGTCGCTCAGCTTGATGCTGATCTCGACGTGTCGGGCTTCGTCCCAGCACTGCCGGGCCATGTCGAGCTTCAACGCGAACGGTACGTCCATGTCGCCACTCGGGTTCTGGGCAGCCCCGGCGGAATGCGCGCCGGTGCTCGACGTCTTGGCGACGCCGGCGGTGTCGAAGTCCCAGCACGTGCGGCCGGCGCCCTCGAGTGCCTGGATCTCGCCGACCATGATGCCGTGCATCAGACCGCGTGCACCATCGCTGGCGTCGCGACGTTCGGGCGTGAGGCGGAACTTCTGGCGCGCACCCGCCGTCGTGGTCGCGGCGTCGCCCGTGCCCAACGCGCTGCGCGGATCGTTGAAGCGGTCCTGCATCGTGATGGTGTTGAATCGCTCGTCGCGGGCGAGCTGATCGGCGGGGAGGAACTTGCGCATCGTGTCTCCGATCCTCAGGTGTTCGGTGTACCGAGTGGTTACTGCGAGCCGAGTGTGCCGGGCCCGGCGATGCCGCCGGCCTCGATCATGATCGACTCCAGCCGAAGCTGATGGGCGGACGCACGGGCCGCCTCTTCCGGTGTCTCGATCAGGCTCTGGAGCATCATCTCGCCGTCGCGCCAGTCGTCGAACTCGTCCGGCAGGATCAGCTTGAGCGAACGGATGGTGGGGGCATCGGTGATCTCGCTGGTGCCGTTGAGGTGATAGGTGTACGCAGCGATGAAGCGCGGGATGAACACGCGGTACACGCCGGTCAACTTCTCGATCGTCTGATCGGGGGCCTCGGGTTCGGTCAGCGCCTCGACGAAGCGGACCATTGCGTCGTTGGCCGGGACGGCCAAACGGTCCGGGTTCATCTCGCGCAGTTCGGGCAGGCGCTTGTGCCACAGCTCGGCGTGCCAGGCGTGCTTGTAGCAGTGCGTGCCGAGGCGCATCTTGACATCGAGCTCGGGCACCGTCGCGACCCAACCGCCGAGTGCCTCGAACAGCTTCATCTCGGCCCACTTGTAGTTGCCGACGCGACGCGCCGTGTCCTCGACGTCGAAGAGGCCGGGAAGGGTGCGCCGATCCCACGGTGCGAACGGTGCACGGGCTCTGTACGGGTCTGCCACCTGATGTTCCCCCCAAGGAAAGCGATCACCGATCGCGCAACACCGGCGACACTACTGGCTGGTTCCGAACCTGGTGTCCCGCCACGCGCGATCAGCCTCGCCGAGAGGCGTCGCCGGTGGCGCGCCCGTCTGGTACTCCATCAGCATCGCCCGCCACGGCGCCGTGACTTCGAGCTTGCCGAGCAACGCGGACACACCCCACACGACGCGGTCGAGGATCACGAAACTCGCGGGGATGTTCAGTTTCTCGATGACCGGCGCATGCGGGCCCTTGAGATCGATCATCTTGGTGAGCGTGGCCTGCATGAATTCGCGGGTGAAGGTGAACTCGTCGCTGAGGTACGGCACGTACGGAGAGCTGACATAGGCGTGGACCTGTGCGGCGGTCAGTCCGTGGTTCGGCACGAGGAAGCCGACCTTTTCCATCTCGGCCATCGTCAGTTCGGGGTCGCGCTGGACGATGACGGCGTCGAGCGTGGGGGACAGCCGTTGCCACTCGCCGGGCGACCATCGCTTGACGAGGCCGAAATCGAGGAACGTGACCGAGCCGTCGCGCTGGAAGCGGTAGTTGCCTGGATGCGGGTCGCCGTTGAATGCGCCGAGGACGTAGATGGAGTGCTGCGCAAACCGCCAGATGGATTCGCCGGCGCGGCGCCGGGCCTCTTCGTCGGCAACGGCCATGAACTGTGACCACGACAGGCCGTCGACCCACTCCGATGCAATGACGGTGCCGGTCGACCAGCGGTCGATCACTGCAGGGATCGTGATGAACGGATGGTCGCGATAGTGCTCGGCGAACTCGGTCTGGTTGCGGGCCTCGATGCGGTAGTCCAACTCGTCGCCCATCCGGTCGCGTAGCTCGTCGACCAGACCCTTGGTGTCGAGGCCCTTGAGCGCGAACATGCTCAACATCGCGTACATCGCCTGGGCGTTGTTGAGGTCGGCGCTGATCGCGTCGCCGACCCCTGGGTACTGCACTTTGAGCGCGGCGCGGCGTCCGTCGCGTAGCACGATGCGGTGCACCTGGCCGACCGACGCAGCGGCGACCGGATCCGGCTCCCAATCGAGGAACAACGTCTCCGGAGCGTCCCCCAACTGCTCGATGACGACCCGGCGCGCTGTCTCGGCCGGCATCGGCGGAGCGTCGGCGAACAGCGACGACAGCGACTGCTGGGCCTCGTCCGGGAGGGCTTCCATGATGAAGCTGACCAGCTGGCCGGCCTTCATCATGACGCCCTTCATGTTCCCCAGTTCGGTCACGAAATCGTCGGCGGCGCGCGTCGCGAAACGCTGGTCCATCGCGTCGCGCCGGGCGGTGCCGACGAAGCGGCGGCGGACCCGCACGACGGCGTAACGCACCCCGTTGCGGGCGGTGAGGCGGACGATGCGCCCCGAGCGTCGGATCTGGATGCGCAGTGCGGTCGCACGCCGCCGCAGGCCCGACGGGAGGGCTCCGATGCGGTGTCGCCCGACGGTCACGCGTTGGGCTGGACGGCGCGCCGGGCGGTCGGGCGCCGCTCGAGCAGGGCATCATCGAGCGGATCGCCGGTGACCTCGCACGTCCAGTACTCACCGGATTCGAGCCGGGCCAGCGCGATCTCGACATCGGCGAGATCGGTTTCGATGGCGTCGAGGTCGAGTTCCATGAGGCGAACGATATCGAGCCCGTACGCGGGTGAACAACAGGTTGCGGATCTGCGAGCAGCGAGGTACATGGCGTACCCTCTGGCTTGTGGCGAACGTCCGATTGCAGAACCTCACCAAGCAGTTCGACGGTGTCACCGCGGTCGACGGTGTCGATCTCGACGTCGCGGATCGTGAGTTCATGATCCTGCTCGGGCCGTCCGGTTGCGGCAAGAGCACGCTGTTACGGATGATCGCAGGGCTCGAGGACCCCACTGAGGGCGAGGTGTTCATCGGCGACACCAAGGTCAACGACATCCTTCCCAAAGAACGCGACGTCGCGATGGTGTTCCAGAGTTACGCGCTCTACCCGCACAAGACCGTGCGCGCGAACATCGAGTTCCCGCTCAAGGTCCGCAAGGTCCCCAAGGCCGAGCGGGCCGCTGCAGCGACGGCTGCGGCCGAGTCCCTCGGCCTCGGTGACTACATGGAACGCAAGCCTGGAGCCCTCAGCGGCGGACAGCGCCAGCGCGTCGCCCTGGCCCGCGCCATCGTGCGTGACCCGGCCGTGTTCTGTATGGACGAGCCGCTCAGCAACCTCGATGCGAAGCTACGCGCCGAGACCCGTGCCGAGCTGATCGCGCTGCATCAGCGACTGAAGTCGACGTTCATCTACGTCACCCACGACCAGGTCGAGGCGATGACGATGGGCAGTCGGATCGCCGTCATGTTGCGCGGCAAGATCGAGCAGGTCGGCACGCCGCAAGAGGTCTACGATCGCCCGGCGTCGGTGTTCATCGCCCAGTTCGTCGGCACCCCGCCGATGAACATCCTGCCCGCCGGATCGATCGAGCCGGGCGACCACCTCGTCGGGGTCCGTCCCGAGCACGTCCACATCGTGGCTGACGGGCAGCTCTCGATGACGGTGACGCTCGTCGAACAGCTCGGCCACGAGCTCCTCGTCACTGGCATGGTCGGCGACCGTCGCGTCATCGTCCGTCAGGCGGCCCACTCCGCGGTTCCGGCGATCGGCGCCGAGGTGCGCATCGCCGCCGACGCCGCGGACCGGCACCGCTTCGACCCGGTGACAGAGCGCAGGATCGACGAATGAGGAGTCGCCGCTGGCGCGACACCGGCCTCGCTGTGCTGATGCTCGGCCCGTCGCTCGTGATCCTCGGCTGGTTCGTGGTCTACCCGCTGATCAAGGCGATGTTCCTCGGCACCCAGCGCTGTAACCCGACCGGCAAGTGCCCGGTCGACGGCGGCTTGCAGCAGTACGTCGATGCGTTCCAGAGCAGCCAGTTCCAGGATGCGCTGCTCGTGACCGTGAAGTACGCACTCATCACCGTGCCGATCGGCTTGCTGCTCGGCGTCGGCCTCGCCGTGCTCGCCGACAAGTACGTCCGCGGCGTCGGCATCTTCCGCACCATCTTCTCCAGCACGGTCGCGACCAGCGTCGCTGTTGCCTCGGTGATGTGGTTCTTCCTCCTCAACCCGAACGTCGGGATCGTTGCCGACTGGATCGGCGGCGTCGCCAAGACACCGGGCCTGCTCCAGAACGAGGGCACGGCGCTGTGGTCGGTCTCGGCCAGCTCGATCTGGGCCAACCTCGGGTTCACGTTCATCGTCATCACCGCCGGATTGCAGAGCGTGCCCAAGGACCTGTACGAGAGCGCGTACGTCGACGGTGCGAACGGCTTCACCCGTTTCACCAACGTGACCCTGCCGATGATCTCGCCGATCCTGCTCTTCGTGACCGTGGTGCTCACCGCCCGCGCCTTCGAGTCCTTCGGTGAAATCGACCTGTTGACGGGCGGCGGGCCGAAGGGCTCGACCACCACGCTCACCTACCTCGCCTACGGTCGGGGCCTGCCGACATCCAGCGACGACGGGCTGCGCGCGACGGTTTCGGTGCTCGTGTTCTTCGTGCTCTTGATCCTCGCCCTGGTGCAGTTCCGAGGGCTCGAGAAGCGGGTGCACTATGGCAATTGACCAGATCCGTGGTGGCCGCAAGATCGGTCGCTACATCCTGCTCGTCGTCATGGCCGTGATCGTGCTGTTCCCCATCTACGTGATGGCGATCGGCGCGTTGAAACCCGGCAACAAGGTGCTCGAGAACCCGCTCCTGCCGAGCAACATCACCTTCGGCACCTTGACCAGGGCCTGGCGGTCGGGCCAACTCGGCCGGGCGATGGTCAACTCGACCGTGGTCGCCGTCGTCGTCACCGTTGCGCAGGTCGTGACCTCGGTGCTCGCCGCGTATTCTTTCGTGTTCTTGAAGTTCCCCGGGCGCACCGTGGTGTTCGTGCTCTTCCTGGCGACGCTGCTGGTGCCGCTCGAGGCGACGCTCACCGTCAACCGGCGCACGATGCAGAGTCTCGGCTGGCTGAACAGTTATAGGGGTCTCACGGTCCCGTTCCTCGCCACGGCGTTCGGCATCTTCATGATCCGCCAGGTGTTCTTGACGATCCCGAAAGAGATGCGCGAGGCCGCTTCGATGGACGGGCTCGGCCATCTCGGCTTCCTACGCGAGGTCGCGGTGCCACTGTCGCGGCCCACGATCGGTGCGCTTGCACTCTTCGCGTTCCTCACCTCGTGGAACCAGTACCTGTGGCCCGTCCTCGTCACCACCGACTCGGACTACAACACCGTCCAGACCGGGCTGGCAGCGCTCAAGAAGGCCAGCCTGTCCCAACCCAACCTCGTGATCGCCGGCACCGTCATCATCGCCCTGCCGATCTTCATCGTGCTGATCTCGTTTCAACGTCAACTGGTGCGCGGCCTGACCGCCGGCGCCGTGAAGGGATGACCATGCGTCCTCGCATCGCACTCTGTCTGGCCGTCGCCGGCAGTCTCGCCGCCGCGTCGTGCAGCTCCGGCGGCAAGAACCTCGGCAACGCCGGTATCGACAACACCACAGCCACCACAGCGGCTGGCTCCACCTCGGCGCCGGTCACGCTCGCGCCTGGCGAGACCTTGCCCCCCGGCGAGACGCTGCCGACAGCGGATACGCCGCTCGACACGGCCGCGCCGGCGACGACCCAGCCGGCACTGCTCGATTCGCTGCCGAAGTGCGACGTCGGCCTGCTCGACTCGGCGTCGTCGTCGGGCCCCGTCGAGATCACGTTCTGGCACGGCTTGTCCGATGCCAACGGCGAGGAACTGACCAAGGTCACCGACGCCTACAACGCCTCGCAGTCCAAGGTCAAGGTCAACCTGCAATTCCAGGGCGGCTACAACGAGACGATCGACAAGTACCTGCAGAGCGACACGGCCAACCGACCTGACCTCGTCCAGATGCCCGAGTACATGCTCCAGCAGATGGTCGACACCAAGAGCATCGTGCCGGCGCAAGCGTGCGCTGAGTCCGCCGGCTACGACACCTCGCCGTTCCTTCCCGGCGCACTGCAGGCCTACGCCACTCAGGGCGTGCAGTGGTCGCTTCCGTTCAACATCAGCCTGCCCGTTCTGTTCTTCCTGAAGCCGACCTTCGTCAAGGCCGGCTTGGATCCGGCCAATCCGCCGCAGACCCTCGACGATCTCCTCGCTGCCGGCAAGCAGATCGTGTCGTCCGGTGCGGCGCCGTACAGCATCGCCCTCGACAGCGACTTCGACGGTGGTGGCGGCTGGTACGTCGAGCAGTTGCTGGCCAAGAGCGGCGAGTTCTACGCCGACAACGAGAATGGTCGCGCTGCACCGGCGACGAAGGTGCTGTACGACGGCCCGGCCGGGCTGAAGCTGTTCACCTACCTGCAGACCCTGATCACCGAGGGCGGCGCCGTCTACGTCGGCGACAACGCCAGCGGCACCGATGCGCTGCTCAAGCTTGCCGACGCCACCGCACCGGCGGCGATGACCCTGTCGACCTCGGCGTCGCTCGGCCCGGTCTTTGCCGCACTCGGCAGTGGCCTGATTCCCGGTATCACCGCCGCCGACGTCGGCGTCGGGTTGATGCCCGGCCCGGTCAACGGTCTCGGTGGACTCGTCGGCGGCAACTCGCTGTACATCGTCGACGGCAAGGGCGGGGACAAGGCCGCTGCTGCCTGGGACTTCATGACGTACCTCGACAGCGCCCAAGTGCAGTCGTCGTTCGCTGCGGCAACCGGCTACATCCCGGTCCGTCAGGATTCGCTCGACCTCGATCCGATCAAGTCGACCTATGCCGACGACAGCCGCTACAAGGTCGCCTACGACCAGCTCGCTGGATCGGCCGATTCGCCGACGTCGCTCGGGCCGGTGATCGGCCCGTTGCAGCAGGTCCGCAAGGTGACGGCCGAAGCTGTCGCCAGCGTGCTCACCGGCGGCGACCCGCAGACCGCGCTGACCTCAGCGGCTCAGCAGGCCAACGACCTGATCTCGAACTACAACCTGACCAACGGCGGCTGACACCGCTCGGCCGGTGCCATTGACCGCGTGATGTCGTCTGCGGGACGACATCACGCGGTCAGTGAGTACTGTTCGCGCCATGACCGTCGTCGCAGGCTCCTACGTCCACTTCGAACCGCATCTGCTCTCGCCGATCATCGGCGCGGAGCTGATCGGAGTCGACCTGGCCGGTCCGCTCGACGACTCGCTGATCGCCGAGGTGCGACGTGCGCTGCTCGAGTTCAAGGTCGTGTTCTTCCGCGACCAGCGCATCGACCGGGTCCGGCACATCGAGTTCGCGCGGCGCTTCGGTGAGCTGGAGATCCATCCCGCCACGCCCCGCGACGCCGAGCACCCCGAGGTCCTGCGCATCGAGCATGGCCCGAACAGTCGCGGCACCGAGAACAACTGGCACTCCGACGTGACGTGGCGTGAGCAGCCGTCGCTCGGGTCCATCCTGCGTGCGATCGAGTTGCCGCCGGTCGGTGGCGACACCTTGTTCTCGGACATGTACGCCGCGTACGACGGGCTCAGCCCGGAGATGCAGCGCTTCGCCTGTGGCCTCACCGCCGTGCACGACATCGCCCGCGTGTTCGCCGGCAAGCTCGGTCGCAAGGCCGAGGACCTGCACGAGAAGTTCCCACCGATGGAGCATCCCGTCGTGCGTACCCATCCCGAGACCGGTCGTCGGCTCGTCTACACGAACGTTGCGTTCGCCGACCGGATCCGTGGGCTCGCGCCGAAGGAGAGCGACTGGATGCTCGAGCGCCTCAACGCCACCGCCAACAACCCCGACAACCAGTGCCGCTTCCGTTGGGCGCCCGGCTCGCTGGCGTTTTGGGACAATCGCGCCTGCCAGCACTTCGCCGCCAGCGACTACTTCCCAGAGCGCCGGGTCATGGAACGCGTCACCATCGCCGGCGACCGTCCGTACTTCACGGCGTAACCCCCTCTCTTCCTCGAGCACGGCAGGCCTGCTGGTCGTGGTTTTGGGGCCACCGGTGCGCGCAGAACCCACCCGCAGTTCGTGTTCGAGACGCAAAGCCGCTCAAGCCCCAACCGGGGGCGCGTTCTGCGCGGGCGAGTCGGAGGCAGGCCCGTCGCTGGCCCGCTTGGTGGTAGCCGTGGTCCGGTGCGCGCAGAACGCGCCTGCGGTTCGTGTTCGAGACGCAAAGCCGCTCAAGTCCCAACCGCGGGCGCGTTCTGCGCGCTCACGCGGGCCAGAGCCGTCGAGTTCGTCCAGCACCGATGCGGACAACGCGATAGACAACGAGAAAGGCCCGGACCGAGTAGTCCGGGCCTTCCTATGTTTCAGACGTTCAGCGATGAACGACTACTGGAATCAGTAGTCCTCCATGCCTCCGCCGCCCATGCCGGACGAATCCTCGGGCTTGTCGGCGACGACAGCCTCGGTGGTGAGGAACAAGGCGGCGATCGAGGCTGCGTTCTGCAGCGCCGAGCGGGTGACCTTGGCAGCGTCGATGACGCCGAGCTTGACGAGATCCTCGTAGACGCCGGTGGCGGCATTGAGGCCTTCGTTGCCGGTGAGGTTCTTGACCTTCTCGACGACGACGCCACCTTCCATGCCGGCGTTCTCGGCGATCTGCTTCAGCGGAGCCTCGAGGCTCTTGGCGACCAAACGGGCGCCGGTTGCCTCGTCACCGGTGAGACCGGCGGCGACGGCGAGCACAGCAGCCTGGGCACGGAGGAGGGCAACGCCGCCTCCGGGCACGACGCCCTCTTCGATGGCAGCCTTCGTCGTGGAGACGGCGTCCTCGATGCGGTGCTTCTTCTCCTTGAGCTCGACCTCGGTTGCGGCGCCGACCTTCAGCACGGCAACGCCGCCGCTGAGCTTGGCGAGACGCTCCTGGAGCTTCTCACGGTCGTAGTCGGAATCGGTGTTCTCGATCTCGGCCTTGATCTGGTTGATCCGACCCTTGATGTCGTCTTCTGCTCCAGCACCCTCGACGATGGTGGTCTCGTCCTTGGTGATGATGACCTTCTTGGCCGTGCCGAGCAGATCGAGCGTGGCGGCGTCGAGCTTGAGGCCGACTTCTTCGCTGATGACCTGACCGCCGGTGAGGATTGCGATGTCCTGCAGCATGGCCTTACGGCGCTCACCGAAGCCCGGGGCCTTGACGGCTGCAGACTTGAACGTGCCACGGATCTTGTTGACGACGAGCGTGGCCAGGGCCTCGCCCTCGACGTCCTCGGCGAGGATCAGCAACGGGCGACCGCCCTGCATGACCTTCTCGAGGATGGGGAGCATGTCGCGCACCGACGAGATCTTCGAGGACACGATGAGGATGTACGGATCTTCGAGCGACACTTCCATGCGCTCGGGATCGGTCACGAAGTAGGGCGAGATGTAGCCCTTGTCGAAGCGCATGCCCTCGACGAGGTCCATCTCCATGCCGAAGGTCTGGCTCTCCTCGACGGTGATGACGCCGTCCTTGCCGACCTTGTCGATCGCGTCGGAGATCATCGAGCCGATCTCGTTGTCGGCCGACGAGATGGAAGCGACCTGAGCGATCTGATCCTTCGAATCGACTTCCTTGGCGAGCTCCTTGATGGAGGCAACAGCGGCGATGACAGCTGCCTCGATGCCCTTCTTGAGGCTCATCGGGTTGGCGCCGGCCGCGACGTTGCGCAAGCCTTCGCGAACCATGGCCCAGGCGAGGACCGTGGCGGTGGTGGTGCCGTCACCGGCGACATCGTCGGTCTTCTTGGCGACTTCCTTGACCAGCTCGGCGCCGATCCGCTCGTACGGATCCTCCAACTCGATGTCCTTGGCGATGGACACACCGTCGTTGGTGATGGTGGGAGCGCCCCACTTCTTGTCGAGCACGACGTTGCGACCCTTGGGCCCGAGCGTTACTCGAACGGCATCGGCGAGCTTGTTCATGCCCGCCTCGAGCCCGCGACGAGCCTGCTCGTCAAACGCGATCATCTTTGGCATCTGGTGTCCTCCATTGGACGGTGTTGGCATTGGACGAACTGATGGTCCCGCTCGCCAATGGCGAGCCGTTAGCACTCTAGAGGTTCGAGTGCTAACCGGACAACCCGCGCCGGGCCCGATGTCACGGCGGCGCGACCGGGATCGGCGCCCCCGACGGCTTTCGGGAGCATCGAGCGACACGCGTCCGCGCCAGATGCACCGGGGCTGATCGTGCGGGTGGAGTCGCCGGCCCGCCAGCGGCGCCTGGCCAGGCCGTGACGACGCTCTCGGTGCATCTGGGGCGGACGTGTGTCGCTGAATGCACCGAGAGTGGACGGAGGTGGCGTCCTTGCGCGCCGTATGTCACCGCCGCGCGACCGGCGCTCGACGGGCGGGCGTGGTTGCCTGGGGATGCGGACGGGCGGCCCTCGGGCTCCGTCGAATTGGGTACCAGCTATGAACACCATCACGTGGGCGCTGCTCACCGTCGGCTTGACCGTGACCATCGTCTTGATCCTACAGATCGCGACCCGGGCCAACGCCCGCTCGGCCAGCCTGGCTGCGCGTCGTCGCACCGGCATCATGCAACTGGCCCGTTGGGGCGTTCTCGCCGGCGGCGTCACGGCGCTGATCGGCGAGGCCGCGATCGCCTTCGGGCTGTCCAGCGCATGGACCGGTGCTGCTGCTCTGGCGTTCGTCTCGTGCTGCGCGCTCGCAGTGCGCGAGCCGCTTGGTGACTTCATCGCTGCGGCGTCGTTCATCGTCGAGCGCACCGCAGCAGTCGGCGATGAGGTCGAGCTCAACGGTGAGGTGTCCGGAACCCTCGTGGGGTTCGGGCTGCGTTCGGTCGCAGTGCGGACCTGGGACGGCGACGTCGTGTACCACACGGCATCGGCGATCCGGACCTTCCGCAACTCGTCCAAGCACGACTCGCGGGCCACCGTCGACATCGAGATCCCCGCCAACGTCCGCGTCGCCCGGGCGACATCGGTGCTCGAGGTCGTGTGCCGCAACGCGTTCGACAGCACGTTCCGGTCCGAGCCGGAGGTCCTCGGCGTGATCGACCAGCAGCTCGGCCACTACACGATCCGGGTCTCGTGCTTCGTCGATCCGGCGCGCAGCCGCCAGGCGCAGTATCGGCTCAAGGCGGCAGCGGTGGACGCCGTTGCCGAACTGATCGATGGTGAGGGCATCGTCCGCAACACCGCACAGGTGCTCGCCATCGTCGGCCAGCCCCCGATCCCCGCGCCGCCGGCGTCGGTTGCGTTCGGCTGACCGGGCAGTACGAAATTCGGTCGTGCCGGCCACGGCACCTGTCGGTCCGAGCGGACCAGATCGCCGCCGCGAGCACGCCGCCAGAGATCCTCGACAGCCCGCTCACCGGGCTGGATACCCAACGGTGCGTGGGCCTCGCCAGGAGTGTGAGAATTGTGAGAGAGCGCCGACGCCGCCCGTTGGCGGCCCGTTGCCGTATGGTCACGACGCATGGACGTGACAGTGATCGGTGGAGGTGTGTCGGGCCTCGGCGCAGCGTTGACGCTCGCCCGCCGAGGACACGATGTGACGGTGATCGAACGCGACCACACACCGATGCCCATGTCGGCCGACGAGGCGTTCGACTGGGACCGCCGCGGCGCCCCGCAGGTGCGCCACAGCCACGCGTTCCTCGGCCGGCTCCGCCAGCTGTTGCTCAGCGATCACCCTGACATCTACGCCGATCTGCTCGCCGAGGGTGCCACCGAGATCCGCTTCGGTGATGACCTTCCTCCCGAGATGACCGACTTCGAGCCGCAGCCGGATGACGACGAACTGGTCATGCTCGCCTGTCGACGGACCACGTTCGAGTGGGTGGTGCGCCGCACGGCCGTCGCCGAGGGTCGCGTCGCGCTGCGCACCGGCGTTGCGGTGGACGGGCTCCTTGCCGCGCCCCTCGACACTGCCGGTACCGCCAGACCGGTCGTGACGGGTGTCCGCCTGTCCGACGGCACCGAGATCCTCACCGACCTGGTCGTGATCGCCAGTGGGAGGCGTGCCGCAGTGGCGGAGTGGATGGACGCGATTGGTTCCCCGGCGCTCGTCGAGCAGGCCGAGGACACGGGCATCGTCTACTTCAGCCGCTTCTATCGCCTGCTCGACGGCATGGACCATCCACCGCGCAGCGGCGTCATCGGCGGCGATCTCGGCTACCTCAAGTACGGAGTGTTCGTCGGCGACAACCGCACCTTCAGTGTCACGCTCGCCGTGCCGAGCGACGACACCGAGCTTCGCCGCCGCCTCGGTGACGCTGCTGCGTTCGACTGCGCCGCACAGGAGCTGGTCGCGACGGCGCCGTGGTTCGACGGACGTGCAGAGCCGCTGTCGCCGACGGTGTACGTGATGGCCGGCCTGCTCAACCGATGGCGGGACTACGTCGTCGACGGCGAGCCGCTGGTCGAGCGGTTGATCCCGGTCGGCGATGCAGTGCTGTGCACCAACCCGCTCTACGGCCGCGGTTGTTCGACGGCGTTCTGGGCGGCCCATCTGCTGGCTGATGCGCTCGACGCCCATCCCGCCGATGTCGTTGCAGCCGCCATCGAATACGACGGGGCGCTGCGCAGCGAGATCCAGCCCTGGTACCGCGCCTCGGTCGAGCAGGACGGCGAGGCCCGCCGCGTCGCGGCGTCACTGCTGGCAGGAGCGGATCCGGATTCCGACGCCGACGACCCGCGCACCTTCATGCGTGGCGTGTTCCGGGACGGGCTGCTCCCGTCGCTGCGCACCGACGCCGTGGTGTTGCGTGCGTTCATGCGCAGCTTCAACCTGCTCGCCACTCCTGATGCGCTGGCCAAGGACCCGGACGTCACCGCCCGCATCCTCGCCGTCTGGCAGGACCGCGCCAACCGTTCGCCGGCGCTGGCCCTCGGGCCACGTCACCGCGACGACTTCGTCGAGCTGCTGCCGGCCTGAGCCGGCCCGAACCGCTGCCGGAGTCGGCCGCTGGGATCAGCCGCCGGCGACGGCGGGGATGATCGAGACGGTCTCGCCATCGGGTACCACCGTGTCGAGACCGTCGAGGTAGCGGACGTCGTCATCGGCCACGAACACGTTGACGAACTTGCGCAGCGCACCCGTCTCGTCGAACAAGCGGTCGTCGAACCCGGGGAAATCGGTGTTCAGATTGGCGAGCACCTCAGCGAGCTTGGTGCCCTCGACCTTGACCGTGGAGTTGCCGCCGGACAGCGGGCGCATCGTGGTGGGAATTCGAACGGTGACGGACATGATCGAAACACTACCGAGCGGGTCGGGAATGCGCGCACGCAGTTGCATCGACGCCGGACCGGCATCTGCGCCGGCTGCTGCGGTCACGCTGGTGATTCGTCCCCGGCGATAACCTCCGGCCATGCGCGTGTTGGCCGCCGTTGACAAATTCAGGGGAACGGCCAGCGCAGCCGAAGTGGCCCGAGCGATCGGGCATGCCTGCTGGCAGCTCGACCACGACTGCGTCGAGTTGGGTGTCGCCGACGGCGGCGAGGGCACGCTCGACGTGCTCGGCGGTGCGAACCGCACGTCTCGGGTCACCGGTCCGCTCGGCGAGCCGGTCGATGCTGCGTGGCGGCTCAGTCGCGACCTCGCCGTGATCGAGATGGCGACCGCGTCGGGTCTCTTGCTTGCCGGCGGTCGCGAGGGCAACGACGCGCTTGCGGCGACCACCGCCGGCACCGGTGAGCTGATCGACCACGCCCTCGACGCCGGCGTCAAGAAGATCATCGTCTGCCTCGGTGGGTCGGCGACCACCGACGGGGGACTCGGCGCCCTGCGCGCGATCCGGGCTCCGCAGCGGCTGCGTGGGGTCGAGCTCCTGGTCGCGTGCGACGTCACGACCACCTTCGTCGACGCAGCCCCGGTGTTCGGCCCCCAGAAGGGTGCATCGGTTGCGCAGGTCGGCCTGCTCGTGGGGCGGCTCGAGCGCTTGGCCCAGATGTACCTGCAGGACTACGGCCTCGACGTGCGGTCCATCGCCGGCAGTGGCGCGGCCGGGGGTCTGGCCGGCGCACTCGTCGCGCTCGGCGGCAAGCTGATGCCCGGCTTCGATCTCGTCGCCGACGAACTGGACCTCCACGACAAGGTGGCCGCTGCGGACTTGGTGTTCACCGGCGAAGGTTTCCTCGACGAGCAGAGCTTTCGTGGCAAGGTCGTCGGCGGTGTGCAGGCAATCGCCAAACGCGCCGGCAAACCCGTTGCTGCCATCGTCGGCGATGCCGAGCCGGAGGTCGCCGATCGCATCGAGCACATCACGCTCGTCGAGACCTACGGCCGCGAACGGGCGATGAACGAGACCAAGACCTGTATCGAGGACGCCGCGCTCACGTTGCTGCGCCGCCACTTCCCGTAGGGCCGAGCGGGCTTGCGCCGGGCCGGGCTGGGTCGGGCTGGGTCGGGCCGGGTCGGGTCGGGCCGGACTTGGGTCGGATCAGCCGCCGGAGGTGCTGGTCGAGATGTCGGCGGACGTGAGCACCGTCGTCCCGGTCGGCGAACCTGTGGACGCTGCGATGATCGGCAACGGCTTGCCGGCGAGGTCCGTGCCGACCATGACCAGCACGACCGCGTCGCCGATCGTGCCACCCGTGACCGGTGGAGGCGTCGGGATGACCTCGGGCGTGATCGGTGCTTCGGCCGAGCTGAGGGCCTGGGCCACGGACGCCGCGAGCACCTCGGCGCCGGTGGCGAAGTACACCTTCGTCACTGCGAGCTGCTTGTCGGGTCCGGCTGCGGCGTTGGTTGGATCACCCATCGTGAATCCGACGCCGGACAGCGCCTTGGTCGCGAGGCCTGCTGCGCCGTTGATGTTCGACGCGTTGGCGACGATGACCGTGCCGCCGGTGACGACCAACGGCGCCGACGTCGCCGTGGTCTCGGCCGGAAGCGACGTTGCGGTGGTCGCTGCGGTGCTATCCGTGCCGGAGGTGCCGAGCGTCGAGCCCGACGTGTTCTCGGGCAGCCCGCCGTTGCCGCTCGCGCTGCCACCGTCGTCGTTGATGTTGCGCAGGATCAAGAAGCCGACGATCACGGCGACGACGGCGATCACGATGCTGATGGTCGAGCCCATGGGGGCGCCACCGCCGCTCGACTTCGCCGGTGGCCGGCGAACGGGCTGATCGTTGCTCATGTCGTGCTTCCTCCGCGAGCGCCATCGACCTGGGCGGGCGCATCGAGGCGGGCCCGGCGCTTGCGGTCACGCAGACGGATCAGCCGGCGAACCACCAGGGGGTCGTGAACGAGCGCAGCCGGAACCTCGAGGAGCCGATTCAGCTCCTGGTAGTACTCGTCGAGGCTGCAGGCGAACCGCGCCCGGATCAGCGTGTCCTTCGCGTCGTCGAGGGTCCACCAGCCGCCCTCGAAATCCAAGAGGGCGCGCTCGCGTTCGGTCAGCTCAATCGTCTCTGGCACCCACACAGCCTGCCTGCCAGGACAGCGCGATACAAGTACCCAGGCCACAGGCCCTGCGCCGGGTGGTTGGTAGGGTCGCCCGCGATGAGTGTCGACGAGTCGTTCGAGCAGTTCCAGAGGCCGTTCCTGATCGGGGTGGCCGGCGGTGCGTGCTCGGGCAAGACGACCATCTCGGAGAAGTTGACCGAGCTGGCCGGCGCCGAGAACGTCGCCCTGATCAAGCTCGACTCCTACTACGTCGCCAGCACCCATCCGGATCTGGCCGAGCGCGAGCAATCGAACTACGACCATCCCGACGCCTTCGACTGGGCGTTGCTCAACGATCACCTGGCCGCGCTGGTCGCCGGCGCGCCCGTGCCGGTGCCGGTGTACGACTACGCCGCATACGCGCGCAGCGACGAGGTCCGGATGGTGCGGCCGGCCCGCATCATCGTCGTCGAGGGAATTCTCGTGCTCTACGATCCCGTTCTGCGCGACCGGTTCGACCTGAGAGTGTTCGTCGACACCGACGCGGACATTCGCCTCATCCGCCGCCTCGCCCGTGACGTCGTCGAGCGGGGCCGCACGCCGGAGAGCATCATCGCCCAGTATCTCGCGACAGTGCGACCGGCGAACGAGCAGTTCATCGAGCCGAGCAAGCGTCACGCCGACGTGATCCTGCCCCATGGTGGCATGAACGAGCCGGCGCTGGAAGTGCTGCTCGCCCGAGTCCGCGAGCTCGTCCGAGTCAGCTGACCGCGCTCGGTCCCGCTCCGCCGCCGGCTGGTAGCTTCGGCCGGTGCAGATCACGAACACACTCCGTCGGACGATGACCGCGTGTGCGGCAGCGGTGCTGATGATCGGCGCCGGCGGATGCAGCAGCGGCGCGAAGACCACGGCGGTCAGCCAGGCCGCGACCGCGGTCGCGGGCGACGAGTTCTGCAGGCTGTCCACAGCAGCCCGGGAGGCCGGCCACGCGGTGAACACCTCCGAGACCGACCCGGCCGTGTTGAAACCCGAAGTCGAGGCCGCGCTGGCGGCGAGCAAGGCCGCGACGGCTGCTGCGCCTGCGGACTTCGCCGAGATCGGGAAGAACTCGGTCGCCCAACAAGAGGCAGTGATCGCGCTGTTGGAGCAGTACGACTACAGCTTCACTGCCGCCGTCACGTCAGCGGAGGGCAAGGCCTTCTTCAGCGCTCCGGACTACGCGGCGGTCAAGAAGGCGCGAGATGCATACCTCGAACAGCACTGCGACCTGCAGCCGAGCGACAGCGGCTCCAGTAACGGCGGCATCTCGCTGTCAACGGGCGACCAAGGGATCCGTCAGCTGTTCCAGTTGCTGCAGATCGGCGGCCAGGTCCAGATCACCGATGATCAGATCGAGTGCTTGGTCGGCGAGCTCTCCGGCAAGATCACCGACGCGGATCTGCGAGCCATCGGCTCCGGCCAACCGGTCAGCGGCAGCAGCAGTGCGCTCTTCGTCGCCGCGATCGGCACGTGCGGCGTGGTGCTCGCCGCCGGCTGACTCGGTCAGCGACCCTGGAGGCCGGGTGGTGTCTTGCCGACGAGATCGCGGCCGAGCATCACGAGCACCGTTGCATCGCCGAGTCCGGCGGTCGCGCCGTTGATCGGCGCCGGCGTCGGCATGCGTGCGATCGACACGCCCATCACCATCGCGACCGAAGCAGCGACCGCCTCGCCGGCGGGCAGGAAGTAGACGACGGTGGTGTCGCGGAACTCCTCGCCGCCGGCCGTGTTCGTGGCGGTACCCATGTGGTAACCCGCCGCGGCGAGCCGCTCGGTCATGGTGGCGGCACCGCCGTCGAGGTTCGTGGCGTTGGCGACGATGATCGTCGCGCCTTCGGTGACGAGCGCGATCGTGGTCGTCGTCGGCGGGCTCGTCGTCGTGGTGGTCGGCGCCTCGGTCGTGGTCGTCTCGGGCAGCGTCGTTGCCGGCAAGGTCGTCGTGGTGGCGGCCACGGTGACGGCGACATCGGTGGTCGACGCGGCGGGAGAGCTCACCGCCACCGTCGAGGGCGTGGAGTTCGACTGCCCTCGGCTACTGGTGCAACCTGCGATCACGAGCACGGTCGTGGCGAGTCCGACACCGACCACGCGACGGACATCGGGCGACCAGCGTCTGCCGTGCGCTCTGGTTGGGTGCATACGCGCAAATCTCCTCGGCCGCGAGCCGACAAGACTGCCGACTCGGGCCGGGAGAAACAAGTCGCGGCGTGTAGTGCTGGGTCAGTTGTGCAGGTGGTAGTGCTCGGCGAGGTCGCTCTCCTCGTCCGACGAGAGAACGTGGCTGCCATGCGCCCTGACCGCGTGTTGCACGGTCGCTTTGTCGAATGGCACCACGATCTCGCCACTCGGCACGTGTTGCGCACAGATCACCGGCACGTAATGCGACGACCTGAGCAGACCGATGTCGACGACGAGCCAGCGTGGCTCCAGCGTCGCAGCATCGGATACGACATCGCTGACGGTACCGACCTTGTGACCGTTGGAGTCGATGACGACTCGGTGGTTGAAGACTGCGTTGTCCTGCATGGGACCTCCCAAGGTGGTGCCCGCCCGGTGGGGCACTACCCCGCTCGGGCGACTGTCAGACATGCAGTTGTGACGAGTCCGTCGAACCAGGACCGGGGTGCAGCGTGATCAGCGGCACGGCCCGCTACGTTCGCCGGATGATCTGGACGAGATCCCTCGGCCGGCCGTTGCGCTGGCTCCGTAGGGGGTCGCGGGTGCCGTTGTCGAGAGTGAAGTGGGTGTGCATGGTGGTCTTCGTCGTCGGTGTCGTCCTCGGGCTCACCGGTTGGTGGTTGATCGCCAGGTTGGGCTCGTTCGGCGACATGATCGCGCTCGCCCTGCCGATGATCGGGCTGGGCGCGCTGACGGTGGGCGTCTGGTGCATCGTGACCCACAGGCCGTGGACGATCGTCGCTGGGTTCGCCTCTCTGTTCATCGTCGCAGCCATCGCCGTCGTCGTGCCGAGGCTGCCCGACACCACTGGCCCACCGACCGATGCGATCACGCTCGTGGCGACGAACCTGCTGTACGACAACCCCGCCATCGAGCGGGGCGTGGCGAGCGCGATGGCCCAGCACCCCGATGTGCTCGTCGTGTCCGAGCTCAACCAGGATGCCGATCGTCTGCTGTCGGCGGAGTTCCCGTATCGGCTCGTCACAGAGCGGTCGTTGCAGCGCGAGAACTACGCCGAAGGTGTCTACTCGACGTTCCCGCTCGAGGAACTGGACGCGCCGACCGGCCTCGACGACCAGATGCTGCGCGTCCGGGTCACCGGACCGGCTCCGTTCATCCTCTACGCCGTGCATCTGCCACGCCCGACCTTCGGCGCCGGCGGGCCCAACGGCTCGCACTCGGTCAGCTTTGCCCAGAACCGGTTCGATGCCCGCCGCCTCGATTCGCTCGCGGCGGCCGAGGGCGAACCGGTCGTCATCGCCGGTGACCTCAACCTCTCCGACCGCACGAGTGGCTACACGACGCTGCACAGCGATCGCATCGACGCAGTACGCACCCGCTGGGCCACGACCAGTTACGTCGGCGGGTTCATCTGGACGCTCTTCGCACTGCGCATCGACCACATCTTCATCCCCAAGGACTGGTGCGCTGCCAGCGGCGGCAGCTTCGAGATCGTGGGATCCGACCACGAAGGCGTGAGGTCGTCGATCGGCCCGTGTGCGTAATTGGGGCTTGACAAAAGGCAGGTAAATACCTGCATAATGGTCGCATGCCGAACGAGATCGAGAGCGTGTTCAAGGCCTTGGCCGATCCAACGCGCCGACGCCTGCTCGACCGGCTGCACGAGCGCAACGGACAGACCCTGACCGAACTGTGCGACGGCGTCGGGATGGCCCGGCAATCCGCTACGCAGCATCTGTCGATCCTCGAGGACGCGAATCTCGTCAACTCCGTCCGGAGGGGGCGCGAGAAGCTGCACTACCTCAACCCGGTGCCGCTCCACGAGATGCAGGAGCGATGGATCGACAAGTTCGAACGCCCGCGGTTCAGCGCGCTCAGCGCGATCAAACGACAAGCAGAGGAGACCACCATGGCCGACAAGCCCACCTTCGTCTACACGACCTACATCGAGAGCACCGCTGAGCGCGTTTGGCACGCACTCACAGACGCCGATCTCACCGCACAGTTCTGGGGGCATGCGAACGTGTCCGACTGGGAGGTCGGCTCGGGCTGGGAGCACCGTCGGATCGACGGCTCCGGCGTCGTCGACGTGGTCGGTACGGTGCTGGAGTCCGTTCCACCGGAGCGACTCGTCATCACCTTCGCCGGGTCACCGGGCCAGCCGGCCCAAGACCCGTCCCGAGTCACGTTCACCATCGAGCCGTGGGAGCAGATCGTTCGCCTGACCGTGGTGCACGAGAACCTTGCGACTGCACAGGACCACGCCGACATCAGCCACGGTTGGCCCCCCGTGTTGGCCAACCTCAAGTCATTGCTCGAGACCGGCCACGTCCTGCCCCAGCAACCGTGGGCGATGGCGACTTCGGCTGCCGGCGATCCGGACGCCTGAACCTCAGGTGATGCCGTCTCGGGTTTCCGGGTACTTCTCGGTCTTCTGGCGAATGTCGCCGTCGGCAAGGAACTTGATCAACTGCTCGCGAGGAATCGCCTTGAGAACGGCCTCGCTGGCCCCACCCTTGGTGAGTCCGCCGGCGACCCACAGCTTGGGGTCGGCGCCGGTCTCCTGACCGGTGGCCATCTCGAGCAGCACACCCACGGAGTCCTCGCCGAGGTTCAGCTTCGGCTTGGGAATCACCCAGCGGACGAGTTCCTTGGCGGGGTTCCACTCGCTCTTGGACCAGTACTTGCTGGGGATGCCGAGCTCGTCCTCGATCGTCTCGATGCCGCGGTCCTTGTGGGCCTTGGCATTGAGGGCGTTGGCCTCGTCGAGCGGAGCGACGAAGTTGGCGTCGATACCCCAGCCCTTGAACCGGGTGTCGGTGATCTCGCCCTCGATCTTCTTGCTCGCCGACGGGTCGATGAACGCGTGCGCACCCTTGGCGAACTTGCCGAGGTGCGCAGCGATCGCCGACGGCGGCAGCAACTCCTCGGGCTTGGGGATGCTCGTGGTCTCCTTGAGGCGGGCCCGGATGGTGGCGGCCTGCTTGGGGTTGTAGCCGAACTGCTCGATGGCCAGCTCGGGGTTCTGCTTGTAGAGGAAGAGGAAGACCGGGGACAGGGTCCCGCTGTCGTTCTCGCTCGTGACCGTCGCCTTCTGCTCGTCGAGGCGCTTGCCGGTCTCGGCGGTCGCGTCCTCGCCGGCCGCCAGGCTCTTGTCGAACAGGTACTCGTCCTTGGCATGCGCCAGGCGCTTGTCGTTCGCGGCCTTGTCGATGTCCTTCCAACTCTCGCCCCGCTTGTCGATCGCCTCCCGACGAATCACGCCGGCGTCGGCGATCGACCGCTGAACCGGGCCGGCCTGCTGCACGGTGTGGGCGAGCTCGTGGGCGAGGAGGTGCTGACCCTCGGTCGTGTCCGGCGCATACGTGCCCTTGGAGAAGAACACGTCCCGCTGGGTGGTGAACGCCTTGGCGGAGATGGAACGGCTCAGTTGGTCGGACGAGGCATCGTTGTGCACGCGCACGCCACCGAGTTCGACCCCCATTGCGCCTTCGAACCGTGACCGGACCTTGGGCTCGAGCGGCGCACCGCCAGAGCGAGCGGCGTCGATACGGGACTCGACATCTGCCGGCGCGGTGAATCCGTCGCCGTGAGCGCCATCGCGCTCCACCCGGCGGATCCTCTGCGAGACCGACGGAACGGCCACGCCTTGGACGAGTGTCGGCTCCGGCCGGTCCTGCACCGTGACTCGACGGACGAGGTCCGTGGGACGCTGTACCGAACGACCCGGGGTGACCTCGCGAACCGGCGTCGAACGCTGTGTTGGCGTCCGGTCCTCTCCGACGAGCATACGAAAGGCTATCCCAGGTGCCCATGGATGGCACGCCCGCCGGGGCCGTGTCGCGAACTCGATCGTCGCTGATTGTTCACACGACGCTCATCCGCTGGTCGCTGTGTTTGACTGCAGTGACTGAAGTGGTTGGTCGAACGGCGAGCCGAACATGCGCTGGAGCATCTCCAGGCAGACGCGCTGCGGATCGATCCCGGCATCGCCCCACGCGATGAGCGAGGCGCGGATCACGCCCATCATCGCATTCGCCACCGCGTGCGCACGCAAACGCACCTCCACGCCATCGCCCCAACTCTCGATCAGGTAGGCGACGGCCACCGACTCGTAGTCGCGGTCTGTACGCGAATCTTCGTCCTGCAACGCCGGCACGGTGGAGAGCAACTGGTAGCGCGTGCGTCGCATCGGTGACGTCGTGTCGAGACCGATGACCAGCGTCTGACAGAGGTGGGACAGGGGATTCGACCGATCGACACCACTACCAAGCCGAGTCCTGAACTCCTCCACACGGATGTCGTGATCCGGGAACGCCGCGGCTGACTTGGTCGAGAAGTGGAGGAAGAACGTGCGCGGGCTGACGCCCGCCGCAGCGGCGATCTCCTCGACGGTGGTCTCGTCGAACCCCTGGTCGCGGAACAGACGAAGTGCGTGCTCCGCGAGGGTGCGACGGGTCTCCAAGCGTTGCGCATCGCGTTGGTTCACTCGATCGTTTCCTCTCTTCGGCTGCAGCGTACCGATATCCCAGATGACCCTTGACGCCGGATCACCCCGCCGTATTAACTGCACTCAGTGCATCGACATGATGTCGGTGGATGGGATCGGAGAGGACGCGTCATGGCCGGAGGCTCGAGGCAAGTCGTAGGTTCGCCACAGCGAAGGAACCCGCTCCGCTCCCTTGCGGCAGCAGTTGCAGCCGGTCTACTCGTCGCTGCGTGCAGTAGCAGCAGCACCTCGACGTCGGGCTCGGCGACAGCCGGTTCGACACCGGCAGCGGGCTCGACGGGAAGTGCTGGCGGCGACACCACGAAGGCGCTCGTCATCGCTCGTGGCATGGACGTCAACTCGTTGGACCCGTCCCGGTCCTACTGCGACACCTGTCAGATCTTCATGACCGCGGTCTACGAGACGCTCATCGGGCTCGACCCGACGGACAACACGACGCTCGAGCCGCGTCTCGCCACGAAGTGGGAGAGCAACAGCGCCCAGACCGAGTTCACGTTCACGCTCGATCCCACGGCCAAGTTCCCAGACGGCACGTCCGTGACGAGCACCGACGTCAAGTTCTCGTGGCAGCGGCTCGCGGCGTTGCAGGGTTCGTCGTCGTACCTCGTCGGCAGCGTCGACACGATCGACGACTCCGATCCAGGCGTGGTCAAGGTGACCCTCAAGGCGCCGAACTCGGCGTTCCTGGCCCAGGTCAACGCGAGCTACCTCGGCATCATGGAGAAGAAGGTCGCCGAAGCGAACGGCGCCACCCTCGATCCCGCCACCGACAAGGCCGAGACCTGGTTCCTGTCCAACTCGGCCGGGAGCGGACCGTTCTCGCTCGAGTCGTACGAGTCCGGCAGCGAGCTGCGGCTCAAGCGCAACGACGCCTACTGGGGCGCCACGGCCAACTTCCCCGAGGTGATCATCAAGGAGACGCCGCAAGCGGTCACCCAGCGTCAGCAGCTCGAGCAGGGCGCGGTGGACATCGCGATGCAGATCTCGTCCGATGTCGCCAGCGGCATGAGCGGCTCGGACATCAACGTCGAGCAGGTCAAGACGTTCAACTACGTCTACCTCGCCCTCAGCCCCGGGGCCAAGGGTGGCGAGACGCTCACCCCGAAGGTGCGTGAGGCGATCCGTCTGGCGCTCGACTACAAGGGCCTCGTCGATGTCACCGTCGGCGGCGCCGGCCAGTCGCAGGCATCGCCGATCCCCAACGGCTTCACCGGCACGGACGGGCTGGCCGCGCCCGTGCAAGACGTCGCCAAGGCCAAGCAGTTGCTGGCCGATGACGGTGCCACGAACCTCACGTTCGACGCCACGTATCCGACGCTGAACGTCTACGGCGTGGACTTCAGCACGGCGATGCAGAAGGTCCAGACCGATCTCAAGGCCGTCGGGATCACCCTCAACCTGGACCCGGTGGAGATCTCGGTGTGGGCCGACAAGATCGGCGGCGACGGCATCCCGGTCACCATGCTCTACTTCGCCCCGGACCACACCGACTCGAGCCAGTACGTGCAGTACTTCGGTCTGCTCGAGGGCTCGCAGTGGCAGACGTGGAGCAAGGCCGAGCCGGTGGCATCGGAGCAGGATCTGCTCGACAAGGCCTTCGCCACCCAGGACCCGACCACTCGCGCCGATCTCTACAACCAGCTCGCCACGGCGATGATCGCCGATCAGATCATCATCTCGATGGTCAACCCCGATCTGTTCCTGGCCAGCCGCGCGGACATCACGGGCATGCACTACAGCGCCTGCTGCAACCTCGATCTCGCCCGCCTCGGCCGCTCGTGACGAAGGCGGGTCGTTCCTGAGGGGGTACCTGCTCCGACGACTCGCGGTGATGCCGTTCCTCCTGCTCGGCATCGCCTCGATCGTCTTCTTGGTGTCGCGGTTGACGCCGGCGGACCCGCTGGTGTCGATCGTCGGCGAGCGTCAGCTCAACAACCCCGAGATCGTTGCGGCGGCCAAGGCCCGTTGGGGCCTCGACAAGAGCGTGGGGGTGCAGTACCTCACGTACATGAAGAACCTCTTCAAAGGCGATCTCGGGACGTCGTTCACCACACGGCGACCGGTGCTCAGCGATCTCTGGGATCGGCTGCCGGCAACCCTGGAGCTGACGTTCGTCGCGCTGGGCATCGGCATCTTCTTCGGGGTCGGCCTCGGGGTGCTCGCCGCACGCAACCGCAACAAGGTGATCGACCACGTCGCCCGCTTCTTCGCGCTGCTCGGCTCGTCACTGCCCGCGTTCTGGTCCGGCCTGCTCGTGCTCTACGTCTTCTACTCCCGGCTCGGCTGGCTGCCCGGGCCCGGACGGTTGGATCCGCGGGCCACCGAGCCGAGCCGGATCACCGGCTTCCTCACCGTCGATTCACTGCTGCACGGCGACGTCTCGACGTTCCGCGCCGCCGCGATGCACCTCATCCTGCCGGCGAGTGTGCTCGGCTTCGGCGTGGTCGGCATCGTGTCGCGCCTCGTGCGGGCCAGCCTGCTCGACGAGTTCGCGATGGAGTACGTGCGCGTAGCACGAGCGATGGGCCTGCGCGAGCGCACCGTCGTCAACTCCCACGCGCTCCGCAACGCGCTGCTGCCGACGATCACGATCGTCGCGTTCGCCTTCGCGTTCTTGATCACCGGGGCCGTGCTGACCGAGAAGATCTTCTCCTGGAACGGCGTCGGCAACTACGCCGTCGAGGCATCGCGCAAACTCGACTTCCCGGCCATCATCGGCGTCACGATCCTCGGCGGCGTGGCCTTCCTCGTCACCAACCTGATCGCAGACATCGTCTACGCATTCGTCGATCCCCGGATCCGGCTGTCATGACCGCCGTCTCGATGCCCTCCGACGGCCCCTCTTCCACCCGACCGATCACGGGCAAGCCAGCGACGCGCCGGATGCCGGCGTGGCTGCACGGACCGGCGTTGATCGGTGTCGTCCTGCTCGCGCTGTGGGTGATCGTCGCGATCACGCTCCCGCTGTGGACGCCGTTCGATCCACTGGAGTCCGTGGCACCGCGGCTCGCCGGGCCGTCGCTTCGCCATCTGATGGGCACGGATCAGCTCGGTCGCGATGTGTTCACCCGCACCCTGTGGGGCGCCCGGACCTCGCTGCCGGTGGCCGCGGTCGTGATCGTGTCGTCGGTGATCATCGGCACCATCATCGGCGCGGCCGCCGGCTTCTTCGGTGGCTGGGTCGACGCGGTGTTCATGCGTGCCGTCGACATCACGATGGCGTTCCCGCCGATCCTGCTCGCGATGGCCATCACCGCATCACTCGGGCCCGGCATCCGCAACGCACTGATCGCGATGGTGCTGGTCTGGTGGCCGATCTACGCCCGACTGCTGCGCGCCCAGGTGATCGCGGTCCGCCAGCGCGAGTACATCGACTCCGCAGTGGCCATCGGCGCCTCGCGCTGGTTGATCCTGCGCCGGTACATCCTGCCGATGTCGTACACACCGGTGCTGGTCAATGCGACCATGGACTTCGGTCAGGTCGTGCTGCTCACCGCGTCGTTGAGCTTCATCGGCCTCGGGGCGCGACCACCGTCACCGGAATGGGGTGCGATGATCACCGACGGGGCGACGAACTTCTACCAGTGGTGGATCGCCGCAGCGCCCGGCATCGCGATCCTGCTCGTCGTGCTCTCCTTCAACTTCGTCGGCGATGCGCTGCGCGATTCCTTCGATGTCAAGGACACCGGCCGATGAGCGAACCAATCCTGCAGGTGCGCGACCTGCGCGTCACGTTCGCCACGCCGAGCGGCGATGTCCCGGCGGTGCGCGGCATCGATCTCGACGTGCATCCCGGCGACTCGGTGGCCATCGTCGGCGAGTCCGGCTCGGGCAAGAGCGTGACGATGCTGGCCATCCTCGGGCTGACCCACGGCGCCACCGTCACCGGCTCGGCCCGCTACCGCGGCACCGAGCTGGTCGGCCTCGAGCAGGGTGCACTCCGACGCATCCGCGGCTCGAAGGTGTCGATGATCTTCCAGGATCCGATGACCTCGCTCAACCCGGTCCTGACCATCGAGCGCCAGCTGTCGCTGGTGATTCGCGCCCATCAGCCGTCGATGACCCGCAAGGCCAGCGCGGCGCGCGCCGTGGAGCTTCTCGATCAGGTGGCCATCTCCCAACCCGCGCAACGGTGCAAGGCGTACCCGCACGAGCTGTCCGGCGGCATGCGCCAGCGGGTGATGATCGCGATGGCGATCGCCAACAACCCGGAGGTACTGATCGCCGACGAGCCGACGACCGCGCTCGACGTCACGGTGCAGGCCCAGATCATGGAGCTGCTCGACGACCTGCGGCGCGAGCACCACCTCGCGCTCGTGCTGATCACCCACGATCTCGGCGTGGTCGCTGGCGCGACGGACCGGGTCGCGGTGATGTACGCCGGGCGCGTCGTCGAGAACGGCGCGGTCGGTCCGCTCTTCGCCGATCCCGGCCATCCGTACACGCGTGGGTTGCTCGAGTGCCTACCCCGGCTCGATGCCCGCCACGAGATCCAGGCGGCCATCCCCGGCGTGCCGGCCACTCCCCAGTCGCTGCCACCGGGCTGTCCGTTCTCGCCGCGCTGTGCGCTGGTGCAACCGAGCTGCAGCGATGCCGAGCCGGTGCTCGCGCCGCACGGTGAGACGATGGCCGCGTGCTCCGTGCTGACGCGAACGGGAGTCCGGTGATGGACGATCGGATGGCGAGCATCCCCCAGATCAGCGAGCCGATCCCCACCGAGCCGATCTTGAGCGTGCGCAACCTGGTCAAGGAGTTCCACGTCCGCGAGCGCGGGCGGGCCCGGGTGGTCCATGCCGTCAGCGACGTCAGCTTCGACCTGATGCCGGGCGAGACGCTGGCGCTCGTCGGTGAATCCGGCTGCGGCAAGTCCACCACCGGGCGATGCATCCTCCGCCTGATCGAGCCGACCGCCGGCGAGGTGCGGTTCCGCGGCACGGACCTGCTCCAGCTCGGCCACCGCGAGCTGCGCAAGCAGCGCCGCCATCTGCAGATCGTGTTCCAGGATCCGCAGGCATCGCTGCACCCGCGGCTCACGGTGCGACGGCTGTTGTCCGAGCCGCTGGAGGTGCACGGCGAGCCGGCCGATGCGGTCGCCGCCCGTGTCGAGGAACTGCTCCGCCTGGTGCAGCTGCGGCCGGAGCACCTCGATCGCTACCCGCACGAGTTCTCCGGCGGTCAGCGGCAGCGGATCGGGATCGCCCGCGCGTTGGCGATCTCCCCCGGCTTGCTGGTGCTCGACGAGCCGGTGTCGGCGCTCGATGTCAGCATCCAGGCCGAGATCATGCGCCTGCTGATCGATCTGCGCGAGCGGCTCGGTCTGTCGTTCGTGTTCATCGCCCACGATCTCGCCGTGGTGCGCCAACTCGCCGACCGCGTCGCGGTCATGTACCTCGGCAAGATCGTCGAGATCGGTACGGCCGACGAGGTCTACGGATCGCCGCAGCATCCGTACACCCGGGCGTTGCTGTCCGCCGTGCCCGTCCCCGACCCCATCGTGGAGAAGACGCGTGAGCGGATCGTGCTCACCGGCGAGTTGCCGAGCCCGATCGATCCACCATCGGGCTGCCGGTTCCGCACCCGGTGCTGGCGCGCGGAGGCACGCTGCGCCGACGAGGAGCCGGTGTTGGAGACGCGCGGCGACGCGCCGGACACGCACCACGTCGCCTGCCACTTCGCGCTCGACAGTGGGGTCGCGCTGTCGCACATCGATCAGGCCGGATGACATGACGTCGGCCGCATCCACCACCGTCGCATCCCCCAGCGTTCTGGCGATCGACATTGGCACGACCGGCGTGAAGGTCGCGATCGTCGATCCCGCGGGCGCAGTGATGGCCGGCACCGGCGAGGTGCTGACCATGATCTTCGTGCCCGGCGGCGGGGTGGAGCAGGATCCGAACGAGTGGTGGGCGGCCATCGGCCGCTGCTCGCGCCGCGCGATCGAGGCATCGGGGCTGCACTCCGCCGACATCGGCTTGATCGCCGTGACCAGCCAGTACTCGTCCACCGTGCCGGTGGCCGCGGATGGCACCCCCACGGGGAACGCACTGATCTGGATGGACCAGCGCGGACGCCGCCACAACCCGGCGCTGCAGCCCGACCGGACGGAGCGTTGGATCGAGGTGCACGGGTTCGTGCCGTCGGGCAATGACGACATCGGTCACGTCGCGTTCGTTCGCGCTGAATGCCCCGAGGTCTATGCTGCGACAGCGGCGTTCGTCGAGCCGATGGATGCCATCGCCGGCCGGCTGACCGGCCACGTGACGGCCACCCAGGGCACGATGTTCCCGATGCTCGCGGTGGACAACCGCATCTGGGGCGCCACCGAGTACAGCGACGAGTTGCTCGGCATGTCGATGATGGAGCGATCCAAGTTACCCACCCTCGTGCCGATGGGTGCGGCCAGAGGCACGGTCACGGCGGCGGCCGCGGCGCACCTCGGTGTCAACGACGCGGCGATCGTCACCGGAGCCACCATTGATTCGATCACGTCCGCGATGGGTACCGGTGCAGTCGACGCGACCAGCTGCGGACTGATCATCGGGACGACATCCGTGATGGTCACCCACCTCGATTCAAAGCGCCACGACATGGAGCACGGGCTCACCACCGCGCCCAGTTCGTTGCCGGGTCAGTATTTCCTGCTCGCCGAGAACGGCGTCGGCGGCAAGGCTCTCGACGTGTTCGTCAACAACATCGTCTACCCCGACGACGGGCTGGGTGTGCCCGCTCCCACTGATGCCTACGAGCGCGTGCTCGCCGCAGCGGCCGCCGTGCCGCCCGGTTCCAACGGGCTGATGTTCCTCCCGTGGTTGGTCGGCTCGATGGCCCCCGGCTACCGGCGCCGCAATCGCGGCGGGTTCGTCAACGTCGGGCTGAACACCACCCGTTTGGACATGGCGCGGGCCGTGGTGGAAGGCGTCGCCCTCAACGCTGCCTGGCTGCTACCCCACTTCTCCGCGCTCGCCGGCCACGAGTACACCGAGGTGTCGCTGGGTGGCGGTGGCGCCGGCTCTGCGCTGTGGGGCCAGACCCTCGCCGATTGCTTCGGTGTGCCCGTTCGTCGCCTCGCCAACTCGCGGACCACCAACGCGCATGGCGCAGCGCTCCTCGCGCTGATCGAGCACGACGCGATCGCGCTCGGCGATGTCCGCGCCCTGCTCGCCACCGAGCAGCTCCACGAACCCGACCCCGAAGCACACCGGCTCTACCGCCGGCTCTGCACCTCCTTCATCGATTTCCACGACCGCGCTGCGCCGTTCTACGACGCACTCAACTCACCGGAGAAGCAACGACCATGAGCACCACAACACCGACTGGCAGCAGCACCCGTCCCGTGTCGCCGCTGCATCCCTATGCCGGACGGTTCCCGGTGCACGGCACGATGCCCGAGACCGGCGTGGCCCGCGAGGAGATCCTCGACGAGCTGCGCCAGATGTCCAGCGAGGAGGATGCAAAGGGCGACTCGGGCCGCGTCAGCGGCTCGATCTACTCCGGTGATCACGATCACTACCACTTCCTCACCGAGGCCTACGGCTACTACGCGCACTCCAACGTGCTCCAGCGCGACATGTACCCGAGCGCGACGAAGATGGAGGCGGAGATCATCGCGATGACTGCCGACATGCTCCACGGTGATGTGTCTCCGGACGGCGACGTCGGTGGGCTCGTGACGTCGGGCGGCACGGAGAGCCTTGTCACCGCGATGCTGACCTACCGCGAGTGGGGTCGCAACGTCAAGGGCATCGATCGCCCGCAGATCATCATGCCGGTGACCGCTCACCCTGGCCACGACAAGGGCATGCACTACTTCGGCATCGAGGCGATCAAGGCGCCGGTGACGAAGGACTTCGTGGTCGATCTCGATTTCGTGCGCGAGCACATCGGCCCGAACACGGTGGCCCTGGTCGGCAGCGCGGGCACGTATCCGCACGGCATCATCGACCCCATCCCCGAGCTCGGCCAGCTGGCGATCGAGCACAACCTCGGGCTGCACGTCGATGGTTGCCTCGGCGGGTTCATCATCCCGTGGGCCGAGGACCTCGGCTATCCGCTGCCGCCGTTCGATCTTCGCGTCCCCGGCGTGACCTCCATCTCGGCCGACACCCACAAGTACGGCTACGCGCTGAAGGGCAGCTCGGTCCTGTTGTTCCGGCCCAAGGCGCTGCGCCGTCAGCAGTACCTGCTGATCGATGGCTGGCCCGGTGGCAACTACGCCTCGCCGAGCATGGGCGGCAGCAGGTCAGGGGGCCTGATCGCAGCCACGTGGGCCTCGATGCTGCACCTCGGCAAGGCCGGGTACCGCGCGATCGCCGCGGACATCTTTCGCACCGCCGATGAGATCAAGGGCGCGGTGCGCACCCATCCGGAGCTGTCACTGATCGGCGACTCGCTGTTCAACGTCGCCTTCCGGGCCACACCGGGGGACAGCGCGCTGGACATCTACCACGTCAACGATGCCCTCGCAGACCGTGGCTGGCGGATGAACGCCCTGCAGCTCCCCCCGGCGCTGCACTTCTGCGTCACCCGGCCGAACACTCAGCCTGGCATCACTGCGGCCTTCGCCCACGATCTCGCCGAGGCCGTGGAGTACGCGAAGAACCCACCGACCGCGATGCCGAGGAGCGGCGCTGTCTACGGTGCCGGCGGGCGGATGCCACCGCAGCGCGACGCGCTGCAGGCCACCATCGCTGACCGGTTGGACTCGCTGCACGAAGTCGGTCCGCTCGATTGAGCACCCTGCATCCATTCCGGTTCGGGGTCGAGATGATGGGCCCGTTCGAGGGAATGTCATGGGCCGACTCGGCCCGTGAGATCGAGGCCCTCGGCTACTCGACGCTGTTCGTACCGGATCACTTCCACGAGGGCTTCGGACCGATCACCGCGATGGCGGTCGCGGCGATGGCCACCACCACCCTGCGCGTCGCGCCGATGGTGTTCGCCTGCGACTTCCGCCATCCTGCGGTGGTCGCGCGCGAGCTGGCGTCGATCGATGTGTTCTCCGAGGGTCGGCTCGAGGTCGGCCTCGGCGCCGGCTACAACCCGCTCGACTACTCGCGTTCGGGCATCCCGATGGACTCCCCCGGCGTGCGCGTCGACCGCCTCATCGAGCACACCGCCGTGCTGCGCGGCTTGTTCGGCACGGACCCGCTGACGTTCACCGGCGAGCACTACCGGATCGAGACGTTGGACGGCACACCCAAGCCGCATCGGGCGGGCGGTCCGCCGATCATCGTCGCTGGGGGCGGCAGGCGCCTGCTCACGTTCGCGGCCACCGCGGCGGACATCATCGGCGTCAACCCGTCCACCGCCGCGGGTCGTGGCTCGGTGGCAATGGCCCAGAACGCATTGGCTCAGAGCATCGACGAGAAGTTCGAGTGGATCCGCGCGGCGTCCGCCGAACGGTTCGACTCGCTCGAGTTCAACGCCTGGCTGTCGATCGCCGAGATCACCGACGACGTCGGTGCGTACGAGGAACGCCTGACCCGGCGGTGGGGCGCACCGCTCGATGACGTGCTCGCGTCACCCGTCGTGCTCATCGGCACCGAGGCGGAGATCGCCCAGCGGCTGATGGCGCGGCGCGATCGATGGGGATACTCCTACACGGTCCTGCAATCCCAGAGCGCCCACGCGTTCGCTCCCCTCGTGCGGCGGCTGTCCGGCAGCTGAGGCGCGCCGCACGGTCATCCGCCGTCGCCACCGGAGATGTGGGCACCGATGTCTCGCGCCGCTTCGCCCTCGGGCGCGGCGACCTCCACGATCGGATCGACGCGGTCGTCGAACTCCATCTTCAGGGCCCGGGCCCTCGTCGCGTGCATCTCGTACATCAGCGTGATGTAGGTGAATTCGAGGATCTCCTCGTCGGTGAGGTGGCGCTCCAGTTCCACGAACTCGAGATCGTGCACCCGCCCACCCCCTGAGCACGCTAAATGGCATGCGCGACGGCCGAACCAGATCAGCGATCACGGTCGAAAGCGCCGGCGTGGCGCGTCCGATGCGCCTTGAGCCACAACGGGGTGGCCGGGCAAAGGGACGTGGACGCGGGCCACGGCGTCGAGGTCGCCCAGTGCGTGTCACACTCTTCGGGACTGGTGATTCATGTGTCGAGGGGGACGAATTCGTGGGTGAAGAGAATTGGCAGCCGGCGCGACTGATACCAACGTCGGGGATCAGCGGGCCGGACGAGCAGGAGACCCGGGCAACCTCGGCACTTCTTGCGGTGCTCCCCGTCGTGCGTGACTTCGCCTCGGCATTGCTCCGTCCGTTCGGGGCGCCGTCCGGGGCCATCGAGACCTTCATCGAGGTGCCTCTGTTGCATGCCGACGGGCGTACGGTCCGGCCCGACGGCGTGATTCAGATCTCCCGTGGCCAGCGCAGCTGGACAGCGCTCGTGGAAGTGAAGACCGGCAACAACGACCTTGGTCGCGAGCAGGTCGAGAGCTACCTGGACATCGCCAAGGACAACGCCTTCGATGCCGTCCTCACCATCTCCAACCAGATCGCGCCTGCCGCCGGCGTGCATCCCGTGGACGTCGACAAACGCAAGCTGCGCAAGGTCGCGCTGCATCACGTGTCGTGGGCCGAGATCGTGAGCAGCGGTGTTGCAGCGCGTCCATCGTGGAGTCGCAGATCCGGAGCAAGCGTGGATCCTCGCCGAACTGATCCGCTATCTCGAGCATCCACGTTCGGGTGCGCTCGACTTCACGGACATGGGTGGAGCATGGGTGGCCGTGCGTGAGTCGGTGCTGGCGGGCACGCTGCGAGCCAACGACAAGGGCGCGATCGAAGTGGTGTCGCGATGGGATCAGCTGCTCCGCTTCGCCGCTCTGCGACTGGAGCGAGATCTAGGCTCGGGTGTTCAAGTGTCATTGTCTCGCCGTGAGCAAGCTGACCCGACCATCCGGCCGGCTGCGCTCCTCAACGAGCTGGTGAGCAAGGGAACGCTGTCGGGCTCTTTGCGAGTTCCGAACACCGTCGGCGAATTGATGATCACCGCCGATGTGCGAACCGGTCGATGCACGATCGAAGTGGACGTCGCTGCGCCGGGCGATGGCAGACCGTTGACACGGGTGAACTGGCTGCTGCGGCAGCTCGGTGACGCGCACGAGGCGGTCAGGGTCGATGCCTTTGCCCACATGGCGCGTACCAGCGTGAGTGGACTACTCAAGGCGGTTCGTGCAGATCCGACGACTCTTTTGGGTGATCCAAAGGCTGATCTTCGGCGATTCAGAGTCGCAGCGACATCGCAGCTCGGCACCAAGCGCGGGTCGGGCGTGGCAGCTTCATCGATTCGATACTCGGGGCGATCG
>JANXUX010000271.1 GCA_025351965.1 Actinomycetes bacterium | reverse complement strand
CCTGAAGTCGCGCAAGGAGAACCGGCACCCGCTGACATCGCAGAAGAAGACGAGCGTGAGCGAAGGAAGATCACCGACGTCGATCGTGGTGCGAACGTAGTCGCGCTGCGGGGTGACCACAGTGTTCGACGACGTCACGTTGCCAACCATGCGGAACGACGCCGGCACGATCGGCGCAACGGTGGTCGAAGCGGGTTCGGTCGTCGTGGGCGCGGCTGTTGCGGCGGTGGACGGCGCGGCGCTCGACTCGGATGCTGCCGTCGTGTCGACATTCGTGGTCGCCGGCGGTTCGGTGACCGTGGTCGCTGCGGATGCCGGTGCCGGTGAGTCATCGCTGCGAGCGACCACCACCGCCCCCCCGACAACGGTGAGGACAACGGCAGCCGCCGCAACCGGCACCCACCGGGGTCCCCCGCGCTGCGGGGTGATCCCGTCGTGGCGCTTGGCCTGATCCTTGCGAACCCGACGACCGCTGATCGGGGCGCGCTCGCGATCCAGCAACGCTGTCCGATCAGGAACCTTGCCGAAGTACTCACTCATGCGTTGTCCGTCCTATCGAGCAGCGGGAGGGGGAGATCGTGCGTTCTGATTTGACGCATCAGATCAAGGTCTCCCGGACCACCAACTCGGTCGAGATCGGGCAGGACCAGATCGATGAGCGCACCGAGATGGTCGATCGCACGAACGTTGTGGCCGCTCCGACGGAGATCGGCCCCGCGGTATAAGTCGCCGCCGAACGCTGCCCGGTCGAGATACCACCCGTAACGATCACGCGCTGGCTGCAAGTCTGCATCGACCCGATAGGCCACCATGGCGCCAGCACCGACGCTGACAAGATGAGCAACGCTCGCCGCAGCGAACGCGACCGCCGCTGCCAATCGTTGCCCGTCGCAGTAGTCCCCGCACAGTTCCAGACGACCCGGCCGAGGACGCACCAACAGCCCGGGTGAAGCAGGATTGTCGAGCAGCAACATCATCGCCGGGCCGAACGTGAGCGCCCATACCTGCGAGAGCCGATCATCACGTCGAGGCGACCACGAAACGCTGATATGGGTCGAATACCCGCTGAACTCGAACTCGTCCGGGCACGCGTCGCGCAGGTGCTGCTGAGCGACCGCTGCAGATGACATCGCACCGATCGCGAAACCTGGACCAATCGTGATCGGCGGTGTCGCGACCTCGGCTTCCGCGGCATCGGAGGTGATCACACCCCAGCTGTGGCGCACCGCGAACGGGTCCGCCGGGTCGGCACGAACCACCCCCGGAAACAACCCCGGCAGCACCGTCCTAAAATCGATCGTTTCACCGCATCGTCGAACGCTGAATTCGTGTTCCACGCCGACCCGTGGAGGCCGCAAGCGGCGCGCTGCGCGAACCGAGCGAGGTACACGGCGCAACGCGCGGGCCGGCGGATCGAACGCCACGTGTCGCAACTCGTCATCGAGCATCCCGGCAGCGAACTGCTCAATCCAGCTCGGGTACTCCTCTCCGGATACGCACACACAGAACGACACGCTCCCGACAGCCACACGGAGCACGCAGACGTCCCATGTCAACACCTCCGGGACGACACGAATGTTCATCTGCGCACCCACCAAATCCGACACGCTCGTTGTGAGCGACACGATCGCTGTCCGTCGCTCGACTACGAGTTCGGCTCGGCGCGATCGTCGTCGTCACTACCGATGGCAACGAAAGGTGGCAGAGTGGGCGACGGCGTCGACACACCCGGATGCACACCTTCCCCAGCCGTCCTTTGTTCGTCAGCCGCCGGAGCCTGCAGCGGGCTCGATCGCTGGGCTCCAACCGGCGATCCGGCGCTCGCCATGCTTGGCGCCGGCCCATCCAGCGCGGACGGCACATGCTGTCTCACCGCACCAGCCTCTGAAAGCCTGTCCGCATTTCCCTTTTCGCCCATCGCATCCCCCTTCGCTCAACACACAACGGTAACACCCCCCCCAACCAGCAAATCCACCACCTGAAGGCGCCCCGACGTCGATCGCGACAGCGCGTAACGGGCGTCGCAGAATTACGTCCCACCCACGAGAGTGGCTACGCCATATCGCGGCGCGTCGGGACGTACCCCCGACCGCCAGACTAGGCCGCAGCCGCCCGGCAACGACAAGTAGCGCCGATTGCCCGGTAGTTGCTCGCGGCGCAAAGGCAACAGCCGGCGCAGCACAACGAGCGCCGAGCGGCAGTTCGGCACCACGTTGGTTGTTGCGTGTCGGTGACAGTCAGGCGGCCGGGATCATCACGCTCACCGACGACGGCCACCGTCGGAGTGCAGCGTTTGGGCGTTTATCCATTGTCCTTCGGGAGAACAGAGGAAGCGAACGAGGTTGGCGCAATCCGCAGGCATCCCAACGCGGGCCTGAAGGTTGCCGTCGCGCACTGCGGCGTCGGTCGTTGCGTCCATCCAGCCCGTGTCTGTCGCTCCAGGGTTGATCACGTTGCATGTGATGTCGAGCGTGGCGAACTCGACGGCTGCCGCGAGCACGATGCGGTCCATCGCCCCCTTACTGGCACCGTATGGCATGTTGAAGGCGGTGTGATCGCTGGTGATCGCAACGACCCGGCCGATGCCTTGCACGCCACTGACAAACTGCTCGGCGAATGCCTTGATCAGCAGCCACGTCGCGCGCACGTTGATCGCCATGTGCCGATCGAAGCTCTCCACGGTTGTATCAAGGATTGCGGAGTCGACCGACTCGCAGTGGCAACAGATCAGGGCGGCCAATGGTCCGGCGAGTTCGTTGGCGCGGTTCACAACTGTCTTTGCCGAGCCGGGATCGGCCAGGTCGGCCTCAATGTCGGTGAGTCGAACGCCGTCAGCACCCCAAGGCATTCGTTGGTCGTATCCACGCCACCCGGCAGTCACGACCCGCCATCCATCGGCGCGCAGAGCAGCTGCCGTCGCAGCACCGATCCCGATTGAGCGGCCGACCCCGGTGATCAGGGCGACGGGCGGATTCTCGCTGTGCGGAAGCATCACGCGGAGAGTATCGCGGTGGTCGCTGCCCTCGTCCGACAGTCATGCAGGCTGATACGGAACAGCGCCGGTTGCCCGGTGAGGGCGGACGACGCAAGCGCGATTGCGGATGCAGAACAACGAGTGCCGAGCGACGCAGATCTGTCGCAGCGCGTGTTCATGTGTCTCGGCGGTCGTGGAACACTTGGTTGGTGCGTACGGAGTCGGTTCTTGATGTCATGTGTCAACGTGGCTGCCGGTTCGTGGTTGTGGGTTCTGTCGCACGCTCGCTGACGGGCGATTCGGTGAACCCGAAGGATCTCGACATCGTGGTCGACGCGTCTCTTGCCCAGCGGCCGGCCTTGGTCGAGGCATTGATCGACCTGGGAGCGGAGGTTGAGCGCCGTCGCGGACGTGTTCCGGTCACATCGGGCATCGCCTTGCCATGGGGATGGGGTTGGCGGTCGACGACCCCATTCGGGGACATCGACGTGATCACCAAGTTCATCGATGACACCACGATTGACGAGCACGACCTGCTTGCATCCACCGTGGTGCTGCCGAGCGGCAACTCGGTGCGCTGTCATCCAACGCGGCGGCGGGAATGAGCGAACTCTCCGGGCTGGGGTTGCTCGACCTCGCCATCTTGGAAGCCTGCGAACGCGCCGGGGCGCGCAGCGGCGCTCCGTACATGAAGACACAACGGGTGCTCGAGGTCCTCGCCGAATCAACCGGGATCGGCCCACGCCACGCGTACGAACCGTTGTGCGACATGGCCCGCAACTGGGTCGTCCACCTCCCGTTGATCGACTTCCACGGCAACGCTGGGTCGCCCGACTTCACCCCGGCCTCACCGCGCTACACCGAATGCCGACTCACCCCACTCGGCGCCGGGGCGCTCGCCGCCGAACGAGGCACCATCGGGCCGCTCCCAGTCGGACTGATCAACGGCACAACCCACACCGGTGGAACTCATCCACCACTCGATCCCGCCAACGTGGTTCGCGCCATCCGGGCAGCGACGACCGCAACCGACACTGAACTCGCCACCATCGTCGGCCTTCCCTCGTTTCCGACCGGCTGCGCTGTCGACGGTGACCTGGCCGCCCTCGCTGCCGG
>JANXUX010000263.1 GCA_025351965.1 Actinomycetes bacterium | reverse complement strand
CCACGAGTTCGTCGGCACCGCTCTGAGCGCCGGCGCCGGAGCCGCCCTCGTGCGGCACGCGACCGAGGGCGCGACATCCATCGTGGTGCCCGACACCGCCGCTGCACTGCTCGACCTCGGCCGATGGGCGCGCGATCGTCTCGCCGCAGACGTCGTCGGTGTGACCGGCTCGGTCGGCAAGACCAGTACCAAGGACCTCGCCCGGGTCGCGCTGTCGGCGGGGCGCAGGACGGCGGCGAATGAGCGCAGCTTCAACAATGACCAGGGTCTGCCGATCACCATCCTCGACGCGCCCGACGACACCGAGGTGCTCGTACTCGAGATGGGCATGCGCGGACCCGGCGAGATCGCCCGGTTGTGTTCGGTCGGCCACCCGGACATCGGCATCGTCACCCGTGTCGCCGCGGCGCACACCGAGCTGCTCGGCGGGATCGAGGGCGTCGCTGCCGCCAAGGCCGAACTGATCGACGCGTTGCCGGCGACCGGGACGGCGATCCTCAATGCTGACGACCCCCGAGTTGCGGCGATGGCATCACGGTGCGCCGGCTCGGTACTGACGTTCGGGCGCCACGACTCGGCGGATGTGCGCATCCTCGAGCTATGGCTGGACGACCTCGCCCGGCCGCGCTTCGCCCTCGCCACGCCGTGGGGGAGTGCACCGGTCGAGCTCGCCGTCAGCGGCGAGCACATGGCTGCCAACGCCGCAGCGGCCCTCGCTGCGTCCTGTGTCTGCGGTGTCGACCTCCACGCGGCCGCGCATGCGATCGGCACTGCGACGCTGTCGCCGTGGCGGATGGAGATCGGCCACACGCCTGCCGGCACGGTCGTGATCAACGACGCCTACAACGCCAACCCGGCCTCGATGCGCGCAGCACTGGAGACGCTCGCCCAGCTCAACGTCACCGGCCGCCGGGTGGCGTTGCTCGGTGTGATGGCCGAGCTCGCCGACCCGGTGGCGGATCATGCCGAGGTCGCCGCGATCGCAGCGGCTGCCGGCATCGAGCTGATCGTCGTCGGCACCGACCTCTACGGCATACCGCCGGTGGCCGATCCACTCGCCGCACTGGAGTCACTCTCCGGCGACGACGCCCTGCTCATCAAGGCCAGCCGCGTGGCGGGCCTTGAGCGCCTCGCCCGTCTCGTCCTCGGGTAGCGTCTCGGCTGGCCGGCGGATCAGGTCGCACCACCAGCTGAGCACGATCGCACCGGCAACGGAGGTGAAGAGCACCGGCCGCGGGCCGATCCAGTCGACGACGGGTCCGAAGGCCAGCGCTCCGATGGGTACCGTTCCGCCGAATGCCATGAACCACAGCGACATCACTCGGGCGCGTTCGTGGTCTCGCATGTTGACTTGGAACATGGTGACCATGGGTGTGACGGCCATGAAGTAGAAGAAACCGAGCAGGAACGCGATCGGGATCGCCAGCGCCGGACCGCTGGCGAGGGCGAATACGAACATCGTGACGGCGAAGCCCCGGAACGCGTTGGTGATCAGTCGGCGCCGGTCGAAGCGCAGCAGCACCGACCCGCACGCGAGACCGCCGAGGCATGCGCCGAGCCCCCACGTCGCATAGAGCCACTTGTACGTCGGACCCTCGGCATCGATGCCGAAGTTGAGTCGGGCGATGGACGGGAACAGGCTGATGTACGGCAGGCACACGAACGAGAAGAACGTCATCGTGAGCAGCATCCGGCTGAGGATGCTGCGGCTGCGCGCGATGCGCAGGCCGCTGAGGATCTTCTGGAGGTCGCCCTCGACGCTCTGACTCCTCACATGAGGGATCGTGATGAGGGCGATGCCGGCGACGGCGAACAGGTAGGTGCCGGCGTTGATCACGAAGATCTGCGGAACCGTGACGCCGAAGCCGATCAGTGCCGCAGCGATGGCCGGGCCGATCACCCGCGACCCGTTGAGCATCACTGCGTTCAGCGCGAGCGCACCCGGGAGGTCGGTCCGACTGACGAGGAGTGGAATGGACGACTGCATCGCCGGTGCGCCGAGCGCGTTGAACGTTCCGACGCCGAGTTGGACGACGAAGATCGCGAACAGCGACGAATGCCGCGAGATCAGCACGGCGATCAGCACCGAGAGCACGAGCTGCGCGGCCTGGCTGGTGATCAACCACGGCTTGCGCGGGAACTTGTCGGCCAACACGCCGCCCGGCACCGACAGCAGCAGTAGCGGGCCGAGCTGGGCGAAGCCCATGATCGCCACCCATGTCGCCTGATGGGTGCGCTCATCGATGTACGCCGGCAGGGCCAGGTTCTGCATCCACGTGCCGATCTGGCTGGCGAACAGCCCGATCCAGATGATCCGGAAGTCGCGGTAACCAAGAGCAGCCCGGGCGGTGCCGGGCTGCGCGTTGCTTTTCGAGACGGGAATGAGGGCAGGGGAGGTCATTGCAACTTCGGGATGGGCGACTGCGCCGATGTTACTGGGCGGGTTGTTCGTGACCTGGCCGGACGCTCGACGGCCCCGTACCGAGCGATGCGGTCGGGTGTCACACCTGCGAGAGGCTGCCCAGATCGTCCCATCGGTAGGTGACCTCGATGACATCGTCGGGCGCCCACTCGGCGGCGCCTCGGCCGGCGAGCCGGCCACCCAACTGTTCGTAGAACGAGCGTGCCCGAGCGTTGCCTTCGAGCACGTGGAGGTGGAGCGTATCGAAGCCCTCGGTGACCAAGGACGCCGCCACCGCAACGAGCAGCCGCCTGCCGATTCCGGTGCTGCGTCGGTCCGGTGCGATGTGCAGCGAGTCGACGTACGGCCCGTCAGCATGTGCTGGTTCACACGTGATGAACCCGACGACCCGGTCGACGTCCTCAGCGACCAGCACGCGTTGCGACGGGTCGGCGAGGAGTCGTTCGAAGGCGTCGAGTTGACGGGCTGGGTCGATGAACGACGTCAGCACGTGGTGGGGCACGAGCAATGCATAGGTCGAGGTCCAGCTGGCGATCTTGATCGTGGCGAGTACGTCACGATCAGCCGACCGGGCACTCCGGACAACGGTCGGCGACGTCATCGGAGCGGCACTCTGAACCGACTGAGCCGTCTGAGCCGTCTGAACCGTCACAGCGGCTTGCGCGCGATGACGATGGCCGACAACCCGAACGGCAGATTCCGGTGGCGCAGCCATCGACGCTCGACCGCGGCGAGCACACCGAACAGCCCGAACAATCCACTCTCGTTGCGTCCGACGTCGCTCTTGCCCGAGCCCCGCTCGAGGCGGCCGAGGATGAAGGCCGGAGGGACGAG
>JANXUX010000260.1 GCA_025351965.1 Actinomycetes bacterium | reverse complement strand
GCTCGGCAACACCAAACGCGGTGGACCACGCCAACAAAGACTGAAACAATGACCTGTCCGCGATCACTCGCGACACCCCCGTCCACGATGTCTCGCGACAACACATCATCAACGTTGATGATGTGCGGTGACATGAACGGCGGTGGGCGGCTCACCGGTGGTGAGCGGGTGGGAGGTTGGTGCGCATCTGCGCTGGCTGGATAGCTTCTTGTGCCATGAGCGATGTTGGATTCGACGGCAAGGTAGCAATCATCACGGGCGCCGGCGGCGGCCTCGGGCGCGAGCATGCGCTGCTGATGGCGTCGCGTGGCGCGCTGATCGTGGTCAACGATCTCGGCGGCGCGGTCGACGGCAGCGGCAGCGACAAGGGCGCGGCAGAGCGCGTGGTCGACGAGATCAAGGCGGCCGGCGGCGAGGCCGTTGCCAACTCCGACAGCGTCTCCACGCCCGAGGGTGGCGCCGCCATCGTCACGACCGCCATCGACGCGTTCGGCAAGGTCGACATCGTCATCAACAATGCGGGCATCCTGCGCGACAAGGCGTTCCACAACATGACGCCCGACCTCGTCGACGCCGTGATCGCCGTGCACCTCAAGGGCGCGTTCAACGTCACCCAGGCCGCGTGGCCGCACATGCGTGAGCAGGGTTACGGGCGTGTCATCAGCACGTCCTCGGCTGCCGGCATCTTCGGCAACTTCGGCCAGGCCAACTACGGCGCGGCGAAGATGGGCCTCGTCGGGTTCACCCGCGTGCTCGCCGTCGAGGGCGCCAAGTACAACATCAAGGCCAACGCGATCGCGCCGCTCGCGCTGACCCGCATGACCGAGAGCCTGCTCGGTGCGCTCGGCGACAAGCTGGACCCGTCGCTGATCTCACCGCTGGTGACGTATCTGTCCAGCGAGGAATGCCAGGCCACCGGCCGCGTGTTCAGCGTCGGCGGCGGTCGCGTCGCCGAGGTGTTCCTCGGTGAGACCAAGGGCTACTACCACGCCGCGATCAGCCCCGAGGACGTGCGCGACAACTGGGCGACGATCACCGACCGCGAGGGCTACTCGGTGCCGGCGAACCTCGGCGAAGAGACGGCGCTGTTCCTCCCCTTCCTCGCCTGACGCCAGCGCGAGCCGCCGCGCACCGTTAGGTTCGCGGTCATGGACGACGCGATCGCGGACGACATTAGTGCCCAAGACATGGGTGTCGATGCGTTCCGAGCCGAAGCAGTTGCGTGGCTCGCGGGCAATGCTCGGTATGCGCCTCGCGACTACGGCGCGATCTGTCCACCCGATCTGATCGAGGCGGGCATCGCCTGGCAGCAGCGGATCCACGCCGCCGGCTTCGCCGGTGTCCACTGGCCTCTCACGCATGGTGGCCGCGGCCTCACCGCGCAGCACCAGGCGGCATGGATCGAGTCGTGCGCGCTCGTCGGCGTCCCCCCGTTCCTCAACATGGTCGGGCTCGTGCTCGCCGGCCAATCGATCCAGCGCTTCGGCACGCCCGGCCAGCAGGCCGAGCACCTGCGCGCGACCCTCGACGCGAGCCGGGTGTGGTGCCAACTGTTCAGCGAGCCGGGCGCCGGCAGCGACCTGGCCGGGCTGAGCACCCGCGCCGAACGAGACGGCGACCGCTACATCCTCAACGGTCAGAAGGTGTGGTGCAGCGGGGGTCGGTGCAGCGACTGGGGCATCCTCATGGCGCGCACGAGTGCACGGGCGCCCAAGCACGAGGGCATCTCGTTCTTCCTGATCCCGATGGACCTCCCGGGCATCGAGATCCGACCGCTGCGCCAGATGACCGGAGAGGCCGAGTTCGACGAAGTGTTCCTCACCGATGTCGAATTGCCGGCCGATCAACTGCTCGGACCCGAACACGGTGGCTGGGGCGTCGGGATGGCCGTCCTCACCAACGAGCGCGGCCACATCGGAGCGAGTGTCATCGGACTCGAACGGCGCCTCGAGTCGATGGCGCGAATGGCCGAGGGCCGCAGCCTCGACGCGTTGCAACGTCAGCGGCTCGCGGCCCTCCTGGCGCGAGGCAACGCACTCAAGGCCCTCGGTTCACGCCAGGGTCCGGTCGCCTCGACGGCTGCATCGCTGATGAAGTTGGG
>JANXUX010000194.1 GCA_025351965.1 Actinomycetes bacterium | reverse complement strand
CGGATGGGCACGGCCACCGGTTCGCAGGAGGCCGAATGGGGCGGCTCGGTCGTCGAGCGTCTGGCGCTGCGCCCGAGCGAGTACTGGGCGCGGCAGTGCCACATCGGCGCCAGCTTCATCCGGCGTGCCGAAGTCGAACTGCGCCACCGCGTCGGCATCGACAAGATCATGTGGGGCAGCGACTACCCGCACAAAGAAGCGAGCCACCCGTTCTCGCACGAGGCGCTGCGCGCCGCGTTCGCCGGCGTCCCGACCGACGAAGTGGCGATGATGGTCGGTGGCAATGCCGCGGCGCTGTATGGGTTCGACCTCGACGCACTGCGTCCGGTCGCTGCCATGTGGGGTCCGCGCGTCATCGACATCGATCAGCCGATCTCGCTGGTCGAGGTGCCCACCGCTGCGCTGAAGTGCCCGGCATTCGCAGGCCTACCGGTCGCCAGCAGCTGATCGACGCACGTCTGCGCGCCCGACCGCGCTGAGGCAATTCGACGACTCACTCACTCTCTCAACCACTGGAGGAAACATGGCGACCAAGGTCGGCCAGTACTGCATCTACGTCAGCGACATCATCAAGGCCGAGACGTTCTACACCGAGGTCATCGGCCTCAAGGTGCAGAGCCGGACCGAGATCGACGACGTCCACGAGATCGTCGTCGCCGCCGACGACGGCGGTGGGCGCCTGCAGCTCGCAGAGCGCTACAACGACGGACAACCGGTCGACCACGGCTTCGCACTGTGGAAGATCTACTTCATCGTCGACGACGCCAAGGCAATCCACGACAAGGCCGTCGAATGGGGCTGCGAATCCACCTTCGCGCCGCAGCGCCTCGACCGTTGGCCGGTCATCGCCGCGTTCTTCCTCGATCCCGACGGCTACCTCGTCGAGCTGATTCAGCACGTCACCGCCTGACGGCGCGCCGATCCCACGTCCAGAACGCCGATGAGTTCTCCCTCCGCGCGACGTCGACCACTACATGACTGACAACACGACAGACACGTCCACACTCACCAACATCGGCGTCACGATGTTCACCGTCAACGATGTCGATGCTGCGACAGCGTGGTATCGCGAGAAGCTCGGCTTCGAGATCCGCGCCGACGTTCGCTTCGGCGAGAACGGCGAGAACCGTTGGCTCGAGGTGGCGCCACCGGGGTCCAACGGTCGCCTGTCGTTGAACCCGCCCATGGGCAATCAGCCCGGCGGAGGGACGATCGGCATCGATTCGTCCGATGTCATGGCCGAATTCGCTCGCCTCCAGCGGCTGGGCGTGACGATCGACATGCCGCCGACGCCGACGCCGGGCGCCCCGCTGCTGTTCATGATCAGCGATCCCGACGGCAACCACATCGCCGTCGTCGAGGCACCACCGACCTGACCAAGCAGGCCGTCTCGATTGCTTCGGCGCTGGGGCTCACGGCTCGTCGGAGAGCTCCGGCGCCCACGACGAGCCGTTGATGTGGCTGCCGCCGTCGGCGAACAGGGTGTTGCCGGTCAGGTACTTGCAATCCTCACTGGCGAGGAACAGCGCGATCGGTGCGATGTCCTCGTACGGATCACCGATGTAGCCCATCGGGTTCGATGCATCGGCCGCTGCGACGAGCTCGGGATGCGATGCCATGACCGCCTTGAACGCGGCCGACTTCGCCGCGGGGCAGATCACGTTGAGCACGATGCCGGTGTTCGCCCATTCGCGCGCAGCGGTGCGGGTCGCAGCCCGCAGCGCCTCCTTGGCCGAGTTGTACTCGAGCGTGCCCATGTGCGCGTTGACGCCGTTGAGCGAGCAGATGTTGATGATGCGCCCGTACTTCTGGGCCTTCATGATCGGATGGGCGGCCTGCATCGCCCACAGCGGTCCGCGGAAGCCGACCGACAGGCCGTGGTCGATCAGCTCGTCCGTCTTGAACTCGACGCGGCTGAGCTTGCCGCCGCCCCACGCGTTGTTGACGAGGATGTCGACGGTTCCCCACGCCTCCATTGCGGCCTCCAGCATCGCGATGTTGTCGTCCTTGCGGCGCACATCGGTACGCACGAACAACATCTCTGCGCCGGTCGAGGCGGCGATCTCGTCCGTCGTGGCCCGACCGAGGTCCTCGTTCATCTCTGCGATGACAACACGGGCACCCTCTTCGGCGAACCGTCGGGCGATGCCGGCACCGATGCCGTCGCCGCCTCCGGTCACGACTGCCACACGCTTGTCGAGACGTCCCATGATCAAAGCCCCCAGTGATCCATCGCCAGCTCGTGCCGTCGATGTACAAAACAATGTTAGGGATTCTTGTTCTGCATTTTCAAGTCGGCCAGCTAATCTCTTGCACCATGCGACGTGCAACGGCTCTGGATCAGATCGAGCGCTCGATGGGCACCATCGGGCGCGTCGGCTCGAGTGTGCTCGCGGCTAGCCGCCGAGCGTCCCAGGCGGGCGTCGACGTCTCTACTCCGGGGATGGGCGTACTCGGTGTCCTGGACCGGGGTGGCCCACAGCGCGTGTCGTCCATCGCCCGACGTGCCGGGATGGTCGCCACGCTCGCCAGCCGAGAACTGCGGTCGCTGGAGGCCGCCGGATACGTCGCGCGCACGACCGACGGTGACGACAGGCGGGTGGTCACGGTGTCGATCACGTCATCCGGCCAAGAGGCCTATGAGCGGCTGCGCGCCGCGTCCATCGCCGCAGCGTCGGACGCACTCGCCAAGTGGACGGTCGTCGACCTCGCCCACCTCGCCCGCCTGCTCACCCGGATGGCCGACGACTTCAGCGCGGTGCGCGCATGAGCGGTCAACGCAAGGTCGCCATCGTGACCGGCGTCGGTGCAGGGATCGGACGCTCGACTGCGCTGGGTCTCGCTCGCGAGGGGTTCGATGTCGTGCTGGCCGCGCGCACTGCCGCCTACCTCGACGAGGTCGCCGCGGAGGTCGTTGCCATCGGCGTCGATGCGCTCGCAGTGCCCACCGACACCGGCGACGTCGTCCAGTGTCGGGCGCTCGTCGAAGCGGCCGTCGCTCGGTTCGGGCGGGTCGACGTCATCGTCAGCGGTGCGGCCAAGGGGACCCCGAACCATACGATCATGAACTCGGACCTCGCCGACTGGCAGATGGCCTGGCAGGTCAATGTGCTCGGTCCGCTGGAGATCGCGCGTACTGCGATCCCGTACATGCAGGCCGTCGGCGGTGGCTCGATCGTGATGGTGTCCACGCTGGCAGTCCGCGCGATCAATCCCGGTCAGGGCGCCTACGCCGCGACCAAGGGTGCACTGACGATCGCTGCGCAGACGCTGGCCAAAGAGGTCGGTCCCGATGGCATCCGGGTCAACATCGTGCTGCCCGGGTTCACCCCAGGCGCCAGCACCGAGCCGATGTTCGCACGCATGGCCGAGCGCTCCGGCACGTCCCCGGAAGCGGCGAAACAGAAGATGGCGGATCAGACGGCCCTGCGCCGCTTGCCGACGCCCGACGACCTCGCCGACGCGATCGTGTTCCTCACGTCCGACCGGGCCCGCTCGATCACCGGCCAGACCCTCGATGTCAACTGCGGTCAGTGGATGGCCTGATCCGCGCCGAGTACGTTTGCCTTCTTGCAGTCGACATCGGTGTCACGACACATCGCAGCCTCGCCGGAGACGATCTACCGAGCACTGCTCGACGCGGACTCGATCGCCCGGTGGCGGGTGCCCGACGGGATGACGAGCCACGTGCACGAATTCGATCCGCAGGAGGGTGGCTCGTTCCGGGTCTCGCTGACGTACGACGATCCGCGCTCAGCCGGCAAGACGTCGGCCCACACCGACACCTATGCCGGCAACTTCGACCGACTCGTCCCGAACAGAATGGTCGTCGAGGTCCTCGCCTTCGAGACCGATGATCCGGGGATGAGCGCCACGATGACGATGACGACCACCCTCGCACCGCAGGCCTCGGGGACCGATGTCACCATCAGACATGACGGTCTGCCCGACACGGTGCCGGCGGCCGACAACGAGGCCGGCACGGGAATGGCCCTGGCGAACCTCGCCGCGCTCGTCGAACGGCCGTGACAGAGCGCCCAGACGTTGCGACGACGAACAAGGCCGCGGCTCAACCCAAACCCGGAGCGGAACGTGTTGTCATCATGTCATCGCCCACGGCTCGACCCGCCCCCGTTGTCCGCTCGGTCACATTCATGACGTTCGCGGCCATCGCCGTGGCCGGCGCAGGGGCCGTGCTGGCCGGTTGCGCAGCGCCGTCGGCGAGCAGCGCATCGGCGACGCCCTCAACGGAAAGCACGACCGCAACCACAACCACAACCACAGCAATGACCGACTCAGCTGCACCGTCGACCTCGACCGCCGCTCCGACGTGCGCGACCTACCGCACGGCCGTCGACCCCGGCATGTTCCCGATGAGCGTCGCCCATGCCCGCGCCTGTCCGGACGGCGCGTCCGTGGAGGCCGTCGGCATCGTGCTCGCCGACGCCGACGGCAACCTCTGGCTGTGCGACGACCGACATCACATCGCGCAGCCGGCATGCGTGGACGACGGCCTGCTCCTCGTCGGCGTGCAGGCCGCGACCGGCGGCACCTACAGCGGCGTGAAGCAGGGCGACACGATGACCGTCGGCGCCAGCGGCTGAGAGCAGCTGCCACTCCGGTGCTCTCGAGCCCCCTCGGTGGAGAATGTTCGGCGCCGTGACCTGCGGACTCGGCGCCACCCAGTTCCAGATCTCGGACGAGGCGCTGAAGTCGCCGTCTCGGTCGCGTTCACGAGGTTGCGGCGACGTGTTCGGCCTGCACACGGACGGCCAGTTGCAGCAGTTGCCGGTCCGATCCGGGCGCGCCGACGAACGCGATGCCGAGCGGCAACCGGCCATCACCCGTGTCGACACCGCCCATCGGCAGGACCACCACCGGCGCCCCTGACAGACCCGCGATGCAGGTCAGACGCAATGTGCGGCTCCGCTGCAGCTCATGCGAAGCCGGGACGTGGGTCGGTTCGGGCGCGGGTCCGGCCGCAGCGGGCATCACCAACACCGTGCCGTTCGCCGTTGCCCGCTGGACCGCAATACTGACCCGCTCGCGCACGACATCGGCGGCCGCGACCTCGTCCAGGGTGATCGCCGAGGCCATCTGGAACCGGGCGGCGATGCCGCGACCGAAGCCGGGTCCGCCGGTTGCCGCTCGGGCGGTGATCCACTCGCCATGAGCCTGCCACGCCTCCCAGCCCTGTCGGACCCGGAACGCACCCATCGCTTCGGCCAGGTCGATGCCGAGTGACACGGCTTCGACGGCTCCCAACCCGGTACCGACGCGGGCCACCTCGGCGGCGACGTCAGCGGACGAATCATCCAGCGCCTCCCGGAGCAATACGAGCCGGGACGACGGGACGGCGCTGGACGGCGCTGATCCGCTCAGCAACACCTCGGCAGCAGCAACGAGCAGGTCGAGATCCCGAGCGAGCAGGCCGACCGTATCGAACGACGGGGCAAGTGGCACGACGCGATCGATGGGAACTGCGCCGTGGCTCGGTCGGAAACCAACGATGCCGCAGTAGCTCGCCGGCACCCGGACCGAACCGCCGGTGTCGGTCCCGAGCGCGAGATCGACGAGGCCGGCTGCGACTGCCGCCGCAGAGCCTGCGGATGACCCACCAGGCACACGTCCGCGAGCCGCCACGTTGATCGGCGACCCGAAGTGCACGTTCGTACCCGACAGCGAGTAGGCGAGCTCGTCGGTGATGGTCTTGCCGACGACGGTGGCCCCGGCCGCAACGAGCATCTCGACGGCAGGTGCGGTCCCGTCGGCCGGCGCATGATCCGCGGCGAAGCGCGGATTCCCGGCGCCGGTCACGAGTCCGGCGATGTCGAACATGTCCTTGACGGCCAGCGACGTGCCCGAGAGAGGACCGTCCACCGCTCCGACGGCGAGGATCGAGGGCGGGCCGACGAACGCATTCACGGTGTCCGTGGGTGGTTGCGGTGTTGGGGTCGTGGTCACATCGATGATTCTGCCCGGCTCGCAGGCACGACACCGTCGATACGGAAGTTCACGGGCCGACGGGTGTGCTCGATGTCGCGAAGCGGCGCAGACGAAGGCTGTTGGACACGACGAACACACTCGAGAACGCCATTGCCAATCCGGCGAGCATCGGGTTGAGCAGGCCGGCCGCGGCGAGCGGAAGCGCGGCGACGTTGTACGCGAATGCCCAGAACAGGTTGGTCTTGATGGTCCGCAGCGTGGCCCGGGAGAGGCGGATCGCGTCGACGGCTGCGCGCAGGTCACCGCGGACCAGTGTGATGTCGCTGGCCTCGATCGCGGCGTCTGTACCGGTGCCCATCGCCAGGCCGAGATCGGCCTGAGCCAGCGCAGCCGCGTCGTTGACCCCGTCACCGACCATCGCGACGACCCGACCCTCGGCCTGCAGCCGGCGGATGACGCCGACCTTGTCTGCAGGCAGGACCTCGGCGATGACCTCGTCGATGCCGACCTGGGCCGCCACAGCGCGAGCGGCACGCTCGTTGTCGCCGGTCAGCAGCACGGGGCGCAGACCCAGCTCCCGAAGCCCCGCGATTGCCTCCGCCGATGTTGCCTTCACGGTGTCAGCGACCACGATCACGGCCCGGGCCTGGCCGTCCCAGCCGACGAAGATCGGCGTCCGTCCGGCCGCCTCGGCATCGTCACGCGCAGCGGCGAGATGATCGTCGATCGGCAGCGACCAGTCGGCGAGGAACCGCTCACGGCCGGCGACAACGGCATGGGCGTCGATCACGCCATGGACACCGAGTCCTTCGGAGTTCGTGAACCCCTCCACCTCGGCCAGCGTGATCCCCTCGGCGGCAGCGCCGGCAGCAATGGCCTGCGCGACCGGGTGCTCCGATGCGTCCTCCAGGGACCCGGCGAGGAAGAGGACCTCGGCGCGGGTCGCATCACCGGTCGCGATGACGTCGACGAGGGCCATCTTGCCGGTCGTGACGGTGCCGGTCTTGTCGAGCACCACGGTGTCGACCCGGCGGGTCGACTCGAGGATCTCCGGTCCCTTGATCAAGACGCCGAGCTGGGCCCCGCGGCCCGTGCCGACCATCAGCGCGGTCGGCGTCGCCAACCCGAGCGCGCACGGACAGGCGATGATCAGCACTGCGACAGCAGCGGTGAAGGCAGTCGTCGCGGAGTCAGTCGAGGCGGCAGTGAGCCAGAAGCCGAGCGTGGCGAAGGCGAGCGAGATCACGACCGGGACGAAGACGGCCGAGACCCGGTCGGCAAGGCGCTGCACCTCGGCCTTGCCGGTCTGCGCGTCCTCCACCAACCGCCCGATCTGGGCGAGCGCCGTGTCGGCGCCGATCCGCGTTGCGCGTACGACGAGGCGGCCGCCGACGTTGACCGTCGCCCCGGTGACGGCGTCGCCGGGCGCGACCTCGACCGGCACGGCCTCACCGGTGAGCAGCGAGGCATCGATGGCCGAGGTGCCGGCCTCGACGATTCCGTCCGTGGCGATCTTCTCCCCGGGGCGGACCACGAACCGGTCACCCACCACCAGCTGATCGACCGGGATTCGGGTCTCGACAGCGCCGCGGAGCACGGCAACATCCTTCGCGCCCAATTCGAGCAGGGCGCGCAGTGCGGCACCGGAGCGACGCTTGGCGCGGGCCTCGAAATACCGGCCGGCGAGGATGAACACCGTGACCCCTGCGGCGACCTCCAGGTAGATCTGCGACGAGCCCATCCCCCGTTGCGGGCGGATCGAGAAGCCGTGGCGCATGGACAGTTCGCCGGCATCACCGAGGAACAGGGCGTACAGGCTCCAGCCGAACGCAGCGATGGTGCCGACCGAGATCAGCGTGTCCATCGTCGCTGTCGCATGGCGCAGGTTCGTCCACGCCGCCCGGTGGAACGGCCAGGCGCCCCATGTGATCACCGGTGCAGCGAGGGTCAGCGACAACCACTGCCAGCCGTCGAACTGCAGCGACGGGATCATCGCCAGGGCGACGACCGGAAGAGCGAGGATCGCGGAGATCATCAACCGCTGGCGCAGCTGCCGGGTCGGGTCGTCGGCCTCGACGGCATCGGTGCCCTCGACGGACACTTGTGTCGCTGACCGGGGCACGTGCGCGGTGTAGCCGGTCGCCTCGATCTGGGCGATCAGATCGTCGGTGGTGACCGTGTCGGCGAAGGTGACCTTGGCCTTCTCCGTCGAGTAGTTCACCGAGGCGGTCACGCCGTCCATCCGGTTCAGCTTCTTCTCGATGCGCGCGGCGCACGAGGCGCACGTCATCCCGCCGATGTCGAGGCTGATCTCGTGGCCGGCGACGGGGTTGGCATCGTCGTGGGGTGTCACGGTGGTGGACATGTCAGTGCCCTTTCGGGTGTGTGGTCGGCAGCGTGTCGGTGTCGGGCACCGACACCGTGAACGCCGCAGTGCGCACGGTGCCGTCGATGGAGAAATCGAGGAACAGTCGGTAGGCGCCCGCGGTAGGGAACTCACCGGTGAAGGTGATGACCGGACTGGGGCCGTCGTGGGGGTGGACGTGGAGGTAGGCCAGGTCGCCGACGCGGATCGCGACGAGATGGCCTGAAGCGCCGAGGTACGGATCGGTCGTCACGGCCGCCCCGTCGCGCTCGACCGTGAAGCTCAGCTCAGCGTCGCCGACCATCGGCGTGCCGGCCAACGCGACCACGAGGTCGTCGACCGCGAACGTGGCCGCCGGCGCCGGCGTGGCGATCGAGAGGACGTCGCCGGCCACGGTGACGTCAGCACCGAGGGTCAGGTTCTCGGCCCCGGTCGGCTGGAAGTCGGCGAAGAATCGGTACGAGCCGGGCTCCAGCGCCGGCAGGTCGACCGACCAGTGCCCGATTGCATCCATCGTCGGGTGGAGGTGGTGGAAGCCGACCAGGTTTCGCGACAGCACGATCAGGTGGAGGCGTCGCTGGTGGAGCTCGTCGAACGACGTCACCGGCGCACCACGATCGTCGAGAACGGTGAACGCGAAGGACGAAACGGAACCTGCTGCCACGGTGGTCGTGTCGAGGGCCAGACGGTAGCCCGCCTCGGCGACGGCGAGCCCACGCGGCAGTGCTGTCGCCGTGCCGGCGTTGCCCACGTCCGTCATCCCGCTGTGTGTGGTGGTACCGTCAGCCACGTCGATCGGCCCGACCGCCGAACCCAGTGCCGCAGCACCGCCGAAGCTGGCTGCCAGGGCCGCCGCAAACCCGGCGAGTTTGGCCCCTGCGTTCATGACGCGACGGCGTATCCGGCTTCGTCGACTGCTTCGGCGAAGGCCACCGGATCGATGGGGCCGTCAGAGCGGACCGACACCGCCCCACTGGCGAGATCGATGTCGACGGCGGTGACGTGATCGAGCTTGGTGACCTCTTCGGTGACGGCTGCGACGCAGTGGCCGCAGGTCATACCGGTGACGGTGAAGGTGGTAGTGGTTTCCATGATTCGCTCCTCTGTGGTGAATACCCCCTGGGGTACAACCCAGACTATACCCCACCCCCGTATTCACAACCACCACAGTCGAAGTTCCGATCAAGTACCCCGGAGGGGTATAGTGGCGGGAATGGAAACCGAGTCAGCCACAGGCGAGCACGGGTACAGCCCGGACAAGGACGCCTACATCAAACGCCTCCGCCGCATCGAGGGACAGGTTCGCGGACTGCAGCGGATGATCGACGACGACACCTACTGCATCGACGTGCTCACCCAGGTCAGCGCGATCACCAAGGCGCTCCAGAGCGTGGCCGTCGGCCTCGTCGGCCAGCACATGAAGCACTGCGTCGCCAATGCGGCGACGAACGATCCCGAGCACCTCGACGAGATGGTCGGTGAGGCCACCAAAGCGATCGAGCGCCTGCTGCGCTCGTAGCCGCCCCGCGTCAGATCAGAGACCCGGCCAGTTGCTGCTCCACGAGCTCTCCTCGACCAACTCGACGCTGCGCCAGCCGTCTGCGGTGCGCACCATGCGGTGATGGTAGAAGCCGCCACAGAAGCTGGGACCGGTGACGCCCGGCAGCTGCATGGGGTTGTGGAACATCGCCCTGGCCCGCGCCGAGTCCCCGTCGATCTCGCATTCGATGTTCGTGATCGCGTGCTGGCTCATCGGGAAGATCGCGAACGTCGTCTCCAACCACGCGCCGATCTCGTCGCGGGTGCCGTCGATGCCGCCGGCCGAGCGGTAGTCGATGTACGCATCGTCGGCAAAGACCGACCGCCACACGTCCCAGTCCTTGGTGTCCAAGCCCCGCGCGTAGCGCGCCAGCAGTTCAGCGATCTCGATCCGGTCGGCAACTCCCTGGAGGTCCATGCCGACATCATCGCGTCGTCCGTCACGACACCTCGTGTCGCAGCGATACTGTCGTCGAATGCCGAGCGATGTCGCCCTCAAGGTCATGAATGGTTTCCACCGCGCCGTGATGAAGGCCACGTTCGGCAAGGTCGGCTGGCAGGCCGGATCGATGCCTGTGCTGGAGCTGACGACGACGGGTCGCAAGAGCGGCGAGTTGCGCTCGTCGCTGCTCACCTCCCCGATCCAGATCGGCGACACCATCGTCGTGGTCGCGTCACGCGGCGGTGACGATCGCAACCCGGCGTGGCTGCTCAACATCGAGGCCAACCCAGCTGTGCAGGTGGCCTACAAGGGCGGACCGCGCCGGGCGATGACCGCTCGTGTCGCAACATCGGACGAGCGTGCCGACCTGTGGCCGACGATCACCAAGGACCACAAGAACTACGCCGGGTACCAGCGCAAGACCGAGCGCGAGATACCGCTGGTCCTGCTCGAGCCCGTCACCTGATCCAGGCACCTGATCCGGGCACCTGATCCGGGCGCTCGGGGCGGCGAGGTCGGGCGACGTCGAGCGGCAGATCAGACCGCGCCGACCAGTGCTTCGGTGTAGTGGCGACGCGCCGACTGGCGAGCTGCGCGTAGTTCGGCGATGACCTCGGCCGTCATCTGCGGCGTCCACGCGCACGGCTCGCCGAGATCGTCGTGACGTCCGGCGCGGACCAGTTCGTGGCCGAGCTCCATCCACTCCACGACGACGCCGAGGTGCTCGGTACACGCGACCCAGGTTCCACCGTCGGAGTCGCAGCCCCAGTCGATCGACCGGAGCGGCGAATTCGTGCAGGTCGGACCATCGTTGCTCACGCTGATGCATCGGCCGGACCAGCCCCGATCTTGAGTTCGTGGATGCGCCGACAGCCCAGGGCGCGCACTTCGCGCCCACGGTTGGATTCTGAGCGGCAGTCGAGCGCGCACTTCGCGCCCACGGTTGGGTTGTGAGCGGCATTCCGACCCCACCCCCAACCGCGGGCGCGCTTTGCGCGCTCGGGCTGGCGGCGTGTCCGCGGACGTCGCCATGATCTACTGGCAGCGCCGGCCGGCTGCGGTGCAGCGGCGGATGGGCGAGCAAGTCGCGCCCACGGTTGGGTTGTGAGCGGGATTGCGTCGCAATCCCGAACCTTGGGCGCGACTTCCGCGCTCTCGAGGGGGCGCGCTCTCGAGGGGGCGCGCTCTCGAGGGGGCGCGGGAGGCGCGGGCTCGCTGTCCTGCTGGCCGGAGCTGGTCGCTCGGCGTCAGTGGGTGACGCGCACCAAACGGCCAGGGCGGGCGCCCGTGTCGGTGTCGTTGCGCCGCGTGACGACGCCGGCCACGATCGTCGCGACGTACCCCGTCGAGCGCTGCAACACCCGCCGGCCACCGGCGGGCAGATCGTCGACGGAGTGTGGGGCGTGCAGGTGCAGGCCGGCGAAGTCGATCACGTTGAGGTCGGCCTTCTTGCCGACCTCGATCGTGCCCCGGTCGGTCAGCCCGACGACCGCCGCGGTGCCTGCCGTCTGCTTGCGGATCACGGTCTCGAGTGGCAGCAGTTCGCCGCGCGAGCGATCTCGGGCCCAATGGGTGAGCAGGTACGTCGGCATCGACGCGTCGCAGATCATCTTGGCGTGGGCGCCGCCGTCGGACAGTCCGATGACGGTGTCGGCGTGATCGATCATCTCGCGCAGGTGGTCCTGGGACGCCTCTGCATAGTTGGTGAACGCACCGAGTATCCATCCGCCGGTTGCGAGGTGGTCGTACATGACCTCCCACGGATCCTTGCCAGTTGCGGCGGCGATGCCCTCGATCGAGCACTCCTCGGTCGGCTCGTACTCGGGCGGGTCGCCGAGCGGGAACATCCGGCTGAACAGGTACGGCGTGTTCTCGGCGAGACCCTCGAATTGGCGGCGCGGGTCCGGCGCCAGGTCGGTCTCGGCGAGGATCGCGGCCTTGATCTCGGGCTTGCGCAGCTCAGCGGCCAGCTCCTCGAGCGACAGCGACTCCTCGAGCCGGCGCAGGGTCGGGCGGCGCATCAGGCCGTGGTAGCTCGACAGACCGAGCAGCATGCCACCGGGGCGGGCCGATACCTGCGGTGTCAGGTGGGCCCCGTCGGCGTTGGCGCGAACGACGACCTCGAGCTGCATGCGCCATAGGTTCGGCGCACCGCGCGACTGGATCATCAGGAACGACACGTCGACACCGGTCGCCTTCGAGACCGCCGCCATCAGCTCGACCTCGCCGAGGATCATCCCCTCGTCGTCGCCGGTCTCGCCCGTGGGCACGACCTCGAACAGACCGCCGCCGGCGTCCGTCAGCGCCTGGGCCAGCCCGGCCAGCTCGTCGAAGGAGGCAAAGGTTCCGGGCACGAGCGCGCCGTCGAGAGTCTTGTGGTTGAGCGAACGCGACGTCGACAATCCGACCGCACCGGCAGCGACAGCGTCGCGCACGTGCACCGCCATCGCCGCGATGTCGGCGGCGGTCGCGTCCTCGTTTTGCTCACCGCGATCACCCATCACGTACAGGCGCAGCGGAGCGTGCGGCAAGAACGCGGCGATGTCCATCGAGAACTCTCGGCGACCGAGCGCATCGAGGTACTCCGGAAAAGTCTCCCACTCCCACTGGATGCCCTCATGCAGGGCGGTGCCGGGGATGTCCTCGACGCCCTCCATCAGCTCAATCAGGCGGGCATGGTCCTGCGGCCGGACCGGGGCGAAGCCGACGCCGCAGTTGCCAGCGACCACCGTCGTCACGCCGTGGCTGGCCGACGGATCGAGCACCGGGTCCCACGTCGCCTGGCCGTCGTAATGGGTGTGGATGTCGACGAACCCAGGTGTCACGATGAGCCCTCGGGCGTCGATCACCTCGGTCGCATCGCCGACGAGGTCGGCGCCGACAGCGACGATGACACCATCCTGGACGGCCACGTCGGCGACGAAACGGGGAGCGCCCGTGCCGTCGACGATCGTTCCCCCGGTGATCTTGAGATCGAACATGACCGAACCGTATGTCGCCTCGACGGTCCGATCACGAACCGGCCCCGCTCTCGAAGCCGACTACGATCGAGCGATGATCCTCGATCGCCTCGATGTCGATGCCAGCACCTTCCGCGACGGAACCGGATGGGACATCAAACCCGAGGGCGCGTGCAAGGGCGACGTGTGTGTCCCGCTGCCCGGCGGTTTCGACGTGGTCACCACCGCACAGCGCCTCGGGATGGCCCTGCTGCACGACGAAGCGAACGGCATCTGGGCCCTCGGCCCGGAGTCGCTGAGCGCCCGAGCGCTGGTCACTGCGCAGGCACCCGAGCTCGTGCTCGACGATCTCGACGGCAACGAATTCCGGTTGTCCTCGCTGCGCGGTCAGAAGGTGGTGCTGGTCGCCTGGGCCCCGTATTGAGGCTGTCGTTTCGACCTGCCCGTGTGGCAGGCACTCCGTGACGGACTGCATCCGCTCGGCGTCGAGATCGTCACGGTCTCGCTCGAGCTGAGTGGCCCCGAGGCATCCCGACCGTTCATCGAGGCGGCGAGCCCGCAGCATCCTTCGCTGCTCGATCCCACCCACCAGCTCGATGCGCTGTTCGGCGTGGTCAACATCCCGAACGTCATCTGGATCGACGAGAACGGCGTCATCGTCCGTCCGCCCGAACCGGGGTGGCCAGGCACGACGGTGTATCCCGAGTCGATGCGCAACATGCTGGCCGAGCGAGCTCGCAAGGCCGCCGAGAACCCCGAGCCCGCCGACACGCCGGCGCGCCCGAACGTGATGCGCCTGCTCGGGGGCGGTCAGGACCGCGCCGCCTACCCGGACGCAATCCGCGACTGGGCCCGCAACGGCGCAGCGAGCCAGTACGTGATGACGCCCGACGAGGTCGTCGCAGCATCCCAGCCGCGCCCGATGTCGGCATCCGAGGGTGCTGCCCACTTCGAGCTCGCCAACCACTTCTGGCGCACCGGTGATCGTGGTGCGGCCATTCACCACTTCAACGAATGCCACCGCCTCCAGCCCGACAACTGGACCTACAAGCGCCAGGCGTGGTCCCTCGTCGGCAACGAACGCGCCGGCGGTGGCGAACTCGGACGGTTCAGCCAGATCCCGATTCCCGGCGAGGAGGCCGACTGGCCGTTCGCCTCGAACTTCGACGCCGACATCGCCCAGCTCGAGCCAGGCCAGTACTACCCGAACACGATGTAGCCGCCTTCAGCGGATCTTGCTCAGAATGACCGCCAGCGCCTCGGCGACGTGAGCCCGCATCGCTGTCTCCGCGCCGTCGCTGTCACGGTCGAGGATCGCGTGCACAACCGAATCGTGTCCGGCGAGCGACTGCGCTGCCTCCTCGTTCGAGTAGAGCACCGCGATCTGGTGGTTGAAGAAGTACTCGCACGACTGGTTGATCATCACCTTGAGGCGCTGGTTTCCCGCTGCATCGACGATCGCCGCGTGTAGATCGGTGTTGTGGTCCACCAGACGATCGCGAGCGTCCTGGGTCGCGTCGTCGGCGCCGCGGAGGTGGACACACTCGAGATGGGCCAGCGCCGCATCGTCGCCGAGCGTTGCTGCGAGCCGGGCTGCGTATCCCTCGAGGGCCACGCGCACCCCGTAGATCTCGGCGATCTCGTCAGCTGTGTGCTCGCGCACGACCCAGCCCCGACGGCGACTGAGGACCAGCCCCTCGCCGGCGAGACGGATCAAGCCGTCGCGAACCGGGGTGCGTGACACGCTGAGCTGCTCGGCGAGCTCGGCCTCGACCAGACGCGCGTTGGGCCGGTGCTCGCCCTTGACGATCGCGAGCCGCAGACGCCGGTACACCTCGTCGGACAGGGTGGTCGAGTCCGCAACACCGCCCGAGCTGCTCACGATCGCCTCCTCCTCCATACGAGTTCGCATGCAACGCTACCCGCGATGGCTCGAGGAGGAGCCGGTCAGTCGTCGCTGGTGGGTACCAGATCCAAGGCGAGGCTGTTCATGCAGAACCGGTCGCCGGTCGGCTGGGGGCCGTCGGGGAAGACGTGGCCGAGGTGCGAGCCGCACCGTGCGCATCGCGCCTCGACCCGGACCATGCCGTGAGCGCGGTCCTCGACGAGTTCGACGGCTTCGGCCTGCTTGGACTGGTAGAAGCTCGGCCAGCCGCTGCCGGACTCGAACTTCGTGGTCGAGTCGAACAACTCCGCCCCGCACGCCGCACAGCAGTAGGTGCCGTCGGTGTGCTCATCGACGTACTTGCCACTCCACGGCCGCTCCGTGCCGGCCCGACGCAGCACCTCATACTGCTCCGGCGACAGCGTCGCCTGCCACTCTTCGTCGGTCTTCACGATCTCTGCCATGCCTGCTCCAATCACCGGGTTCCGCTGTCGAGGATACGGACCGATCGGCCATCGAAACGCCTCGGCGACGGAGTCAGAGCAGGTACTCGTCGATCGTGGTGGAGAGGGCGACGATGCTCGGCGTGCGAGGAGTCGAGCCGAATCCGAAGGTGACCGGCGGCCAGACATCGGCGAGCGAACCGAGGTCCACGCCGTCCAAGGTGGCGTGGACCGACGACAGCGCGTGCATGTCGGTGGCGCCGTAGGACTCCACCCGGTTGTTGCCCGCTGTTCCCCGTGTGCGGACGCCGCGCATCACGACCCGGGCAACAGGGTCGACCGCTCGGCACCACACCGGCGATGTCGCCACCCGCGACGGCACAGCGGCCAGCGCCCAGCCGATGGCCGAGCGCTTCCCGATCTCGACGCGCGTCGACAACGGGCCGGCCTCGACGGTCAGGGCGGTGGACGTGCGGACGGCATCGACCGGCACGATCACGGCCCGATCGAACGTGTACGTGGTCTGCACGAACTCGGCCACCTCGTCGTTCGGCGCGAACAGCGTGCGTACGCCGCTGTCGGATTCGTGCATGACGTCGGCGAACGAGCCGAGTGGTGAGACGATCCAACGCCCGATCACGATCCGGTGGCCCGACGTCGTGCCGAACCCGCAGATCTCACCGGTGAACACGCGACGGTGCTTGGACGGCATCCCATCTGTCTAGCGTGCGACGATGGGGCGCCACCGACCGAGCCCAGGAGAATTCCACATGACCATCAGCGTCTGCATCGCAGGAACCACGGGCTGGACCGGCAGCGTCGTCGCCCGGCACATGATCGCCTCCGACGAGTTCGAGGTGGTCGGCGCTCTGGCGCGTCAGGACGCCGGCCGGGATCTGGGTGAGGCGCTCGGGATCGCTCCCACGGGTCTGACCATCGTGGAAACACTCGACGAAGTGCTCGCCACTGGCGCGACGCCTGATGTGCTCATCGACTACACGGGTCCAACGACGGTCAAAGAACGCACTCTGACCGCCCTCGCCCATGGCATACGCGTCGTGATCGGAACATCGGGGCTGACCGCCGCGGACTACGTCGAGATCGAGGCGGCCGCGATCGGGCACGGACTCGGTGTGATCGCCGCCGGCAACTTCTCGATCACCGCGGCGCTGGCCAAGCATTTCTCACTCCTCGCAGCGCGCCATCTGCCGTCGTGGGAGATCATCGACTATGCAAGCGCGGGCAAGCTCGACGCTCCGAGCGGCACCACCCAGGAGCTCGCCGAGGCGATGGGTGAGGTCGCCGAATCGGTGTTCGCATTGCCGGTCGAGGAGAACCACGGCCGGCGCGAGGCACGCGGCGCGAACATCGGCGGAGCACAGGTCCACTCCGTGCGTCTGCCGGGCTTCGTCATCGCGTTCGAGACGCTGTTCGGTCTGCCCGACGAGCGGCTCACGATCCGCCACGACGCGGGCTCGGGTGCCGAGCCGTACGCAGCCGGGACCATGCTCGCGACACGCAAGGTCATGGAAACCACCGGCCTCATTCGCGGCCTGGACCGACTGCTGTTCGAACCGACCGACTGAGTCGCCTGGATCGGCCTCGGCCGGTGGCGCTCGCCCCGTCGCCCCAAGTCGTCAAGCGCCGTACTCTCAGCGGCTGCTGTCGATCATGGCCGACGGGGTTCACCGCGCCGGATCCACGTCAGTAGTCGATGTTGTCGGCTTCGGCGAGCAGGCCCCACGTGGCCGGGCCGACAAGTCCGTCGACGACGAATCGGTTTGCTGCTTGGAACTGCTTCACTGCGTTGGTGGTGGCCGGTCCGAAATGGCCGTCGGCCGACACGGCGAACCCGTACTGGTCGAGGTAGTTCTGGAGCTGCGCGACCGACGGGCAGGCCGTTGGCACCCCGGAACCTTCGCGGAGCACATCGGTTCCGCCCACCGGGCAGCCGGCGACCGTCGGCGCGGCCGTGGCGACGGGAGCCGGCGGCACTGTGCCGGCTGCGGCGGGCGGCGGGCCCACGACTGCGGTGTCCGCCGGGACCGACGTCGACGCTGCTTCCGGGCCGACCGCCGCCGTCTGCTCTGGGCGTGCTTGCGGCGACTCGACGACGAGCGGTGCGAAGGTCGACGTCGTGCTCGCTGCTGTCGTGGTCGGCGCAGTCGATGACGACTCAGCATCGGCATCGGCCGCAGGGCGGAACCCCTCGCTCGATTCGGTCAAAGGCAACGCCGAACCGACCGTCACGGACCCCGACGATCCGGACGGCGAGGGCGGCGCAGGCAGGGTCGACGACTGGTTCGAGCAACCCGTGAAGATCGCGATCGCGACCGCCGCGGCCCGGGCGAGCACCCTCGAATTCACCCTGCCTCCTGTTGCGTCGATGGTGCGCCCGAGCCTACGCATCGGACTTCTCCCACACGGACAACTCCCGGAACAAAAGACGCACGCCGCGCGGTGGTCCGCGTTTCTGATCCCGTATCGTCGTCGGGGTTGTCCGAGCAGAAGGCAGAAGGTTTGCAGCAGCCACCAGTCACCCAGGACACATTTCCTGAAACGCTCAGCGACGCCGAAGTTCGCCGACTCGAGGCGCTCCACAGGCTGCAGTTGCTGGACACTTCGCCCGAGCCGTCGTTCGACCGGCTCGTGCGGCTCGCGGCCCGGCTGCTCGACACACCGATTGCACTGATCACCCTCGTCGATCGCGATCGACAGTGGTTCAAGGCCAAGGTCGGGCTCGACATCGACCAGACCGGTCGCGAGATCGCGTTCTGCTCACACGCGATCGAATCGCACCAGGTCGGACCATTCGTGATCGAAGACGCCACCGTGGATCGCCGCTTCGCCGACAATCCGCTGGTCACGGGAGCGCCCTTCATCCGGTTCTATGCCGGCGCGCCACTGCACACCTCCGCCGGTGAGCGCATCGGAACGCTCTGTGTGATAGGTCGCCAGCCACGCCAGATCTCCGAGGCGGACCAGCAGGTCCTGGGCGACCTCGCCGTGCTCGTCGAGGATCTCGTGGTTCGTCACGAACTGCAGACAACGCTGGAGACGCTGCGCGCCGCCAAGGCGCGCGACATGGTGCTGCGCGAGACCATTCGAGATGGCATCGTCATCCACGACGCGTACGGGGAAATCGTCGATTGGAACTCTGCTGCCGAAGCCCTCCTCGACCTCACAGCCGACGAGTTGGCGCACCGGACAGCGCGCAGGCCCTCCTGGAATGCGCTACGAGCCGACGGCAGCCCATGGCCGTCAGAGGATCATCCCGCGCTCGAGGCCATCCGGACGGCTGCTGCCGTCCGCGGCGTGACGATGGGAATCCGTTGCGACCAGGTCGGCACCCGCTGGCTGCGCATCGACAGCACCCCGATCATCGAGACCGACGGGACCGTGACCGGCGCCGTCACCACCCTGGCCGACATCACTGGACCGCGCCGGCTCGAGCAAGCGACCGGTGACGCGATCTCGCCGATCGATGCACGTCGCGAAGAGACGGGTCCCGCCGACGACGTCGCGGCGCTGGCCGTTGCGCTCGAGCGGTATGGACGGTCGCTCGATGACACGGCCGGGACCCTGGCGTCGGACCGCCGAGCGGTCGAGGCGCTGCTGGTCGAGATTGCTGTGCGCGGCGAGCTACGCACGTTCTTGACGACCGCGGACCTCAACGGCGGGCGACCGACCCTGACCCAGTCGATCGCCCAGCTCGAGGAGTCCCGGCGCACCGCCCGCTACCACCTCTTCAGTGCGCTCCTGGCCGAGGGCGCCAGCATCGGCGAGATCGGCCGGATCTGGAACATCTCCCGTCAACTCGCATCGCGCATCCTGCGCGAGGGCAAGGCGGCCGACCCGGCCTGATCAGATCCTGCCTGATCAGAATCCGGCTTGATCAGACCCTGCCTGATCAGACCCGGCCCGGTTCGACTGTTCCGACCCGTTCCTTCAACGTCCCGATGACCACCGTTGCCCCGAGGTCGTCCGACGTCACCACCTGCGTGGTGAAGCCGTTGGCGGTACAGGCCGCCACGGTCGACTCGCACTGATGTGCGCTCGTCTCGATCAGCAGATGGCCGCCGCTGGTCAGCCAGCCCGGGGCCACTGCCGCGACGCGACGCTGGACATCGAGGCCGTCGGAACCACCGTCGAGTGTCACGGCTCGCTCGTGCACTCGTGCCTCGGGTGGCAGCCAGCGGATCTCGCTCGTCGGCACGTACGGCGCGTACGGCGCGTTGGCGACCATGACATCGACCCTGCCCCGTAACGACGCAGGCAACGGCGTATCGAGATCCCCGAGAAGGACCTGGCCGGCATCGCCGAGATTGCGGCGGGCGCAGCGGATCGCATCCGGATCGATGTCGACGGCGTAGACGTCGGCCCCCAGTCGGTGCGCAGCAACGACTGCAGCGATCGCGCCGGAGCCGCAGCACAGGTCGACGACAATGGCGGACGCGCCGGCGAGTTCGAGCACCTGAGCGACCAGCAGCTCGGTCCGTCGGCGGGGGACGAAGACGCCCGGTTCCACGATGATCCGCATGCCGGCGAACTCGGCCCAGCCGACGACCTGCTCGAGCGGGCGGCCGAGGACCCGTTCGGCGACCAACGCCTCGACAAGCGCTGGATCGCGCGTCGCCGCAAACAGGATGTCCGCTTCTTGCTCCGCGAACACGCAGCCGGCAGCGCGCAGACGCTCGATCACTGCACGTCGAGTGGGCATCATTGGTTGTTGTACGCCACGGATCGATCGTAGGCGCGGCCGAGATCCCGCAGGGACGTCGTTCGAAGTGGCAATGTGAGCAGCGTGAACGCTGCCGCAGACCACCAGGACAAGCCCGATGTCGTGCTCCACGTCCTGCACCTCGCTGAGGACCTCATCCATTACCTCGTCGCGGTCGCAATGATCGGTCTCGCCGGCTATGTGTTGTTCCGATCGGTGATCGACTTCCTGCACAAACAGGGCTACGCGAACCGTGTCATCGGCGGCATCAACGGCGTGCTGTTCGTCGTCATCGTCCTTGAACTGTTGACGACGGTGCTCGCCCACTTCCACGAGGAGGGCTTCCAGCTGACGCCGTTCCTGATCATCGGCGGCATCTCCGCCGTCCGCCACATCCTTACGATCGGCGCCCAGGAGTCCCTCGGCGACGAGGCCGACCAAGCCGCCTTCAACCATGCCCAGATCGGACTCGGCGTCAACGCCGGCGTGACGCTGGTGATGGTCATTGCGCTCGTACTCGTGCACACGTTCGGGGCCGAGGCCAAGTCCAAGGCATGAGCCACGACCATCCGCTGCTGGGCTACTTCGAGCGTGCCGCGGTCGGACAGTTTCCTGATGCAGACGGCGGCGTGACGATGCTGCCCGCGCTCCCGAGCGGTCGCAACGCAGTGGTCGCCTTCACCGGCCACGCCGTCATCGCCACCGATCTCGACGCCACCGCTCTCGCCGACCTCGTCGTCGACGGTTTCGGCCAGGCACAGTCGCCGAAGGTCCTGCTGCGATTGGCACGCGGCGGCACCATCGACATCATCGACGCCACACTCGTCGGCCGGGGCCACGGCGGTGGCGTCTTGCCGGTGACCTCGGAGTTCGACGACCATCCACGCGTGGTCTATGCGCGAACGTTGCGTGACGACGTCATGGTCCACGGAGACGAGCGCGGGCTCGTCACCATCAGCTCCGGTCTCGCCGGTCGGCAGGAGATGAGCATCGAGCTGCTCGATGCCGCCCACGGCCGTGGCGCGGGGCGGGCACTGATCACCGAGGCGCTGGCGCTCGTGCCCGACGGCGAGCTGCTGTTCGCTGCCGTCTCGCCGGGCAACGCGCGCAGCCTGCGCGCCTTCCTGGCCGTTGGATTCGTCCCACTGTGCAGCGAGGTCAACATCACCCCGCCATGCGCCGGACGACCCTGAACCGGGTTCAGCGCAGCAACGCCGCAGACCCGACCCGACCGTCAGCTGGAGAAGTTCGGAATCGCACCACGAACGATGTCCGCACGACCGGCCGGGCGCTCCCACTCCTCCTGACGACCGAGTGCGGTGAGGTCCAGGAAGGCGTAGGAGCCGCCGAGCCATTCCGTGCCCCGGGCGAAGACCGAGTTGGTGTGCAAGATCTGCCCGTCGACCGCAAGGAACATGCTGTAGCCCGGTTGCTCGGTCGAGCCGTCGAGCATCCAGTCCCAACCCTTGGCGACCAGCTCCGGCGCAGTCCGGAAGTTGAACTCGACGGGGGCGACGTCGGCATCCAGAGTGACGTGGTAGTCGTAATTGAAGTCGCTGCCGAACGACGAGTACCACGGGAAGGTCCAGCCACGCTTGGCCTTGTAGCGCTCGATCGTCGCCAGCGGGGCCCGGGCCACGACGGCCAAGGTCGTGTCACGCACGTGCAGGTGCTCCAGCAACCCGTCGCACAGCTCGTCACAGGCCGCTGTACAACTGGAGCAGCCGTCCTCCCAGCTGGGGTCGAACATGAAGCGCTGCACGATCAGCTGACGCCGCCCCTCGAACAGGTCGATGAACGGCACGGGCCCGTTCGACCCCTCGAACCAATAGTGTTTGTCGACGCGCACCATCGGCATCTCGCGGCGCCGGGTGCTCAGCGCATCGCGCGCCGCGGTCATCGCCTTCTCCTCCGCGAGCAGCGCAATCCGGGCTGCCTTCCACTGCTCCCGATCGACGATCTTCGGCAGAGCCATCGCACATCTCCTGTTTCGTCCGGCCGTCCGAGCGGCGGCGCATCACTGTTCCTGACGACGCCCCCGCCCGAAACTCATCGGTCGCAAGCCGAACCGGCGCAGAGGGCTCACGCACGCTGGCGCCACGGCGGGCGCGTCGACCGGATCCGTACCGCGCCTCGAACGGCAGGGGTACGGTCGTGGGGGGCATGCGGGCGGCGGGTACCGTGGCACCTCGTGCCCTGGTACGTTCCCGTCCCACCTCCGCCGACGCTGGCCCACGTCCTGGCGTGCACCTGGACGGCGAGCCCGTCGGGCATCCACCGTCTCGTGCCGGATGCTTGCCTCGACCTGTTGTGGATCGACAGCGGCCGTCGCCTGCTGCTGTGCGGACCCGAGACAACCGCATGGGACTTCGCGCTCCCCGACGGCACGACGGCCGTCGGTGTTCGCTACCGCCCGGGCGTGGCCGCTCCCCTGTTCGGCATCGACATCTCGACGATCCGCAACCAGCGGGTAGTGGTCGCCGGCCTGATCGGTCAGCCGGCGGCGGACGCACTGGGTGAACAGGTGGAGGCCGCGAACAGCCCCAGCCGATGCGTCGCGGTGCTCGAACGCTTCGTCACCGCCCAGGTCGATGGGACGGCCAGCGGCGTCCCCGTGCCCGATCCAGTCGCCGAGCAGATCCTCAACGTGCTCGCGTCCTCGCCTCGGGCCAGCGCATCGGAACTGGCAGCCGGTCTCGGGATCACAACGCGCCAGCTCCACCGGCGTTCGATGGGCGCGTTCGGGTACGGCACCAGCACGCTCGCCCGGCTGTTGCGCTTCCAGCGGTTCCTCGCCGTTGCCGAAGCAGACGGCGTCACGGGATCCGCGAGGTCGCTGGCTCGACTGGCGGCGCGGGCCGGGTACACCGATCAGGCCCATCTCGGCCGCGATTGCCGGGCGATCACCGGGCGGACCCCGGCCGCGTTTCTCACCGGCTACTTCCCGACGTTCCCGAACATGTCCGATCCGTACAAGACCGAGGATCGGTTCACGCTCACGCTGTGAGCATGACCGACATCGCCGATCGCTACCGCCGCCTCTCCCGCCGCTTCACCGACCTGATCGAGGCTGTTCCGGCCGCTGAGTGGTCGTCGCCCTCACCGTGCTCGGATTGGACGGCGGGCGGCGTGCTCGAGCACGTCGTCATGACCGAGGTCGACTTCTACCGCACGCACATCGACCCGTCGGTGTCGTTCGACGGGCTCGATGCGTCTGCGACCTGGCCACAGATCCGGGATCTCGTCCAGTCCGCCCTCGACGATCCGGCCCGAGCGGCAACGCCGTACGACGGCATGCTGGGGCCGACCACGTTCGCGGCAACCATCGACCAGTTCTATTCGCTCGACCTCGTCGTGCACGCGTGGGACATCGCCCGGGCGACCGGCGCGTCCGAGTTCCTGGTGATTCCCGGCGACGAGATCGTCGCCGCAACCGCTGCCATCGCTCCGCTCGTCGACCTGATGCGCCAGCCGGGCGGTTTCGGCCCCGAAATCGACGTCGCAGACGATGTTGATCCGCAGACCCGGCTGCTGGCCGTGCTCGGCCGAGCTGGGTGATGGCCGTGGCGTGACGGACGTCGGCCCGTTCGTCGCTGACAGCTCATTCGTCGCTGACTGCTCATTCGTCGCTGACATCGGTGTCGTCGAGCGCGTCCTCCCAGACCTCGGGCTCCTCCTGCAACGATCGCTCGGCGAACGACTCGTCGGTCACATCGGCGTCAGCGAACTGGATGCCGTGCGGCCGCTCCGGCGGGTATTCCGCCTCCGCCTGATCGCTCGTCACGGCTGCGTCGGTGCCGATCATGTCCTCGTCGAGATCTTCCGCTCTGTCCTGGTCGTCGCTCATCCCGTAGCTGTACCCCAAACGTACGGCGAGCGAACGGCTGGTTCGGGGGTCCGTCCGAGCGAACCGCCGCCGCCACGACGGCTCGGCGACTACTGGATTCCGGCGGACAGGCCGAAGTCGATGCTCAGCGCCGCACCGGTGATGGGCGCCGCACCGGGCTGGGCGAGGAACCAGAGGAACTCGGCGACCTCGTCGGGCCGTGTGAACCGTGCCCTGTCGCCCTGTGGGTACTTGCCGAGCAGCTCGCGCAGATAACCGTCGGGATCGGAGCCACCGTACGCGTCGGCCTGGTACTGCAGCATCGGCGTCAGCACGTCTCCGGGGCAGATCGCATTGACTCGAATGCCGTCTCTTCCCAACTCCACTGCAAGAGTCCGGGTGATTCCCATCAGAGCGGCTTTTGAGCTGTCGTAGGCTGTCCCCGTTGCAAAGCTAAAATTGGCGCGAACTGAGGCGATATTGACAATGGAGCTACCCGCTTGCGCCTTCAGATGCGGCAGTCCTGCTTTTGCGAAGAGAACCGCAGCGCGGGCGTTCACGTTTTGGACCATGTCCCAATACTCGACGTCAATGTCCGGGAGGAGGCGATGTTGCTGATTCGCGGCGTTATTGACAATACAATCGAGTCGGTCGTACATCGCAAGACAGTCTTCAAC
>JANXUX010000019.1 GCA_025351965.1 Actinomycetes bacterium | reverse complement strand
ATTCGTACGGTGATCGGGTCCACCACCCCACCGGGAGCGATGATGCGTCAACGAATCAGTCTGGCAATGTCAGCCGTGACGCTCGGCGCGCTGGCGGCGGCGTGTGGGAGCTCGACGACATCGACATCGACATCGACATCGACATCGGCGACGGCGACGGCGCCGGCGCCTGAGGTCGTCGAGCCCGGCGACATTCCCGACAACCAGGTGTTCGTCACCTTCCAGTCCGCAGACGGCACCTACTCCGTGACGGTTCCCGAAGGTTGGGCCCGGACCGAGACCGGTGGGGTCGTCGTGTTCACCGACAAGTTCAACTCGGTGACGATCTCGTCCACGGCCTCCACCGCAGTCGTCGCGGTCGACAGCGTCAAGGCCGACGGGCTCACCGACGTGTCGTCGGACCCGACGTTCCGGCTCGTCGATGTCCAGCCGCTCACGCGCAAGGCGGGTGACGGGGTGCTTGCGATGTATGAGATCGGCAGCGCCCCGAACCCGGTGACCGGCAAGAAAGCATTGCTCGCCGTCGAGCGGTACGTCTTCAACCATCACGGGACAACGGTGACGCTGACCCTGTCGGGGGCCAAAGGCGCTGACAACGTCGATCCGTGGAAGGTCGTCAGCGATTCGCTGACGTGGAACGGGTGAGCATCGCCCCGATCCGCGCCAACGACCGGACCACACCGATCCTCGAAGCCGTCGACCTGTACCGCTTTTACCATGCCGGCGACGACGAGACGCTCGCCCTCCGAGGCGTGTCGTTCAAGCTCTACCCGGGCGAGATCGTCGCGGTCACCGGGCCCTCCGGATCAGGTAAGTCGACCCTGCTCGCCTGTCTCGCCGGCCTCGACGAGCCCGACGGCGGCACCGTCCGAGTTGCCGGCCGGGCCATGTCGCGACAACCCGAAACGGACCGAGCAGCACTCCGGGCACAGTACCTGGGAATGTTGTTCCAGTCAGGAAATCTGCTCGACCACCTCAGTGTCGAACAGAACCTGATCATCGCCCAACGCCTGGCCGGACACGTCGATCGGGCACGGATCGCCAGCCTGCTCGACGAGGTCGGGCTGGCGGATCGCGCATCAGCGACGCCGTCGTCGTTGTCGGGTGGCGAAGCAGCACGAGCCGGGCTTGCTGTCGCCCTGGCCAATCGACCCGTGCTGATCCTCGCCGACGAGCCAACGGGCGAACTGGACGAGGTCACCGCGCAGCGGATCATGGATCTCCTCCGCGCACACGCCGACAGCGGCGCGGCTGTACTGATCGTCACCCACAACGCCGATGTCGCTGCCGCTGCCGACCGCGAGATCAGCCTGTTCGACGGGCAGGTCGTGTGATGGCCGACCAGACGATTGTTCGCGTTCGCGATGTGGCCCGCACGTTCGGTCATGGCTCCGGTGCGGTGGTTGCGGTCCACGGGATCACCTGCACCATCGAAGCCGGTGAACAGATCGCGCTCACCGGGCCGTCCGGGTCGGGCAAGACGACGCTCATGCACTTGATCGCCGGGCTCGACATGCCGACGACGGGCAGCATCGACTGGCCAGGGATCGGCAGCCGAGACCAACTCCGTCCGGGACGGGTCGCGATCGTCTTCCAGGCGCCGAGCCTGCTCCCGCCGCTCGACGTCATCGAGAACGTGGCACTTCCGCTGCTCTTGCAAGGCATCGACCGACGAGCCGCCCACGCCGCCGCTGCCGCTGCCCTCGCCCGACTCGGCCTCGAAGCACTGTCGAGCAAGCTGCCCGAAGAACTCTCCGGTGGACAAGCCCAGCGCGTCGCCGCAGCACGAGTTCTCGCCGGCAAGCCCCGGCTGATCCTGGCCGACGAACCAACCGGCCAGCTCGATCACGCCAATGGCGTACTCGTCATCGATGCACTCATCGAAGCCGCCCACCACACCGGCGCAGCGCTGATCGTCAACACCCACGACCATCAGATCGCTGAACGATTCCCCATCACATGGTCGATGAACTCCGGTCGACTCGTGCGCAAGGTGCCCGCGATCCGATGAACCACTCACCGATCCGCTCCATCCAACTCAACGTGTCCTGGCTGCTCGGACTCGTCCGCCGCCGGCTCGGACGAGTCGCAGCCACAGCGATCGGCGTAGCGCTCGCCGTTGCCTTGCTGGCATCGCTCGGCGCGTTCCTCTCGGCCTCCAAGGCAACCATGACCCGGCGGGCCATCGACACCGTCGCCGTCGACTGGCAGGTCGAGGCCCAACCCGGTGCCGATCTGACGACCATCACGACACAGCTCACCGGAACCAAACACGTGGTCACTACCGAAGCCGTGACGTTCGCGACGACGTCAGGGTTCGAGTCATCCACAGCCGGGACCACTCGGACCACAGGACCCGGGCGGGTCATCGGTATCAGCGACACATATCGGTCCAGTTTTCCCACCCAGTTCCGCGACCTCGTCGGCGCACCGAACGGTGTGCTGTTGTTCCAACAGACGGCAGCGAACCTCGGCGCCGTCCCCGGCGACATCGTCACCATCGGTCGCGCCGGACTCGCACCTGTCACCGTCACCATCGCAGGGATCGTCGACATCCCCCAAGCCGACTCCCTCTTCCAAGCCGTCGGGGCACCGATCGGCGCTCAGGCGCAGGCCCCACCAGACAACGTCCTGATCGTGACCGCTGCGATGTGGCACACCCTGTTCGACCCACTCGCAACCGCGCGCCCCGACCTGATCCACACCCAGCTCCATGTTCGACTCGACCATCGACTCTCCGGTGACCCGTCGGCGGCGTACAGCGAGATCACTGGTCAAGCACGCAACCTCGAAGCCAAACTCGCCGGCGCCGGCCTCGTCGGCGACAACATCGGCGCAACACTCTCGGGCGCCAGAGGCGACGCCCTGTACGCACAAGTCCTGTTCCTGTTCCTCGGCACTCCCGGTGCGGTGCTCGCCGGACTCCTCACCGCCGCCGTGGCAGCCTCTGCCCGTGATCGACGCCGCCGCGATCAGGCCCTGCTGCGCACTCGCGGCGCGACCACCCGCCAGCTCGTCGGACTCGGTATCGCCGAAGCTGGCCTGGTGGGCGTGGTCGGCGGAGCGGTCGGGCTCGGACTCGCTCAGATCGTCGGCCACCTCGCATTCGGTACCGGCCAGTTCGGGGCGACCCCCTCGGCGGCAATCATCTGGTCGACAGCAGCGATCGTCACCGGGTTCGCCATCGCCGCCGTCTCCATCGCCGTGCCTGCTCGCCGAGACGCCAGACAGATCACGGTCGCAGCAGCCCGCCAGCAGGTCGGGCGCGCCCGCAACCCGCGCTGGATGCGCTTGGGCCTCGACTTCATCCTGCTCGGCACTGCGGTCATCGTGTTCTGGCTCACATCACGCAACGGCTACAAGCTCGTCCTCGCCGTCGAAGGCGTCCCGACCATCTCGGTCAGCTACTGGGCCTTCGCTGGTCCAGCGATGCTGTGGGTCGGAGCCGGGCTGCTCAGCTACCGGTTGATCAACCTCGTCCTGTCACGAGGCAGGCGGGTCGTTGCTGCCGGGCTCCGCCCACTCGCCGGCGGCCTGGCGGACACCATCGCCGCGAGCCTCCAACGCCAACGCCGCCTCGTCGCTCGTGGCGCCGCACTCGTCGCGCTCACTGTTGGATTCGCCGCCTCGACCGCAGTCTTCAACGCCACCTACCGT
>JANXUX010000139.1 GCA_025351965.1 Actinomycetes bacterium | reverse complement strand
GACAAGACGTTGACCATGTCCGACCAGACGAGCATCGTGCTGTTCGGGAAGAAGTTGTATTGGGTCGCACCGGTCAGTCGTTTGCTGTCGAAATGAGACAGGTCGACGCCGTTCGCAGCCTGGGTCTGGACGATGCGCGCGGCGATGACGTCCTGCACAGTCTGGCCCGCGGGGATCTCCGGGCAGGGCTCGGCGACCCCGCTCGGCACGCCGAGGCGGCCGCCCATCGACTCCACCCACGTGTCCCAGACGACATGATCGGCGACGTCACGACCGAGTCGCGGCGACGGAACCCCGTAGTCCTGATAGCTCGCACCGTGACGGTGCCAGAGCCGTTGGGTCGCATCGACATCGTTGATGTATCCGAGCATTTCCGGGTGCACGCCCTGGATGTGATACGTCTCGGAGAAGCCCTCGGAGACCACCTTCCAGTTCGCGGGCATCGAGCGCACGATCAGACTGTTGCAGCGGTAATCGTCGAAGCCGGCCCAGGCCATGTCGCCGGGGACGCCCTCGAGCCATTCGGTGAGCGACATCGCGTCCATGTCGAGATTGATCCACACCGATGGTCCCCAGGTGTCGACCCGGGCCGGGATGAGTGCGTACTCGTCGCTGTCCATCGTGCCGAACCACCGGCGCGACGGCACCTCGCTGAGCGTGCCGTCGGTGTGCCAGGCCCAACGGTGGTACGGGCAGCGCAGCTCGGCCAAGCCGGAGCCCGTGCCCTGGCAGATCATGTTGCCGCGGTGGCGACAGGCGTTCTGGAACGCACGCAGCACACCGTCGTCGCCGCGCACGACGAGGATCGACAGCCAGCCGGCGCGGTACTCGTAGAAGTCGCCGGGCTCGGCGACGTGGTCGAGCGAGCAGGCGATCTGCCATGCCTTCGGCCAGACCTTCTCGTTCTCGATCGCCATCCATTCCGGCGAGATGTAGCGCGAGACCGGGATGCGGATCGGCTTCGATGCGTCGAGCCCGTGCCGCTGCGGGGCACCCACGGGGACGGCCATGAGATCGTCGAGGACTGTCATGGAACTCCTTTCAGCGTGACCGGACGAGCCCGCCGGGGCGGGCGCCGGTGTCATGGTCGTTGCGACGGGTGACGGTGCCGGCGACGAGCGTGGCGACGTAGCCCTCGGCCTCCTGCACCAGCCGGGCGGCGCCGCCGGGCAGGTCGCTGCGGAATTCCGGGGCACGCAGCGTCAGTCGGCGCATGTCGATGACGTTGACGTCGGCGCGCATCCCGGGAGCGAGCACGCCGCGGTCGGCGAAGCCGTAGAGATCGGCGTTGTTCTTGGTCATCTTGTGGACGACGGTCTCGATCGGCAGCGTCTCGCCGCGAGTGCGGTCGCGCACCCAGAGGGTGAGCATCGAGGTCGGCGTCGAGGCATCGCAGATGACCCGCACATGGGCGCCACCGTCGCCGACCCCGAGCACGGTGGCCGGGTCGAGCAGCATCTCGCGGATGGGATCGAGGGTCAGGTCGCTGTACCCGACGAGCGGCCGCAGCAACAGCTCGCGCCCGTCGCGGCGCATCAGCATGTCGAACATCAGCTCGTCGGCATCGACACCGAGCCGGGCGGCCTCGGCGGCGACAGACGTCTCCGGGGCCGGCTCGTAGTCGGGCGGATCACCGAGCGGGAAGATGCGGTCGCGGCCCATGCCGATGTAGGCGGGGAGGGGCACGACGTCGCTCTCGCCGAGGATCGCGGCACGGACGTCGGGCTTGCGCAGCTCGGCGACGAGATCGTCGAGCGGTCGTTCGGCGAGCGCGATCATCGTCGGGCGGAGGCGGAACGGGTTGAAGCCCTGGAGCCCGAGCAACATGCCGATCGGGCGGCCGGTGATCTGCGGGCGCAACGGCACACCGTCTGCGGCGGCCGAGCCGATGATGTCGAGCAGACGGCGCCAGTCGTCGGGTGCGACATCGTGCTGGAGGAAGCCGAACGTGATCGGTCGACCGGTCTCGGCGGCGAGGCGCCGCATCCACGACACCTCTCGATCCGGTGCGGCCATGTCCTCACCCTGGATCCCGGCGGGGGCGAGCTCGAAGACGCCCCGACCGGCCGAGGCGAGGGCTCGGCCGAGGGCGAACAGCTCGTCCTCGGCGGCGAACGTTCCGGGCACCGGCTCGCCGTCGACGGCCTTGTGCAGAATGGTCCGTGACGTCGACACGCCGACTGCACCGGCCGAGACCGCCTCGGACACGATGCTCGCGATTGCGGCGATGTCGTCCGGCGTGGCCGCCTCGTTGCGCGCTCCACGCTGGCCCATCACGTAGGCGCGGATCGCACCGTGCGGGGCGAGCGCGGCGACATCGAGCGCCAGGGGAGTGGCATCGATCGCGTCGAGGTACTCGGGGAACGTCTCCCACGACCAGCGGATGCCCTCGTGCAGCGCTGTGCCGGGGATGTCCTCGACACCCTCCATCAAGCCGATCAGCCACTCACGATTTGCCGTGGCAACCGGTGCGAAGCCGACGCCGCAGTTGCCCATCACGAGCGTGGTGACACCGTGCCAGCTCGTCGGCGACAGCGTGGGATCCCACGTGACCTGGCCGTCGTAATGGGTGTGGATGTCGACGAAGCCGGGGGTGACGACCATGCCGGTGGCATCGATCTCCTCGGTTCCGGTCGCGTCGACGTGGCCGACGATCGTGATCCGCCCGTCGTCGATGGCGATGTCGGCAACACGCGGCGGTGCGCCCGTGCCGTCCACCACCGAACCGTTGCGGATCACCATGTCGTGCATCGCCGTCGCTCCGTCAGACGTCCGGGTCGGCTTCGCCGTCGGCGAAGGCGCGCATGCTGGTGATCTTGCCCGAGTCGTCGAACGTCATCACGTCGGTCGAGGTCATCTTGATCTGCATCTCGCCGAGGTCGATGTCGATGCGGAACTGGAACGCGGCCTCACCGCCGCAGACCGTCACCGGACCGATTCGGGCCATCTTCGGGTTGATGTCCATCGCCGCGATGCCGGCGTAGAACTCGCGGATCACGGCCTTGCCGACCTTGCGCTCCGAACCGATCGGATCCTCGATCCAACTGTCCTCGGCATACAGCTCCATGATCCCGTCTGTGTCGCCTGCATCGACCATCTCGACGTAGCGGTCACAGATCGCAACGAGCTCGGCACGTGCGGTCATTGGGTCCCCTTCTCTCTGTTCGGGGCGAGCATAAGCGCATCGTTTCTCCATGGCCGACCCGGGAGGCGCCGATGTCGGAGCAGCGACACAACGCTGGCGGTGGTGACGGATCGGGCGACGATGCGATCGGTCGGCGGAGCGCGTCGTACCCTCTGGCCCAGTGCGACGGGGGTGTCGCCCGATCGCGAAGGGGCGACGCATGCGCTACGAGAACAAGGTCGTGTTGGTCACCGGCGCCGGTTCGGGGATCGGGCGCGAGATCGTTCTGCGATTGACATCCGAGGGGGCCACCGTGTTCGGGCACGACCGTGACGCCGAGCGACTCGCCGAGACCTCCGCGATGGCCGGCGGGATCGAGACCAGGGTCGGCGACGTCACCAGCCCCGAGGAATGCAAAGAGGCCGTCGCAGCGTGCGTCGCGGCACACGGGCGGCTCGATGTGCTCGGCAATGTCGCCGGCATCGCCCGGTCCGAGCACTTCCTCGACGTCACCGTCGAGCAGTACCGGCAGATGATGGCCGTGAACACCGATGCGGCGTTCTTCTTCTGCCAGGCGGCGATCCCGCATCTGCTCGAGACCGACGGCAACATCGTCAACATCGCGTCCAACGCGGGCGTGATGGGCCAGGCGTACACGGTTGCCTACTGCACGTCGAAGGGCGCCGTCGTGCAGCTGACCCGGGCGCTGGCGATGGAGTTCATCAAGACCAAGCTCCGCGTCAACGCGATCGCGCCGAGTGGTGTGAACACGAACCTGATCAAAGGTTTCCAGTTCCCGACGGGTGCGGACTTCAGCCTGATGCAGCCGTACATGGGCCACCGCCCGCTCAGTGAAGCCAGCGAGATCGCCGGCCTGTTCGCCTACATCGCCTCCGACGAAGCGCGCTCGATGACGGGCGCCATCATCAACGTCGACAACGGCGTGACCGCTGGGTGACTGCCGCTGAGCTCAGGTCATGTGAGCTGTTGGCAGGTCTACCGGGCGCGGGGTCAGGTCAACTGGTAGTCGTCGAGGTCGACGGCTCGGGTCCAGCCCCAGTAGACGGGGATCGGCCACGGCGAGAGGGTCCAGACCCGACCGTCGGGGTTTTTGAAGTGGCTGTGCTCCACCGCCCAATGGGCCCAGACCATCTGGCTGATCTCGCTCTGGTAGTGCTCCGCATACCGGTCGTGCACGTCCGCGCGGACCTCGATCGCGTTCGCATCTCGGGAAAGGACCTCGTGGATCGCGCTCATCACGTAGTTGATCTGGCATTCGGACTGGAAGATCAGGCTCGCTCCGTGGGCGAGGTTGGTGCCGGGTCCGTACAGGCAGAACAGGTTCGGGAACCCGGGCATCGACATGCCGAGATACGCCTTGGGCTCGTCCTGCCACTGTTCGTGTAGCGAGACGCCGGCGCGGCCGGTGAACTCGATCGGCGCGAGGAACTCGTTGTGCCGGAAGCCCGTCGCGAAGCAGATGATGTCGACTTCGTGGAGCACCCCGTCGGTGGTGACGATGCCCTCGGGGACGATCCGTTCAATGCCCGTGCGGATCAGGTGGACGTTCGGCTTCTTCAGCGCGGCGAGCCAGGACCCGTTGTCCTGCAGCATCCGCTTCGCCGACGGCGGATAGTGCGGGATGCTCAGTTCCAACAGATCAGGGCGACCCTCCAACTGGGCAGCGATCAGTGCGCCGAACAGCTCGCGCGTCTGGGCGTTGGCGGCGCTGCTCGAACGCCCGGCGTCGTCCCAATCGGGGTCGACGCGGTTGCGGTCGATGTTCAGGCCGGACGCCGGATAGAACATCAGGAACCGGAACCACCGGCCGTAGAACGGCAGGTGGCGCATCGCCCACGCATCGCCGTCAGGCACGCTGCGGTGGTAGTTGGCATTGGGGAACATCCACTGCGCCGTGCGCTGGAAGACGGTGAGGTCGGCAACGGTGTCGGCGATGGTCGGCGTGATCTGGAAGCCACTGGCCCCGGCGCCGACGAGCGCGAATCGCTTGCCGGCGATGTCGAGGTCGTCGGGCCAGCGCGCCGAGTGGAACGAGGGACCCGCGAAGTCGTCCATGCCCTCGATCTCGGGCAGCTTGGGGAGGTTGAGCGAGCCGACCGCGCTGATCACGAACCGGGCGTCGAGCGTCTCGGTGCCGCCGTCGGCGTCGCGGACGCTGACCGACCAGCGGTTCGTCGCCTCGTCCCAGGTCGATCCGGTCACCTCGGTCCGGAACCGGATGTGCGGTTCGAGCTCGTACTTGTCGACCACGCCCTGGAAGTAGGCGCGCAGCTCGGGCTGCTGGCAGTAGTACTCGCTCCAGTGGTGGGCCGGCTCGAAGGAGTAGCAGTAGAAGTGGCTGCCGATGTCGACGCGTGCGCCGGGGTAGCGGTTGTCCCACCAGGTGCCGCCCGGGCCGGCGCCCTTCTCGATGATCGTGAACGGGATGCCGGCCTGGGTCAGACGAATGCCGGCGAGGATGCCGGACTCGCCGCAGCCGATCACGATCGTGTGCGCTGCGTCGCGCTGTGCAGTCGAGATCTCGTCGCGCCACGCAACGGCCCCGCTGTCGGCCCCGTCGAGGTGCAGGTCGTCGAGGAACAGATCGACGACGGATTCCTCGACCTCGCTCGCGGCGATGAACGACATCATCTCGCGGGCGAGCGCAGCATCGGGGACGAACGGCAGGCACCCGCGGTCGCGGTACGCGGCGATTGCCGGTACGGCCAGCCGGCGGACCTCGGCCTTGGCGTCCTCGGACATGTAACCCTGGTGCTCGTTGATCATCGCGCCCTGTGGGCGGAGCTCACCGCGCACCCACGACGGGTCGCCGGTCATGTGCACCAGCGAGCACAGCAGGGCCGGGATACTGACGTCTTCCAGCGCCACCGCGATGGCGGCATCGTCGTCGTCGAACGGTGTGCCGGCATGTGGGTTACGCGTTGGCTCTGTCACATCGCAGACCGTACAGACGCGTCCTCGTGCACTGAGAGTCGGCGTCGACAGCTTCCCGGCCGGCGGCCGATTGCAGCGACAGCATCGTCGCCTGCCATCGTGAGCGGGTGCAAGAGCGGGCCATGTACGTGCGTGACGGTGACGCCTATGTCGGCACGACCTTGACCCAGGGAGGCTGGGATCCCGGCGCCGCGAACGGTGGCACGGTGCTCGCCCTGATCGGTCACTGCCTCGACGAGGTGCCGACACTGGTGCCGATGACGCTGAGCCGGTTCACGGCCGACATCCACCGCCCCGTCCCGCTCGGCCAGCGGCTGCACGTCGTCCCGACCATCATCCGCGAGGGCAAGAAGATCCAGATCGTCCAGCTCTGCGTCGTCGCCGGCGATCTGGAACTGGTCCGGGTCAGCGCGCTCCGGATCCGTGACCATGCCCTCGCCGATGGTGTGCTGACCAGTACGACCGATGCCCGTCCGGCCGACGCGCTCGTGCCCCCGGAAGAAGCGATGGACATCCGCGAGCTCACCGCGCAGATGCCCGGGTTCCTCGGCGCGGTGGACATGCGCCGGACGCGAACGGTCGACGGTCAGGGGACCGGTACCTGGGTCCGACTCACGGCGCCAGTGGTCGCTGGATCGCCGGTCAGCCCCTCGGCGCGCCTGGCCGGTCTGTTCGACTTCGCCAACCTGATCGGCATGCAGGATCACCCCACGTCGGTCACGATGATCAACCCGGACCTCAGTGCGCACGTCCTGCGTCAGCCGGCGGGGGAGTGGATCGCGATCACCGGCGACACCCGCTTCAACACGGGCTTGGGTCGAGGCGTGTCGACGGCGACCTTCAGTGATGCGGACGGGGTCTTTGCATTTGCATCGATCTCACAGATCCTGCAGATGCGCGAACCGCCGCGCTGAGGGCCGGACCTGACCCTCAGCCTCAGCCTCGGCCGAGGACCAGGTCGAACCGCTCCGCCGGCATCACGGTGTCGAAGTAGTGGGCCTCGGCGGCCGACCACCGCGCTTCCCAGTCGGCCCGGTACGCCTCGCCCTCGCGTTCGAGCAGCTGCCGGCGCCAATCGATCACGCGATCCGCCAGTTCGATGGCCGGTCGACCGTCCCAGCTTGTCGCGCTGCCTCCGGAGTAGAACTGATCGCCCTCGATGACGGTCACGGTCATCGTCGTCGGCCGCTCTGCGACGAACACGGGCCGGTTCCGGTCCGCACACTCAGCACCGAGGCGCTGGATCAACGGTGCAGCGAGCGCGCCCGGGCCCGGTGATCCGTGGATCCGCGACAGATGCATCGCGAGATGATGGCATGACGGTCACCCAACCCGTCAGAGCATGATCTCTCCGCCGTTGACGTTCAGCTCGGCGCCGGTGATGACGCTGGCGAGGTCGGAGGCGAGGAATGCAACAGCGTTCGCGCAGTCGGCATCGTCGGGGATGATGCCGAGCGGGATGTCCTTGGTGATCTCGGCGATCACGTCCTCCTTGGAACGACCTTGCGACACCTGCCAGCCGACGTACATCTCCACAGGTGGGCCCCACATCCAGCCCATGAACGTCGAGTTGACGCGGATGTTGTAAGCGCCGAGCTCCTTGGCGAGCATGCGTGCGGCGATCGTCAACGCACCCTTGGACGTCGCGTAACCCGACTGGGTCGCGATCGGTTTCTTCTGGATCATCGAGTTGACGAACACGATGGAGCCCTTCCCGGCGGCACGCATATGGGGCACGCACTGCTGGGTCAGCTGCAGCGTGCCGAACACGGTGATGTCGAACGACGCCTTCCATGTCGCCAGATCGGCATTTTCGAACATCGTGAACGGCGGCGGCAGGTAGGCGCTGTTGACGAGACAATCGATCCGCCCGAACTCGGCCATCGTCGCATCGACGAGCGCCTGTGTCTGCACGCTGTCGGAGATGTCTGTCGGCACCACGAGGGTGCGTCGCTCGGGGTAGCGCCCGGCGATCTCGGCGGCCACCTCCTCGAGCTTGGAACGCGTCCGCGCTGCCAGGACGACGTCTGCGCCCTCACGCGCGAATACGTGAGCGAGCTCTTGGCCCAGTCCCGGCCCGATGCCGGAGATGATCGCGACTTTGCCGTCCAGCATCATGGGCGTTCCCCCTTGTGTCCCGGGCGCCAGCGACGCCAGCGGATGAGTTGAGCAGCGTCGGTAGCCGTACGACGAAGCGGACACCTCGACGTGAGGAGGCGGAACCACACCAAGTACGGTGAGAATCATGACCGGATCAGACGACCGCTACATCCTCATCTCGGCGGACACCCACGCAGGTGGTAGCCACGCTCAGTACCGCGAGTACCTCGACCCCAAGTACCGCGACGATTTCGACGCATGGCGCGGGAAGTACAAGAACCCGTTCAAGGACCTGAAGGAGACCGACCTCCGCATCCGCAACTGGGACACCGAGCGGCGCAACCACGACCAGGAGGCCGACGGCGTCGTCGCCGAGGTCATCTTCCCCAACACCGTGCCGCCGTTCTTCCCGAACTTCGTGCTCTTCGCCCAGCCGCCGAAGCCAGAGGAGTACGAGCACCGCCTCGCCGGCATCCGCGCCCACAACCGCTGGATGAAGGACTTCGTCGCCGAACAGCCCGACCGCCGCGCCGGCATCGGACAGATCTTCCTCAACAACACCGAGGACGCGCTCGAGGACGTTCGTTGGTGCTACGAGAACGGCCTGCGCGGCGGTGTGCTCGTCGGCTCCATCCCGCCCACAACGGACTGGATCAAGCCGCTCTACCACCCCGACCATGATCCGGTGTGGGCGCTGTGCGCCGAGCTCGGCGTTCCGGTCAACTCCCACAGTGGTACCGGTGGCCCGGTGTACCAGCAGGCGCCGGCGATGCCGCTCGTCCACTTCCTCGAGATCAGCTTCTACTCCCAGCGACCGTTCATCTACCTCGTGCTCGGCGGTGTCTTCGAGCGTCACCCGAACCTCAAGTTCGTGATGACGGAGATGGGCTGCGCGTGGATTCCGCCGACGCTCAAGCAGCTCGACTCGTTCCTCGACAACATGCGCTCCAACAAGGTCGGCGAGATGCGGTTCGAGGGTGAGACCGTTCCGCCCCGTTCGGCCACCGAGTACTTCCACCAGAACTGTTACGTCGGCGCCAGCCAGCCGACACCGGCCGACATCGCGGCCTGCCTCGACGAGGTCGGCCCGGACCGATTCATGTGGGGCAGCGACTACCCGCACGAGGAGGGCACCTATCCCTTCACCACCGAGACCCTGCGCCAGACGATGTCGCACCTCGACCGCGACACGACGCAGCAGTTGCTGGCCGGCACGGCGGCCGAGTTGTACGGCTTCGACCTGGCCAAGCTCCAGCCCCTCGCCGACAAGATCGGCCCGCGCGTCGCGGATATCGCCCAGCCGCTCGACAGCCTGCCAGAGGGCGCCAACCAGGCACTCCAGCGCTCGTACGAGCAGCTGACCAACGCCTGAGGTCGGGTGCAGGTCAGCGGACGTCGGTGATGAGCACGCGTTCCGGTGTGACGGCGATGATGAGACGGCGGTCGTTCGGCCCGTCGAAGGTGCGGAAGTCGGCGTCGTAGCGGACGGCGATGCGGTCCGAGATCTCATAGGCCGGGTCCTCGATCAGCTCGGCGACGCCGCGGATCTCGGCGTAGTAGTTGACCGACGACGGGTGGAAGACAAGCACGGAGCAGTGCGGGTGGATGGCGAGGTTCTTCGTCTTGCGCCGCCGAGCGGTCGCCGAGATCAGGATCCGGTCTTCCTCGACGAGGTACCAGATGGCGGTCATCTCCGGGCCGCCGTCGGAGCCGGTCGTGGCGAGTGTGGCGATGGTGTTCTCGAGGATCTCGGGATCGATCGTGTGGAGCATGGGTCGTCACCTTCGGCGTGAGGAGGGAGCCGGCGAGCGGATGCCGCCCGGCGCCACGAGTCTCGCGCGAGCGATCAGCGCTGCGGCGATGCCCTGTGCCCGCAGCGCTCTGTCGAGAGTAGGTTCGCGTCCACGAACACTCGCCGGTTGGAGAAGTCGCTGACACCGCAGTGGGCCAGACCCGCACCATCCGGTTGACAGACGGCGGCTCGATGCGCGAAACGCTCACGACGATCGAGCGGCCGCATCGGTTCGGGTACACCATCGGTGACATCGGCGGGATATTGAAGACGTTGGTGACGTCCGCCGACGGGACATGGACGTTCGAGCCCGCCGGCACCGGCGTGCGGATCACCTGGGTGTGGGACATCACGCCGACGGCACGGCTCGGTCGGGCCGCGATGCTGGTGTTCGCCCGGCTGTGGTCCGGATACGCCCGCCAGGCGATGGACGAGATCGAGGGCATCCTCGTCCCGTAGCCAGTGCCGAGCATGGGGCGACCGACACGGCTCGGCGATCACTTTTAGACTGGCGAGATGGTCTTCCAGCAGTTCCTCACCGCGATCCTCGATCGGTTCGGGCAGCATCTTGCTGGGTGAAGCCCGGCGCGCGTCCGCGGCACGCAACGCGGGGACACAGCGGGCGCGCCGGATCCGTACCGCGCTCGTCGCGACGCTGTTGTTCCCCGCGGTAGCCACCGGAGCGCCCCGGGTCGAGGCCGCGGGTCCTGCGCGTGTGCCCGCCGGATCGGTGCTGCGGGTCAGCGTTCCCGAAGCCGTCGGCGCCAAGACCGTGGTCGGTCAACTCACGGTCGATCAGGTCGTCAACGCCGGGTTCGTCACTGCGTACGGCTGTGATGACGGGATCCCCACCGACCCCGACGGTTCGATCAGTCGATCCGACCTGAACTTCGATGCACGCGTGGCTCCCGTGGCATCGAACCGGTTGCTGGTCCAGGCCGACAACGACGGTGACGTCTGCTTCTACACCCAGCAGCCGGCCGCAATGATCATCGACGTCAACGCCGTCACGTTCGACACGGGCATCAACTCCTTCCCCAACCGGCGCACCGACACGCGCAGGTCGTCGACGCCGCGGGTGGCCGCCGACGGCGTGGTCCGGGTGTCGATCCCCGAAGCAGTGGGCGCCAAGACCGTGGTCGGCCAACTCACGGTGGATCAGGTGGCCAACGCCGGCTTCGTGACGGCCTATGCGTGCGACGTCGGGATTCCGAAGAACACCGACGGTTCGATCAGCCGATCCGACCTCAACTTCGATGCACGCGTGGCGCCCGTGGCATCGAACCGGTTGCTGGTCCAGGCCGACAAGGACGGTGACGTCTGCTTCTACACCCAGCAGCCGGCGGCGATGGTCATCGACGTCAACGGCGTCTCCGACGTCGGCATCCGGTCGTTCCCCAACCAGCGCACCGACACCCGGACCCAGGCCAGCCCGCGCATCCAGGCGGACGGCGTGTTGCGGGTCCACGTTCCCGACGCGGTCGGTGGCAGGACCGTCCTCGGTCAGCTCACTGTCGACCGGGTGCTCAACGCCGGCTTCGTCACCGCTTACGGCTGCGACGACGGCATGCCGAGGAACGCCAACGGAACGGTCAGCCGATCCGACCTGAACTTCGACGCACGTGTTGCACCGATCGCATCCAACCGGTTGATCGTCAAGGCCGACAACGACGGCGATGTGTGCCTCTACACCCAGCAGCCAGCGGCAATGATCGTCGACATCAATGGGGTGTCGGCGGTCGGCATCAGTTCGTTCCCGAACCATCGCACGGACACCCGGAGTGACGACCTGCCGGCCGGTTCGGTCGTGACCAGCGGCGTGCCCGTGTACGAGCAGTACACCCCGTTGCCGCCCGTGGTCGGGGTGGCAGCGCTCACCGGGCTGCCGGCCGACTCCACGGTCACCAGTCGCCCGATCCTGGCCGTCAAGATCGACAACTACGGCCAGGCCCGCCCGCAGTGGTCGCTCGATCAGGCCGATGCGATCTTCGAGGAGAACGTCGAGGGTGTCTCTCGTTTCGTGGCGCTGTTCCACAGCCGCCTTCCCGACGTGGTCGGCCCGGTCCGGTCGGCGCGCACGGCCGACCTCGATCTGTTGTCGGCGATGAACCGGCCTGTCTTCGCGTACTCCGGTGCGAACCCTGGGGTCAACGACTGGATCAACTCCGCGTCCAGCTCAGGGGTGCTGGTCGACTTCACCGCGCAACGAAACGGCTGTTACAGCCGTTCGCCAGATCGGCCCGGTCCGCACAACCTGTTGCTCGACCCGAACTGTGCGGTCGGTCGATCGCCCTCGGCCGGCCCGGCCCGACCACTCTGGACGATCTCGTCGTCGTGGACCGCCCCGGTGCAGGCCCCCGTGACGGCCGACACAGGGTTTACGCTCGAGATGGACGGGGTCCATGTGGGGTGGGCGTGGGACCCGGCGAGTGGCCGCTACCTGCGCTCCCAGGACGGTCAGCCGCACGTCGCGCTGTCAGGCACGCAAATCTCGGCGAGCAACGTGGTCGAGGTCGCGACCACGTACATCCCTTCGCCCGTCGACGCGAGGTCGCCGAACGCGATCACGGTCGGGAGCGGCAATGCCGTCGTGCATCGCGATGGCAAGGCGATCTCAGTGATCTGGTCGCGCGAAACGGCGTACGACCCGTACACGTTCGTCGACGCGACGACCGGGCAGCCGGTGCCGCTGGACACCGGAGTGACGTTCATAGAGCTGATCCGAGCCTCGTGAGTTGAATCTCGTCCTGTCGCCGGGATCGTCCACGACCAGACTGGTGTGGTGCCCGATGCGATCTTCGACGACCCGCGCCTGGCCGCGGTCTACGACCCGCTCGATCCCGACCGTAGCGACCTCGACGTCTACGTCGCCCTGGCAGCAGAGCTGGGTGTCGGGTCGGTGCTCGACGTCGGCTGCGGCACCGGCACCTTCGCGTGCATGCTGGCCCGGCGAGGCATGGAGGTCACGGCCGTCGATCCCGCTCGCGCTTCGCTGGATGTCGCCCGCACCAAACCCGATGCCGATCGGGTGACGTGGCTCTTCGGCGACGCGACGACGGTGCCGAGGCTCGACGTCGACGCTGTGTTCATGACCGCCAACGTCGCCCAGGTCTTCGTCACCGACGACGCCTGGCTCGCCGCACTGCACGGGATCCGGTCAGCGCTGCGGCCTGGCGGCACCGTGGTGTTCGAGACGCGTCGCCCGGAGCGACGAGCCTGGGAGGGTTGGACGCCAGACACGACCCGAACCGTCGTCGACATCTCGGGCGTGGGCGAGGTGGAGTCGTGGGAAGAGGTCATGGCGGTCGACGGACCGCCCCGGCCTGGAGCTCGTCTTCCTGGCCCGCCCGACGGCCTGATGGCCGCAGCGGTCCGGGTGGTGTTCAGCCGCCGAAGCGGGTGCGCTGCGAGGTGTCGTGGGGCGCGGCGACCAACTGGGGCTGGTCACGTGCGGGCAGCAGCCCGGCCTCACGACAGAGCGCCGGCCAGAGCTTGGCCGAGGCACGGTCCACGTTGAAGCGCTCCATCAGCGCCTCGATCGGCCGCCGTCCGTTGCGCAGGGAATCCAGGTAGATGTTGGCGATCACCGTCAGGTCCGGCACGGACTTCGCCGCCGGTCGGAAGCTGGTGTCCACCCGTGAGGCGGGCACACCGCGACGGTTGGGGCGGGCTTCGTCGGCCGCATCATTGTCTGTCGCTCGAGGTTCGCTCATCTGCAGAATCAATCACCCAGAACCCGCCAAACCAACCTCGGCCGACAACCGTCGCGAAACAGGCCGCCGCCGACCGGGCCCACGGCGCCCCGAGAAAAGACCGACGAGCGGCCCGTGATCAGGGGACGAGCGTGAACTTGTCGTTGCCGACGAAAGATCCCTTGCCGCTGTTCGGCAACTCGATGAAGGTCCGCCCCGGCGTCAGCAGGACCGCCGTACCGTCGGGACCGGTGAACGAGAATGGGTTGAGACGATCATCCCGTGACCAGTTCGCGGCGACCATCTTGCCGCCGGTGAAGACCAGCGCCGGTCCGGTGCCCGTCGTCTGGCCGTCGGGCGACCGACCGTCGGTGCTGCTCGGCTCGTAGTCGAGGAACGCGATGATGACGTTGTCGGTGTACACCTGGGCCTTGTCGGCGAGCAGGTGCGGCTTGCGGTCCTGGTCACGGACGTACTTGCCAGTCGTCGCGTCGTAACGCCACTGGACGAACACCTGCTGGATCTGCAGGTCGAAGCCGCTCATCGGGTCGCCTGCAGTCGCCGCCTCGCCGAGGGCGCGGTAGTGGAACTGCTGGGCCGGCCCGGTGCGATCCGGACCAGCATTCGAACGCAGCAGGGCGGTGTTGGCGTGTGTCTTGTGCGGACGGCCGCGGTTCGGATCCAGCTCCCAACCCGGACCCTTGCCCTCGGTGATCAGCAGCAGGTCCGAATTGCGCAGCAGGGCGATGTTGCCGCCGTTTCCGCCCGAACAGGCGAAGACCGCGCGGTTGAACTCGCCGACGAGGTTGACATCCTGTTCGCGGCAGGAACGGATCGGCCCGACGAAGTCGAGTTCGCGGCTGTGCCAGATCGTGGCGAATCGCGTCGGCCCTGAGCCCCATGTCTCGAACACGATGTCCGCGTCGTTCAGACCCGTCTGCGGGCGAGCCCCCTTGTCGTTGCTGACCTTGACGACGAGGGTGACCCTGGTCAGCAGCGTCGGATCGTCGAGCGGCAGGCCCGTCAAGGGCTGCACCGGATCGGGGGCCACCGTGGTGGTCGTCTCGGCGACCGTCGTGGTGGTTTCAGCCGTGGTGGTGGTCTCGGCCGCAGTGGTCGTCGTGGGCTTCGTCGTCGGCTTGGTGGTCTCGACCGTGGTCGTCGCCGAGGACTTCGCCGAGTCGCTGCTGCAGGCGCTCAGCAGTGCAGCTCCGCCGGCGAGTGCGAAGAGTTGGCGGCGCGACACCAGGTTGCGGAGGGCCCCCATCCCGGAAAGATCGGCTGTGCTCGTCTGCTCTGCTTCATTCGTCATCGCCGAGCACCGTACCGCCCCACCACCGGTCATCACCGTCAACTCGCCGCATCGCCCGCCGGTTCGCGACCATGGCGAATGCCGCTGAGCCGATTCGACGAATACCTCGCCCACCAGACCTCGGAGACGTTCGACCACGTCGCGACCTCCGATCGCAACTTCTACGACCGCTACTACTTCAACATGCACTCGAGCAGCGACGAGCTGTTCGTGACCATGGGCATGGGCCAGTACCCGAACCTCGGCGTGACCGATGCATTCATCACGGTCTCGATCGGCACCGAGCAGCACACGATCCGGGCCTCACGCGAGCTCGGGACGGACCGGATGGACACCATCGTCGGTCCACTCGGCGTCGAGATCATCGAGGGTCTGCGCCGGCTGCGCTTCACCTGCGCACCCAACGAATGGGGCATCGAGGCCGATGTGACCTTCGTCGGCACCGTCGACGCGCTCGAGGAGCCGCGCACGTTCACGCGCAGGTACGGCCGCGTCGAACAGGACGTCACCCGCTACGCCCAGGTCGGCACGTGGGAGGGCTTCCTCGTCGTCGCCGGCAAGCGCTTCGAGGTCACGCCGGACCGCTGGCAGGGCGTGCGCGATCGTTCGTGGGGCGTGCGCCCGGTGGGCGAGCGCGAGCACCCCGGCATCAAGGTCCGCCAAGCCACCGACGGCCACGGCTACCGCCACGACTGGCTGCCGATGCAGTTCGCCGACCACATGCTCAAGGTCCAGATCGACCAGGACGCCGACGGCAACCGGTTCGTCGAGGAGTCGATGCGGGTCTGGAACACCGATCTCGGTCGGGAGATCGAGCACCTCGGCCGCCCCGAGGTCGACAGCACCTACATCTCCGGTACCCGCGAGCTCGCCGGGGCGACGATCACCGTCCCGGTCCCGGGTGGTGATCCGATCGTGGTGACGGCGACGCCGCTACGGACCCTGTACCTCGCGGCCGGATCCGGTTACATCCCCGACGGCAACTGGGGCCACGGCTACTACCAGGGCCCACTCAAGGTCGAGGGCGTGCACCACGACCTCAGCGATCCGGAGGTGCGGCGCAGGTTCGCCATCCTCAACGAGACGCTGTCACGGTTCGAGCTGTCGACGGGCGAGGTCGGCTACGGCATGCA
>JANXUX010000090.1 GCA_025351965.1 Actinomycetes bacterium | reverse complement strand
TGGTCGCCATAGGCATGGCGTCCGACGATGATCGGCTGCGTCCAGCCAGGCACGAGGCGCGGGATGTTCTTGCAGATGATCGGCTCGCGGAAAATCGTGCCGTTGAGAATGTTGCGAATCGTGCCGTTCGGCGATGGGTACATCCGCTTCAGGCCGAACTCTTTCACGCGCGATTCGTCGGGCGTGATCGTGGCGCACTTCACGGCAACCCCGTGCTTCTTGGTGGCGAGCGCCGAGTCGATGGTGACCTGGTCATCGGTGGCGTCACGATTTTCGATGCTGAGGTCGTAGTAGTCGAGTTCGATGTCGAGGTAGGGGAGGATCAACTTCTCCTTGATGAACTGCCAGATGATGCGGGTCATCTCGTCGCCGTCCATCTCGACGATGGGGTTCGCTACCGTGATCTTGGCCATCTGCTGCCACTCCTCTTTCGCCACGCGATCAGCGTGTTCCGGGACTTCAACTTGTATTCGACTTGTACAGCCTAGCTGGCGAGCCCGACCAAGTCCGCTCTCGAATCAACCCGTGTCGGAGCGCCGACCTACCATCGGCGGCATGGACTTCGCATGGACGGCTGAGCAGGACGAGTTGCGCGAGCGCGCCAGGCAGGTCGCGGTCGACGCCGTTGCTCGCTACGGCCGCCACAACGACAGCTGGATCAACGGGTACAGCAAGGAGTTCGCCAAGGAACTGGCTGGGCTCGGCTGGATCGGGATGACCTGGCCGGCCGAGTTCGGCGGCGGCGGGCGCCCCCCGATCGACCGGCTCATCGTCGGCGAGGAGCTGATCAAGGCCGGCGCACCGGTCGCGGCGATGTGGTTCGCCGACCGTCAGATGGGCCCGACGCTCATTGCGTACGGCCGTCCCGACCAGCAGGCCGAGTTCCTGCCCCAGATCTTGTCGGGCGAGTCGACGTGGTGCATCGGGATGAGCGAGCCCGATGCCGGCAGCGACCTTGCCGGACTGAAGACGGCTGCGGTGCGCGATGGCGACGACTGGGTGATCAACGGTCAGAAGATCTGGACCAGCTTCGGCGAGGTCGCCGACTACTGCTACCTGATCTGCCGGACCACGACCGAGGGCCCCCCGCACGCCGGGATCAGCGAGATCGTGGTCCCGATGGACACGCCCGGCATCGAGATCCGTCCGATCAAGGACATGACGACCAACCGCCACTTCTGCGAGGTCTTCTTCACGAACGCCCGCGTGCCGGCGGCGAACCTCGTCGGGGTCGAGGGCGCGGCCTTCAAGCAGACGATGCGTCAGCTCGAACACGAGCGAGGCGGGGTGGACCGCTTGGTCAGCAACCACGCCCTGTACCTGCAAGCACGCGAGCGCGCCGACACGAGCGATCCCCTGATCCGCCAGGAGATCGCTGCGCTGGAAATCGCCTACCGAGTCGGGCGGATCCTGGTCGTGCGCGAGGTGCTCCAGCAGGCACCGGCCGGGTTCAGCGCAGCGACGAAGTGCTTCTGCACCGAGCACGAGGTACGCGTCGCCGACTTCGTCTCCCGGGTACTCGGTCCGGAGGCCACGCTCTGGAACCAGACCACGGCCGGGCTCTGCTACGCGCCGGGCTACACCATCATGGGCGGCACCTCGAACGTGATGCGCAACATCCTCGGCGAGCGGGTTCTCGGGCTCCCCCGCTGACCCGTTGGTGCTGACCCGACATGGGTCCGACCGGCACATCTACGCTCAACCGGAACACGACGCTGGGAGCCATCATGCACATCGAGGACATCGCCTACGACATCGACGGCACCGAACACATCGGCCAGCTCGCAGTCGATCGGGACCGGGCCGGGACACGTCCGGCGGTCCTGGTGTGCCACGAGGGCTCCGGCCTCGGCCCGCACGCCAAGAACATCGCGCAGCGTCTGGCCGGTCTCGGCTACATCGCGTTCGCCCTGGACTACTTCGGAGGCGGCGTGCCGGTTGCGCGCGACCAGACCATGGCACGGCTCGGACCGTTGATGGGTGACCCGACACGAACACGCACGATCGCAGCCGCCGGACTCGCAATCCTGCTCGCCCAGCCCGAAGCGGACCACGGCCGGGTCGCCGCGATCGGGTATTGCTTCGGGGGCACGATGGCCCTCGAACTCGCCCGTGGGGGCGCCGACGTCCATGCTGTGGTCGGGTTCCATTCGGGACTGGCGACCGCGCGACCGCAGGACGCAGTGAACATCCGCGGTGCAGTGCTGGTCAACATCGGCACCGAGGACCCGATCATCCCCGCCCAGCAGCGAGCCGATTTCGAAGCCGAGATGCGCGCTGGTGACGTCGACTGGCAGATGAACCTGTACGGCGGGGCCAAGCACAGCTTCACCAACCCTGACGCAGCCGCCGCCGGCATCCCTGGCATCGAGTACCACGAGCCGAGCGACCGCCGTTCGTGGCGGTGCATGATCGACCTGTTCGACGAGACGTTCGGTCCAATGGCCACCTGACGTTCCCCTACGGTGTGTCGATGGGCAGAACATTTCGGAACGTCGTCAGGATCTGCGCACTGACCGCGCTCGGCGCGTCCGCGTGCAGCAACTCCCGGCAAGAGCTCGGGACGCAGGCATCGACCGCCGCGACGTCCGACGATTCCACTGCGACGGATGCATCGCCGGCCGGCCCGCCGACAACGACCGATCCAACCAGCACCACATCGGCCACGACCTCCGCTGCACCCTCGACCGATCTCGATGCGACCACCAGTTCCGTCACGCCGACAACCGTCGCTCCGACCACCGTCATGCCCACCACCACCGTGCCCGTACGCCACGGCACGCCGGGGGCGCCGATCGTGGTCGTGAGCGGGCTCGGGGTCCTCGGCTGGTGGGACGGCACATCGTGGATCGACAGCGATGCGTCGACAGCCGACATCCCGGTCGCCGCCGGCGTCGACTTCAGCGCCTTCTCGCTCGATTCCGATGTACGCCACACCGTCTCCACGGGCATCGACATCGGCTGCGAGCCGTCCGGCGGCTACACGGTGACGTTCGAGCCGCAGGTGTTCTTCGATCCCGACGCTGCGTCGTTCGCCGTCAACGCCGATTGGAACCTGTTCCCCCACCGGGTCGAACAGCTCGCCGCAGACGACGCCGATGCGATCGACATCGTCCGCCGACAACTCGTCGCCGACGGCCTGGCGTCACCCGACATACGCATCGATCAACTGCTGCGCACGGACATCGACGGCGACGGCGTCGACGAGACGTTGATCGCGGCCAGCAACCCGGACTTCGATCTGAACGTACCGGGACGTGCGGGCTGGTTCAGCATCGTGATCATCCGTCAGGTGATCGATGGTGTGGCGCGCGTGACCGCGTTGAACCAGGACGTCCATCTCACCGACGACCCGGTCGACCAGACCCCGAACAACGCCGAATTTGGCTTCGATGCCG
>JANXUX010000076.1 GCA_025351965.1 Actinomycetes bacterium | reverse complement strand
GCCTTGTCGCTGACTCCGACGACAAGGTCGGTGTTCATGACGTTGTGGATCAACGGGATGTGCTTGTCGCCGATGCCCTGGATGTTGTGCTCTCCGAAGCCGTTCTCGAGCATCGTCGGGCATTCCAGCGCTTCGACTGGCTCGACGAGTGGTGCGCGAACCCCGCTGAGGACGTCATCCGCACGGTCGGCACGGAGAGCAACGTCAAGGAGATCTACGACGCCTGCAACGAGCTCGCCCTCGACCCCGGCAATTTCGTGTTCAACCAGTTCTGCGAGTTCGGCAATCACCTCGGCCACTACGAGGTCACCGGCCGGGCGCTCGGCCACGTGTTCGAGCACGTCGCTGCCACCATCGGTCGAGCCGGACTGCGCCTCGCCGCGTTCACCAGTGCGACAGGCTCGGCCGGCACGATCGCGGCAGGCGACCGGCTCAAGGACGACTACGGGACCAAAATCGTCGCAGTCGAGGCCCTCGAGTGCCCGACGATGCTCGAGAACGGGTTCGGCGAGCACAACATCCAGGGCATCGGCGACAAGCACATCCCGCTGATCCACAACGTCACCAACACCGACGTCGTGGTGGCCATCAGCGACCATGCCACCGACGAGCTCGACGTACTGTTCAACACCACCGTCGGTCGGGCATATCTCGCGGGTCGCAAGGGCTTCGCGCCGCAGCTGCTTGCCGCGCTCGAACACTTCGGGTTCTCGTCGACGTGCAACGTGCTCGCCGCGATCAAGACGGCGAAGTTGCTGGGGCTCGGCGAGAACGATGCGATCATCACCATCGCCACCGACGGCGGCGCGCTGTACCCGAGTGAACGGGCCAAGACCATCGCCCAGCGCTTCGGTGGCGACTTCACCGAGGTCGACGCCGCAGCCGTGTACGGCGAGCACCTCGCCAACGTGACCATCGACGGCACCCTCGACTGCACCGAGCGTGACCGCAACCGCATCTTCAACCTCGGCTACTACACCTGGGTCGAGCAACAGGGCACGCCGTTCGAGTTGTTCGAGGCCCGCCGGTCGCAGGACTTCTGGCGCTCGCTGCGCCGCTACCTGCCAGTGTGGGACGGCATGATCGACGAGTTCAACGAGCGCGTCGCGGCGGGCTGAGATGGCTGCCGCAGCCAGACGCCAGATCGGCGTCGTCGGTTGGCGTTGTGCCGTGTGCGCGGCGGCGGTCGACATCTCGACGCCGCTCGTGTTCCGCTGTCCGAACGCGACTGCCGACGATCCGTACCACGCACTGCGGATCGTCCAGCACGACGAGCCGGTCGCGGTCGTCGTCGACGATCCGAACCCGTTCATCGCGTACCGCCCGCATTTCGCGTGGGACTCGTTCGCTGCGGCGAACGGACTCGACGACAGTGCCCGCGAGGCGCTCGTGCGCTCGCTCGATGCCGACATCGCCGCTGTCGCCGGGACCGGGTTCTTCGTGACACCGTTCGCGCGGGCCGATGCGCTGTCGACCGCGTTGGGCTTCACCGCCGACGGCGGCATCTGGATCAAGGACGAGACCCATCAGGTCGCCGGCAGCCACAAGACTCGGCACCTGTTCTCCGCGCTGCTCGCGCTGCTCGTCACCGAGCAGATCGGTGCCGCATCGTGGAGAGTCACGGACCGGCCCCGCCTCGCGATCGCCTCGTGCGGTAACGCGGCACTCGCCGCGTCGACCCTCGCCGCAGCCGCCCACTGGCCGATCGAGGTGTTCGTCCCACCGTCGGCGAGCCCGGCGGTGCTCGCTCGACTCGGCGAGCTCGGGGCGGTCATCACGACCTGCCCCCGACTGCCGTTGGATCCGCCCGGTGATCCGTGCGTCCTCGGCTACCGCAAGGCGGTCATTGCCGGCGCGATCCCGTTCAGCGTGCAGGGTCCGGAGAACGCATGGTGCCTCGATGGCGGCCGCACGATCGGTTGGGAGATGGGCGGCGCCGATCGGCCGGACCACCTCTTCGTCCAGATCGGCGGTGGCGCACTCGCACGCTGTGCGGTCGGCGCGCTCGCCCAGACCGGGCCGCTGCCGAAACTGCATGCCGTGCAGACCGAAGCGTGCGCGCCCCTCGCCCGCGCATGGAAGCGGGCGAGCCGTGGCGAAGGTGGCGTCGCGGCTGCTGCGCACCACTGGCGCGAGTACATGACGCCGTGGGTCGATGTCGGGTCGTCGGCCGCGGACGGCATCCTCGACGACGAGACCTATGACTGGCTCGGTGTCGTCGGCGGCATCCATGCCAGCCACGGCGCCCCCGTCATCGCCAAGGAGACCGAGATCCTGCTCGCCAACGAGTTGGCCCGAGAACACACAGACATCGACGCCAGCCACACCGGCACGGCCGGGCTCGCTGGTCTGCTCGCGATCCGTGACGTGATCAGCAACCACGAGCGCGTCGGGTTGATCTTCAGCGGCATCCGACGCTGATCAGCACCGTTCGTGGATGCCGGCCGTGAGCGCAGCCAACTCGATGGTCATGTTCGCTCGGGCCTGCTCGCCGCGCGTCGTCGACATCGTCGCAGTGACGAAGATGCGGTCGCGGTCCAGGAACGAGCGCAGCACTGTCGCCCGACCCGCTCGCCACGCCGCGTCGTCGACGAAGCCGTACTCGAACCGGACGCCGGCGATGTAGCTGGCGTACGAGCCGGGATCCCCACCCAGCACGGCCAAGTCGGCGTCCACCAGCACCTGCGCCTCGAACGACTCGGCGCGATGGGTCGCGGTCGCCGCGATCGTGTTGCGGAGGAGTTCGATGCGGCCGGAGTTCCAGCCGATGCCGCGGAGCGCGTGGACGGCGATCACAGCGCTGTCGGCCTCGTTGGTCGTCGAGCGAGGGTCGTAGACGATGTCGTGGAACAACGCACCGGCGCGGATGGCCGGCGCGTCCACGGTGTGATCGCCCGGGGCGGGCTCGGTCGCGAGAATCATGTCGACGTGACGCAGTACCCACACCACGTGCTCGGCCGTGTGATAGCGGCGGTGTGCCTCGGCGTGACGGCTGACGAGGAGCGCCTCGACGTCACCGTGTCCGCTGCCGGCGAGGTCGCGCCATGCGGCGATCACGTCGTCCTGGGCCGGAGTCACCTCCTCACCGTAGACCTGCCGCAGCCATGCGGATCGTGCCGAGCGTGCTGACGTGACCGTGTTGATCGACGAGCCGATGTGGTGGTTCCAGGGCCGGAAGTGGTCGCACATGATCAGCGACTCGACGCTGGATGAGTTGCATGGCTTCGCCCAGGGAGCCGGCATCCCGCGCCGGGCTTTCCAGGGCGACCACTACGACGTGCCCCAGGAGTACTACGACGAGATGGTCGCCGCCGGCGCGGTGCCGACACCGACCCGTGAGCTGGTCCGTCGGCTACGTGCTGCCGGTCTGCGGCTCAGTCCGGCCGCGCGACGTGCGACGATGGATCAGCCCAACCAGCCGTAGGCGTGGGTCGGGGCGAGGCTGACGAGGGTGCGGTGGTCGCGGACCATCGCCCGGCGGTAGTCGTCCCAGTCAGGATGCTCGCCGGCGATGGTGCGGTAGAAGGCGACGAGCGCATCGACCGTGGCGTCACCCGCGTCGGCTGAGACCGGCGCCAGTTCCGCCACGCCGTCGAGCACCGCGTACGCCTGGAAGTCCGGCCGTGTCACGTACAGAGACGTCCGCGGGTCACGGGTCAGGTTGAAGAACTTGGCCCGGTCCGCAGTGATCGAGATGTGGATCACACCGTCCTGGTCGACTCCGTGGGTGACGTTGGAGAGCTGGGCCCGGCCGTCGCGTCTGATCGTCGTGAGCACGCTGTTGTTGGTGGCCCGGGCGAAGTCGAGGGCTGCGGCGATGTCCATCGCGGTGACGGTAGCCTGCCGGTATGTTGGACATCTCCTCACCCATGGCCCTCGACGCTGGCGGCGATCCGCGCAGCGATGTGTTCAATCGCTTGCTCAAGAACCGCATCGTCCTGCTCGGCAGCGATGTGAACGACGAGATCGCCAACCAGCTCTGTGCGCAGTTGCTGTACCTCGAGGGCGAGGACCCCAACGCCGACATCTGGCTGTACATCAACAGCCCCGGTGGTTCCGTCACCGCCGGCCTCGCGATCTACGACACGATGCAGTTCGTCTCGTGCGAGGTCGCCACGATGTGCATGGGCATGGCTGCGAGCATGGGCCAGTTCCTGCTCACCGCCGGCGCCCCCGGCAAGCGCTTCACGCTTCCGAACGCCCGGGTGATGATGCACCAGCCGCTCGCCGGCCTGCGTGGCCAGGCCTCGGACATTGCGATTCAGGCCGAGCAGCTCTCGTTCACCAAGCGCCGCATGGCCGAGCTGACGGCTCACCACACCGGCCAGGAGCTGACCAAGATCCAGGCCGACAGCGAGCGCGACCGCTGGTTCACTGCCGAGGAAGCCGTCACCTACGGCCTCGTCGACAAAGTGATCCTCAAGCGCGGCGAGATCCGCTGACCGTCAGCCACTGACCGTCAGCCACTGGTCGGGGTGCCACCGGTCGGGGTGGTGGTCGTCGCGACGGCCGCGCCTCCGGGCACGATGCCGACCGGGTCGAGGGTGATGCCGCAGTTGGCCTGCGCCCAGGCCACGACATCGGTGGCCGATTTCGTGGCGCCGTACGCGGCGTCGGTCGCGGTCTGCACCGACGCCGGGTCGTTGACATCCACGCTGTTCGCGGTCTTGAGCGTCCCGTAGACCTTCTCCCACGCGGCCTCGATCTCCAGCGGGGCCACCTCGCCCATCTTGGAGTACAGCGTGATCAATGCCGGAATCGTGTCCGCCTCGGCCGGGGGGGTCTGGATCTCGTTGGCGTGGGCCTGGAGCTCGCCGCAGAACTTGCTGGTGCTCCGCGTCGCCGCATTGCCGCAGGCGACCAGGCCGATCACGAGCACGAGCGCAGCGGTGGAGATCGGTCCGGTTGATCGCATGACCAACAGTCAAGCAGTCGGCCCGCGCCGATCGCAGGCATCGGCGTTCGACCGGGTCGGTCGGTGGATCCGGCGATCGATCCGGTAACTTGGTGAGTGTTGTGGGGCGATTCCCCTCCTGTTCCTGAGATGCAGCCGCGTGAGCGTCGCTGCCCAGTTCACGGAGGTGACCATGTTCGCTGCTGTTTCTTCTGCGACCCTGATCGGGGTCGAGGGCCATCGGGTCACGGTCGAGGTGCACATCGCGAGTGGCCTGCCAGGCTTCGCAATCGTCGGGCTGCCCGACGAGGTCTGCCGGCAGGCCAAGGACCGGGTCCGCGCCGCGATCGAGTCCAGTGGGTTCAGGTGGCCGCAGAAGCGCTTGACCGTGAACCTGGCACCGTCGAGTCAACGCAAGGCCGGCTCGGGGCTGGACCTGGCGATCGCTGTCGGCCTGCTGATCGCGGACGAGCAGATGCCGGGCGAGTGTACGGACACCCACGGTTTCCTGGCCGAGCTCGGCCTCGACGGATCCGTCCGACCCGTTCCGGGTGTCGTGCCGCTGGTTGCTGCGCTGGCCGGGCTCCGGCCGGTGGTGGCGATGTCGAGCCATCGCGAGGCGTCCGTCATCAGCACCGAAGCCGTCCGTGTCGGCACGACGCTGCGCGAGGTGGTCGATGCGCTGATCGGCGATGCGCCCTGGCCCGATCCGCCGCCCGACGGCGTCGTCGAGCGGTCCGCGCCGCCGCCTGATCTTGCTGATGTGCGCGGCCAGGCGCTTGCCCGGCAGGCACTCGAAGTGGCTGCGGCCGGCGGACATCACCTGCTGTTCGTCGGTCCGCCAGGCTCGGGAAAGACGATGCTCGCTCAACGGATGTCCGGTCTGCTCCCACCCCTCGACATGGAGACCGCCCTGATGTCGACGATGGTGCACTCCGCGGCAGGCGTGGGACTGCCTCCGGGCGGCTTGGTCACGAGAGCGCCGTACCGGTCGCCGCACCATACGGTCTCACTCGTCGCGCTCGTCGGCGGTGGTACAGCGTCACTGCGACCCGGCGAGATCTCGTTGTCCCATGGGGGTGTCCTGTTCCTCGATGAGATGGGGGAGTTCTCGTCCCACGTCCTCGACGGCTTGCGTCAGCCGCTGGAGGAGGGCGTCGTCCGAGTCGCTCGCGCCCGGGCGAGTGCGACGTTGCCGGCCAATTTCCTCTTGCTCGCTGCGACCAATCCGTGCCCGTGCGGCGGTGGCGCTCCCGGAGCGTGCCAGTGCAACGACGCAGCGCGGGCCCGGTATCTCCGCCGGTTGAGCGGGCCGCTGCTCGACCGATTCGACCTCCGTGTGCCGGTGCATCGCCCGGAGGTGGACGAGCTGCTGCTCGGCGATCCGGGGGAATCATCCGTTGTCGTTGCGCGACGGGTCGCGATTGCGCGCGACCTGGCTGCGTTGCGCAACGGTTGTCTCAATGCCGCGATCTCGGCGCCGCAACTCGACGCCGTTGCGCCGCTCGATGCCGGAGCGAGGCGCTTGCTGCGCACGGAGTTGGAACGCGACCGGTTGACGGGGCGTGGCTACCACCGCGTGCGCCGGGTCGCCCGCACGATTGCCGACCTGGACCCGCTCGGCGGGAAGGTCGTGGGCGAGGCGCACGTCGTCATGGCGTTGCAGTACCGAGTGCGTCTGTCACCGTTGATCGGCGGTCGCGCCGCATGAGCGAGTTGCCGGAGCAGGCGTACGCTGCGGCACTCGCCGGTCTCGACCGGATGACGGTCGGGCGGCTCGGACTCCTGCTCGATGGACGGGCGCCGTCGGAAGCCTTCGCGATGGTCATGGGCGATGCCCCGCCCACCGTCATGATCGCGCGGTTGTTGGACACACGCGGCCTGCTCGTCGCCTGGCGAATCAGCGCAGCACGGCGACCGCCGGCGGCTGTCTGGGAGGCGTGTCTCGGGCTGGACATGACGGTCCTGGTCCGCGGCTCGAACGACTACCCGCCGATGTTGCGTGCGGACCCGGTTCCAGCGCCGGTGCTGTTCATGCGCGGATCGTTGGAACGGCTCACCGGGCGTCGTGTCGGGATGGTCGGCACCCGCAACGCAACGGGGTCCGGGCGCGATTCTGCGACCGAGATGGGTCGCGCGCTGGCGGCCCAGGGTGTGCACGTCGTGTCCGGCCTCGCCCGCGGCATCGACGGCTGCGCGCATCGGGGTGTGCTGTCGATTCCCGACGGAGCCGGCCCGATCGCCGTCGTCGCGACGGGACTCGACGTCGTGTACCCACGTGAGCACCGTCAGCTGTGGGACCTCGTTGCCGAACGCGGCGCGCTGATCTCGGAGGCACCGCCGGGGACGCAGCCGGAGCCATACCGGTTCCCGCTCCGCAACCGTATCATCGCCGGGCTCAGCGAGGTGCTCGTCGTCGTCGAGTCTCGCGAGACCGGCGGCTCGCTGATCACCGCGAGCGAGGCCAGCCAGCGCAACGTGCTGGTCATGGCCGTCCCCGGGGCGGTCCGCAACCGGGCCGCCCGCGGCACCAACGACCTCGTGCGCGAGGGGTGTCCGATCGCGACGGATGCGCGCGATGTGTTGGTCGCGCTGGGGCTCGACAACCGTCGCGCCGGTCCGGTCGACTACGACCCGCGCCCGCTTCCGAGCCGTGAAGATCGGCCGTTGTTGGACATGTGCTGCGAGGCTCGCACACTTGATCAGCTGACCCTGCTGACCGGTCGCAGCCTCGTCGAATGCGCGATGTCGCTCGCTCGTCTGGAGTTCCAGGGGTGGGCCCACCAGGTCAACGGATGGTTCGAAGCAACGGGTTCCGGCTCGGCATCGAATGGTGCGACATGGTGAGGTTCCGCACGATCTCCCCGGAAACGGGCTACTTTCAGTGGATATGGCTGGACGAATTGCGGAACAGCGGGACGCCCGAGCGGGGTCGTCACCGGACGCGATGGCCGTCGGCGTGTCCGCCTCCTGGCGCATCCACGACTTCGCGGCGTCGCTCACGGCTGCTGCGGACAACACCGTCCTCGCCTACCGATCCGATGTCGAGGCGTTCGCCGAGTGGGCGGAGCGGCTCCCGATCACGTCACCCGACGGGGTCGATCGGCTGGTGCTCCGTCGTTACGTGGCGTACCTGTCCACCCGCCAGTTCGCGCGTCGCAGCATCGCCCGCAAAGTTGCCGCCGTGCGCCGTTACTTCGCCTGGTTGCGCCGCAGCGGTGCCCTCGGGACGGATCCGTCGACGACGCTGCGCGCTCCCGGCGGCGACGGGCGGCTGCCCAAGGTGCTGTCCCACGCTGACCTCGACGTCCTGCTCGAGGGGCCGTCGCCCGAGGGGGAGCCCGTCTGGCGCCGCCGTCGTGACGATGCCGTGCTGGAATTGCTGTACGGCAGCGGCGTCCGCGTCAGCGAACTGTGTGGACTGGATGTCGACGCCGTCGATCTCGGTGCCCGGGCGGTCTCGGTGTGGGGCAAGGGTTCCAAGGAGCGCCGCGTCCCGCTCTCGCAGCCGGCCATCGACGCAATTCGTTCGTGGCTGCGGATCCGGCCCGAAGTCGTACCCGCCGAGCGGGGTGCTGCGATGTTCGCCAATGAACGTGGCAACCGACTCACCCCACGAGATGTGCGCCGGGTCCTTGATCGGCGCTCTCCTGTGCCGACACATCCGCATGCACTCCGTCACAGCTTCGCGACACACCTGCTCGACGGCGGTGCCGATCTCCGGGCCGTGCAAGATCTGCTCGGGCACCGCGACGTGGCAACGACGCAGCGCTACACCCACGTCAGCAAGGAACGACTCCGAACCGTGTACTCCGAAACGCACCCGAGGGCATGATCTGATGTCCGAGTCCAGACGAGAGAGTTACGGGCGAGCGTCCGGCGATGCCGAGCTGGCCGGTTGGTGGGATCGGTGGCTGACCGCGCGCGACCCGAAAGCGCGCGAACGCATCATCGTGCACTACTCGCCGCTCGTGAAGTTCGTCGCCGGTCGTGTCGGTGCCGGCCTGCCGAGCAGCGTCGACCCGGGGGACCTGGTCAGTGCTGGTGTGTTCGGGCTGATCGACGCCGTCGAGCGCTTCGACTCCGACCGTGGCGTGAAATTCGAGACGTTCGCAGTGCCGCGCATCCGCGGCGCGATCTTTGACGGTCTGCGTTCGCTCGACTGGGTGCCGCGTTCGGTGCGCAGCCGGGCACGCGAGGTCGAGACGGCGTTCCACGACCTCGAGGCCAAGCTCGGCCGCAGCCCGGCCGAGGACGAGTTGTCCGCCCATCTCGGACTGACGAGCACGGAGTTCCAGCGGTGGCTGGCCGCGATTGCCTCGACGACCGTCGGGCCGCTCGACCGGGCCCTGGTCGCGGGTGCCGAGCCGCGGTCGCTACGCGGCGAGACCCCGGACAGCCCGTCCGGCGCGTACGAAGAGGTCGAGATCCGGCGTGCGGTCAAGGTCGAGATCCGCAAGCTGCCCGACCGGGAGAAGCTCGTGCTCTCCCTGTACTACGACGAAGGCCTGACGCTCGCCGAGATCGGCGGGGTCCTCGGGGTGACCGAGAGTCGGGTGTCGCAGATCCACACCAAGGCGGTCCTCCAGCTCCGCTCGCGCATGTCCGCGAGTGGCATGACCTGACCCGGCCAGGGTCAGGGTCGCGGCACGCGCCGCTCTATTGCAGCCGGTGCTGCCCAGCCTGACCGACGTTTCTCACCTGGAGGTCTCATGGGTGCTGTCATGGCACTGCTCGTCTCGGCGCTCGTGCCGACCTGCTATCTCGCTCCGGTCGAGGCGCCGATCACGAAACCCTTCGTCGCCCCGGCGTGTGACTACTGCCCCGGTCACCGCGGGCTGGAGTATTCGACCGTGGCCGGGGTCACGGTTCGAGCCGCCGCAGCAGGTGTCGTCACGTTCGCCGGGGTCGTCGTCGACAGCCGCTACATCGTCGTCCGTCACGCCGACGGCATCTCGGCCACATACGGCGATCTCGCCACATCGACGCTGCGACGTGGTGACGACGTCGCCGCCGGGTCCGTCATCGGCACGGCGACGTCGCGCCTGTACTTCGGGCTGCGTCGCGACGATCTCTATCTCGATCCCGCGGACTTCCTCGGCGCGGTGTCGCGCCGACCCCGGCTGGTGCCATCGAGCGGCGTCCGACCGCGACCGGCAGCACTGGGCCCTGAGACGTGCCCGGCGCGAATTTTCGGGGCCGAAACCGAGCGGTCGCGGCGGTAGCATGGCCGATGGCCTGGAGACAGGTTGCAATGAGATTGTTCAACATCAGCACCCCGCCCACCTGCGGTCGCCTCGGCGCCGGGCGGCGTGTCCATCGAACCGCAGGAGAGGAGTGGTTGTCATGGCTGTCGTCACAACGCGCCAAATGCTGGAAGCCGGAGTCCATTTCGGACACCAGACCCGTCGCTGGAACCCGAAGATGAAGCGTTTCATCTTCGGTGAGCGCAACGGCATCTACATCATCGACCTCGAGCAGACGCTCCAGCGCGCCGAGGTTGCCTACAACTTCGTCCGCGAGCTGTCGGCCAAGGGCGGCATTGTGCTGTTCATCGGCACCAAGAAGCAGGCCCAGGATCCCGTGCGCAGCTACGCCGAGAAGTGCGGCATGCCGTACATCAACGAGCGCTGGCTCGGCGGCATGCTGACCAACTTCGAGACCATCTCCAAGCGTGTCAGCAAGATGCAGGAATACGAGCGGATGAAGATTTCCGGCGAGTTCGATGCCATGCCGAAGAAGGAAGCCCTCCTGCTGTCGCGCGAGTTGGAGAAGCTGCAGAAAAACCTCGGCGGCATCCGTGGCATGCAGCAGCGCCCCGATGCGGTGTTCATCCTGGACACCAAGAAGGAGCACATCGCCGTCACCGAGGCGAACAAGCTGAAGATCCCCGTGATCGCCGTCGTCGACACCAACGTCGACCCCGACGTGATCCAGTTCCCGATCCCCGGTAACGACGACGCCATCCGCGCCAACGCGCTGATGAGCCGTGTCATCGCCGAGGCCATCGAAGAGGGTCGCTACATCTCCTCCAAGCGCAACCCGCAGGCTGCTCCGAAGCGCACCGCCGAGCAGGACGCCGAGTTCGTCGCCTCCCAGGCCGATGCCCGCAAGCAGGCCGCCGCTGCACAGGCAGAGCGTGAGGCCCGGCTGGCTGCCGCCAAGGACGCCCCGTCGATCGACGAGTCGACCCTGACCGAGTCCGTCGTGTCCAGCGAGGCAGTCGCCGATGCCGAGATCGTCGACGAGACGACCGAAGCCGCTCCCGAGACGATCGAGGCAGCTCCCGAGACGACCGAGGCCGAGACGGCCGAGATCACCGAAACCAGCACGGAAGGCTGAGCGAGCACAATGTCAATTTCCGCGAAGGACATCTCGGCGCTGCGTCAGTCGACCGGTGCAGGGATGATGGATTGCAAGAAGGCGCTCGAGGAATCGGGCGGCGATGTCGAGGCCGCCAAGCAATGGCTGCGTGAGAAGGGCCTGTCGGCTGCCGCCAAGCGCGACGACCGCGAGAGCGCCCAGGGCGTCGTTGCCCTGCTCATCAAGGACAATGTCGGCGGCGTCATCAAGCTCAAGAGCGAGACCGACTTCGTCGCCAGCAGTGATCAGTTCAAGGCCGAGGCCAACGCTCTGGTCGAACTCGTCGTCGCCAAGGGCGCTGAAGCCGTGTCCGAGCACACGGCGACGATCGATGATCTCAAGATCGTGCTCAAGGAGAACATCAGCATCGGTGACGTCGTCCGTTTCGAAGCGGCCGCCGGCAACGTTCTCGATTCGTACGTCCACATCCAGGGTGGCCGTGGCGTCAATGCCGTACTCATCGAGATGTCCGGGGCCACCGCCGAGCTGGCTCACGACGTCGCCGTGCACATCGGCTTCGCCCGGCCGAAGTACCTCAGCCGCGACGACATCCCCGAAGACGTCGTCACTGCCGAAAAGGCCACGCTCGAGACCATCTCGCGCAACGAGGGCAAGCCCGAGGCTGCGCTGCCGAAGATCATCGCGGGCCGTATCGAGGGCTTCTTCAAGGATGTCGCCCTGCTCGATCAGCCGTATGCGAAAGACGACAAGGTGTCGATCACCCAGCTGATCGGTTCGGCGAAGATCGTCCGCTTCGCTCAGGTCGAGATCGGCTGATTGAGTCATGCCCTCGCCCCGGTGGAAGCGAATCGTCTTCAAACCATCGGGCGAGGCCTTGGCCGGCCCCTCGGGGTCCGGCTTGGACGGTGCCACCCTGGCGCACACGGCGATGGAGATCCTCGACGTCCGTGAGCACCTCGGCGTCGACGTTTGTGTCGTCGTCGGTGGCGGCAACTTCTGGCGCGGTCGTACCGGGGCGATGACCGGTATGGACGCGACCCAGTCCGATCACATCGGCATGCTCGGCACCGTCATGAACGCCCTCGCGCTGCAGGACGCACTCGAGCGTGCCGGCCAGCCGACCCGGGTCCAGTCAGCGATCGAGATGCCTCGTATCGCCGAGCCGTACATCCGCCGCCGGGCGATGCGTCACCTCGAGAAGGGCCGCGTCGTGATCTTTGCGGCCGGCACCGGCAACCCGTTCTTCACGACCGACACCGCCGCAGCGCTGCGCGCTGCGGAGCTCGACGCAGGTGCCCTGCTGAAGGGCACGCACTCCGGAGTCGACGGCGTCTACTCGGCCGACCCCCGGCTCGACCCGACCGCGACGAAGTACGAGCGGGTCAGCTACATGGACGTCATGACCAAGGACCTCAAGGTCATGGACTCGACCGCCATCGCCTTCTGCCGCGACAACAAGTTGCCCATCGTGGTCTTCGACATGTCGGCCCACGGCGCGCTGCGCGCGATCCTCGAAGGTGAGCAGGTCGGCACGATCATCACCGACGACCCGGCCTGACCCAGACCGTGTTCGAGGTCGCTCGGCGAGTGCGCTGCGCGGCGATGCACGTTTCGGGCACCGTCACCTCTGTACGCTGGTCGCCGTGATCGAAGAGACCCTTCTCGAAGCGATGGACAAGATGGACAAAGCTGTCCAGCACGTGCAGTCGCAGTTCACGACAGTGCGAACCGGACGGGCGACACCGTCGCTCGTGGATCGCATCGTCGTCGAGTACTACGGATCGATGGTGCCCCTCCAGCAGCTCGCTGCCGTGCAGGTGCCAGAGCCGCGCCAGCTGATCATCAAGCCGCACGATCGAGCCACGCTCGGCCCGATCGAGAAGGCGATCCGCGACAGCGACCTGGGCATGTCTCCGTCGAACGACGGCGTCATCATTCGGCTGAGCATCCCGGCGCTCACCGAACAGCGGCGCAAGGAGTACGTCAAGATCGTCAAGACACTCGCCGAGGACGGGCGCATCGCCCTGCGCAACGTGCGCCGCGACGCGCGCAAGCATCTGGAGGCAGCGGAGAAGGCGAGCGTCATCTCCGCCGACGAGCTGGAGCGCGCCGAGAAGGACATGGACAAGATCACCCACGACCATGTCGAGCTCATCGACAAGGCCTTCAGCCGCAAGGAAGCAGAGTTGCTCGAGGTATGAGCGCGACCAGCAGTTCGATGAATCCCGCGAAGGAGTCCGGACGATGAGTGACGACGTGTGGCGTGGCGGAAAACGGGACGACGACTTCGGCCCGCCGCTGTTCGGCGACGATCCTCGCGAGGCCGTCGACAAGCCGACTATGTCGTTCGACGAGAACACCGGACCGCTGCCTCACTGGACCGAGCCACCCACCGGTGAGATGCCCAAGGTGCTCGGTGACTCGACCGACGACCTCGACGTCTGGTCCTCGTTCTCGTCGAGCGCCCCGGTGTGGAGTGACGACGACTCGGCTGATCCGTCCGCCGGGTACGAGGGCGTGTCGGACATGGCCCGGTCCGGGCAGATGCCCGTGACGACTGGCCCGAACGACGCCTTCTACGACGAAGCCGACCCGAGTGGCGCCGTCCCCGTCGCCCGCCGCGAGCCGGGCCGGATCACCATCGGGACCGACCCGACCGACGACGGCGCCGGCCGCCCGATGCCCAAGGGCCGCTCGCGCGGACGCGATGAGCAGGCCCGCGCCGCAGCGGCACGTTCTCGAACGACCAGCGGCGGTGTTCGCACCACTCCCGCCGCACCGGCCACGGGTGGCGTCGGCGGCCGCGACATGCCGACAGCGATCGCGGTCGGTGCCGTGCTCGCCATCGTCTTCATCGGTGCCGTCAAGTGGCGCCCCCAGGCAGTCCTTGCGATCATCGTGATCGTCATCGCATTCGCTGCGGTGGAGTTCTTCGAGAAGGTGACCGAGAAGGGCTACCAGCCGGCCAACGTCGTCGGCATCGTCGGATGCACCGCCGCACCGCTCGCTGCGTACTTCTACGGTGACGCGGCCGTACCACTGGTCATCATGTTCGCGTTCATCGCCGGCAGTATCAGCTTCATCGGTGCGCCGAACCTGAACTCCAGTCCGATGCCGAACATGGCGATCACGACGCTCGGCATCACCTGGATTGGTTTGGCCGGTGCGTTCGGCGGGCTCCTGCTGCGCCTGGAGACCTCCAGCGCGTTCGCTCCGCCGCACATCGGCACCGACACCATCCTGATCCTCGCCGTGGGTGTCGTGGTCAACGACATCGGGGCGCTGGTGGTCGGCTCGGCCGCCGGCAAGACGCCGCTGCGTGGGTGGATCAGTCCGAACAAGTCCGTCGAGGGTTTCATCGGCGGAGCGTTCTTCACGATTGTCGCGATGGTCGTCATCGGCATCTCCGAGAAGAGCCACAACTGGACCACATCGAACCTGATCTTCGTCGGAGTCGTTATCGCCATCGTGGCGCCGCTCGGTGATCTCACCGAGAGCATGTTCAAGCGCAACCTCGACATCAAGGACTTCGGCAGCATCGTCAAGGGTCACGGTGGGGTGCTCGACCGCTTCGACGGGTTCCTGTTCGTCCTCCCGGCGATCTACTACCTCACGCTCACCCTCGAGCCGTGGACGAAGTACACCGGCAAGTGACTCGAAGTACGCGGGCAAGTGACTCGAAGTACGCGGGCAGTGACGCCCGGCTCGCGCCGACGCGTCGTACGACATCGCTGACAGACTGAGCCCATGACTGCGATCCGGGTAGCCATTGCCGGCTCGACCGGATCGATCGGCACCCAGACCCTCGATGTCGTTCGTGCCGAAGCAGGCAGCTACGAGATCGTCGGGTTGGGCGTCGGTTCGTCGATCGATGCCCTGATCGCCCAGGCGCTCGAGTTCCGGCCCAAGGTCGTTGCGGTCGCCGATCCGAGCAAGCGTGCTGCGGTCGCCGCGGCCCTGCCGTTCGTCGAGGTGATCGGTGAGCTCGCCGAACTCGCTGCCGACGCCGATGTCGTGGTCAACGCCGTCGTCGGCTTCGCCGGCCTCCCCGTCACCATCAGCACACTGCGCGCCGGTAAACGCCTGGCCCTCGCGAACAAGGAGAGCCTGATCGCAGCGGGCCCGGTCGTACAGCCGTTGCGGTTGCTGCCCGGAGCCGAGCTGGTCCCCGTGGACTCCGAGCACTGCGCCGTCCATCAGTGCCTGCGCAGCTCGAATCGCCCGTCGAGCGAGGTCGCCCGGGTGGTGCTGACCGCGAGCGGGGGACCGTTCCGCGGACGGACCGCTGCGGAACTCGCCGACGTCGGGGTCGAGCAAGCGCTCGCCCACCCGACGTGGAAGATGGGCCCGAAGATCACCATCGACTCCTCGACGCTGATGAACAAGGGTCTCGAGGTCATCGAGGCCCACGAACTGTTCGGCACCCCGTACGACCAGATCGAGGTCGTGGTCCACCCGCAGTCCATCATCCACTCGATGGTCGAGTTCACAGATGGCGCAATGATTGCGCAGCTGAGCATGCCCGACATGCGCCTGCCGATCGGATACGCCCTGGCCTACCCGGACCGGATCGGGACGCCGTTCGGCCGCATCGACTGGGCCACGCTCAGTCGGCTCGACTTCGAAGCACCCGATCTCGACACGTTCCGTTGCCTTCACCTCGCCTACGCCGCAGGTCGCGTCGGGGGGTCAGCTCCGGCATGGCTCAGCGCAGCCAACGAGGAAGCCGTGGATGCGTTCCTGGCCGGCCGAATCCGTTGGACACAGATCGCAGAGATCTGCGACGCCGTGCTCCAGCAACACGCCGAAACATCCGATACATCCGTCATGTCCGTAGAAGACATCGTCGCAGCAGACGCCACCGCGCGCCGTGCCGCCCAGAAGGAGCTCGCTCGATGAGCAACACGTATGAACGAATCCGTGGCGAGGTCGTCGCCGGCGGCGCACTGGGTGAACAGGACGAGACCGTCGGCGGCGTCCGCGCCGTGGTCGGCATCGGCGTCATCCTCGGACTGCTCGCGCTCCTCGCGTTCACCCAGATCTGGGCGTTCGTCTTCGTCGTCGGGCTGCTGATCTCGATCTTCTTGCACGAGTGTGGCCACTTCATCACGGCCCGGCGTTCGGGCATGAAGGTCACCCAGTTCTTCATGGGCATGGGCCCGAAGCTCTGGAGTTTCCGCCGTGGCGAGATCGAGTACGGCGTCCGGGCCTTCCCGGTCGGCGCGTTCGTGCGCATCATCGGGATGAACAACCTCGACGAGACCGCACCCGAGGACGAGGAGCGGGCGTACCGCAACAAGAGCTACCCGCGCCGCATGCTGACCATCACGGCTGGCTCGCTGATGCACATGATCATCGCCATCGTCTTGCTGTTCACCGTCTACGCGACGTGGGGCAAGAACGAGGCGACCACCAAACTCGGCATCGCCGAAGTCGTCACGGACGGCGCGGCCGACAAGGCCGGCGTCGAGGCCGGCGACATCGTCTTGAGCATCGATGGCGAGACCCCGAAGGACTCCGATGCCTTGGGCGTGATGGTGCGCAGCCATGCTCCCGGCGACACGATCTCACTCGTCGTGCGCCGGGACGGCCAGGACGTCCCGGTCGAGGCTGTCCTCGGCTCCAATCCCGATCCGGGCAAGTCCGATGTCGCGTACCTCGGTGTGAGATCGGGCTTCAAGAACGAGTTCGTCGGCCAATCGCTGGGGGCGGCGTTCGTGGACAGCTTCCGCGACCTCGGATCTGCGGCGTGGCAGAGCGTTGGCGGCGTGGTCAAGGTGATGAACCCGGTGAACATCTACCAGCACCTGGTCGGCCAGAACAACGACCAGTCGACGCAGCCGGTCACCGTCTACGGCATCAGCCGGCTCAGCTCCGACATCGGCAAGGAGACAGGCCTGCCCGGCATCCTGCTGACGCTCGCCGGGGTCAACGTCTTCGTCGGCCTGCTCAACATGGTGCCGCTGCTTCCATTCGACGGCGGCCACGCCGCAGTCGCGACCTACGAGCGGATCCGTTCGCGCAAGGGCCGCATCTACCGGGCCGATGTTGGCAAGATGGTGCCGGTGGCGATGGCCGTGATGACGTTCCTCGTGTTCGTGCTCTTCACGGGTCTCTACCTCGACATCACCAAACCCATCGGTGGCTGAACCGACCGCGATGGCCTGGCTGATGGCACACTGATCTCGATGTTCGAACGTCGAAAGACTCGCCAGATCTTTGTCGGCAAGGTGCCTGTCGGGGGCGACGCCCCGATCACCGTGCAGTCGATGACGATCACCAAGACCGCCGACGTCGAGGGCACGCTGCAGCAGATCTACGCGCTCGCCGCTGCCGGATGCGACATCGTGCGTTGTACGTGCAACGAGGCCGCTGCGGCCGAAGGGCTCGCCCAGATCGTGCCCCGGTCACCGATCCCGATCATCGCCGACATCCACCACCAGTACAAGATGGCGTTGGCGGCGATGGAGGCCGGCGTACACGGTCTGCGCCTCAACCCCGGCAACATCCGCAACCCTGACCACATCCGTGCGGTGGCATCAGAAGCGCGCGACCGCCAGGTACCGATCCGGATCGGTGTCAACGGGGGCTCGCTCGACCCAGCGCTGTACGAGAAGTGGGGCGGGATCAAGCCAGAGGCGATGGTCGAGTCTGCGATGCAGGAGCTGCGCTTCTTTCAAGAGGTGGACTTCGACCTGGTCAAGATCAGCGTCAAGGCCTCCAGCGTGCCGCTCATGGTCGAGGCCTACCGTCAGCTCAGCGAGGTCACAGACATCCCGCTGCACCTCGGCGTCACCGAGGCCGGCCCGCCGCCCGCGGGTCTGCTCAAGGCCACCGCCGGCATTGCCACCCTGCTCCTGGAAGGCATCGGAGACACGATCCGCTACAGCCTCACCGCCGACCCGGTCGAGGAAGCCCGTGCCGGACGCCAACTGCTGGAGTCGCTCGGCCTGCGTGAGCGCAAGAACATCGATCTCATCGCCTGCCCGAGTTGTGGCCGAGCCGAGATCGACGTGATCGACGTCGCCAAGCGGGCGATGGAGGCCTTCGGGGACCGCAAGATCCCCTTGCAGGTGGCGGTCATGGGCTGTGTCGTCAACGGCCCCGGAGAAGCCCGTGAGGCCGACCTGGGCATCGCTGCAGGCAACAAGCGCGGCCACCTCTTCGTCAAGGGTCGTAACGTCGCCGTGGTGCCCGAGAGCGAGATGGTCGAGCAGCTCGTCGAGTGGGCCGAGTTCATCCACGAGTTCGGCACCGAGGCTGCGATCGCCCGTGTCGACACCGCCAAGGCCGAGTGCGAAGCCGCCAAGGATCGGGCTGCGCTGATGGACGAAAAGGGCGAGGACGTCAACCACAGTGCTGAGAAGATCGTCGAGATCCGCAAGACCGTCGGTCACTGACCGCCGCAACGCTCTCCAAACCGTCGTTCATGTCACCGCACATCATCAACGTTGATGATGTGTTCTGTCAGGACATCGTGGACAGGTGATGTCGCGGGACATCGTGGACTGAGGTGTGGAGTGGTTCCATGCTGGATGGATGCGAAGGGACGCGACCGCGATGG
>JANXUX010000025.1 GCA_025351965.1 Actinomycetes bacterium | reverse complement strand
CCACGCAGCCCTGGCCCACCGCCGGTACCATCGCGTCGGCGGCCATGGTCTCGGCGACCTGATCCTGGAGGCCGAGGATGTGCAGCGCAGCGACCGCCATCACGAGCGCGCCGTTCGGCGGCAGCTTGGTCAGGCGGGTCTGGATGTTGCCGCGCAGCTCGACGAAACCGAGATCGGGTCGCAGCGCGTGGAGCTGCGCACGTCGGCGCACCGATCCGCTCGCAACGGTCGCCCCCAGGGCGAGCCCGTCGAGCGTCGAACCAACGAGCGCATCGCGCGGGTCGCGACGCTCGGTGAACGCGGCGATCGTCAACCCATCGGCCGACGCGGACGGCAGGTCCTTGGCACTGTGCACGGCGATGTCGGCCCGTCCGTCGAGAACGGCGCGCTGGACTTCTTTGACGAACACACCCTGCCCGCCGATGGTGTGCAGTGGAACGTCCTGGCGGCGGTCACCGACGGTGTCGACGAACACGAGCTCCGTCGTCACACCGGGGTGCGCAGCCTCGATCGCCGAGCCGACGATCTCGGCCTGAGCACGCGCCTGGGCACTGCTGCGTGTCGCGATGCGCAGGATCGCGTGGGGCGCGGGCACGGGTCAGCCCAGGTCGAACAGGTCTCGCACCGCAGCCGCGTTGCGCTCGCCGCTCGGCGTGCCGACATCGTCTTTGAGACGGACGCTCGGCGTGTGCAACAGCTTGGCGATGATGCCCTTGGTGACCGCTTCGACCGCCGCCCGCTGCGGGGCATCGAGGCTGGCGAGGCGCGCCGAGAACCGCTCGAGCTCGGCGATGCGAATGGCCTCGCCGGTCTGGTGCAGCTGAGCGACCAACGGGGCAGCCTGACGCGACGTGACGTCGATGATGAACCGCTCGACCTCTTCGCTGACGATGACCCGCACGGACTCGGCTTCGGCGGAGCGCTTCTCGATGCCCTTCGCAGCCCAGTCGCGCAGGTCGTCGAGGTCCAAGCGGGTGACGCCCGCCACGTTCGAGACGGCGGAGTCCACGTCGCGCGGCACGGCAATGTCGACGATGAGCAGCGGCGTGTCGACCTCGCCGCGGGCGCTGGCGACGGTGTCGTGGTCGATGAGGACCGATCCGGAGCCGGTGCAGGTCAGCAAGACGTCGGCATGGCTGATCGCGCTCGGCAGCTCGGCGAACGGCACGACCCGACCGCCGACACGGTCGGCCAATTGACGGGCACGCAACTCGGTGCGATTGGTGACGGTGATGTCCTTGGCCCCGGCCGACGCCAGCGCAACGGCGACGCCCTCGCCCATCTCTCCCGCTCCGACCACGAGGACGCGACGGCCCTGGAGGGTGCCGAGCAACTCCTCGGCCATCTCGACGGCGGCGTGGCTGATGCTCACGGTGCCGCGGCCGATGGCGGTGTCGGTACGGGCCCGCTTGCCGGTCTCGATGGCGTGGCGGAACAGCAGGTTCAGCGTGGACTTGGCGCCGCCCTCGGACTGGGCCAGCTCCCACGCGCCGCGGACCTGGCCGAGGATCTCGCTCTCGCCGAGCACTGCGGAGTCGAGCCCCGAGGCGACCGAGAAGAGGTGCTCGACCGCAGCCTGGTCGTGCTGGCTGTACAGGTGCGGGTGCAGTTCGTCAGGTGCCAAACCGCCGAGCTCGCAGAAGAAATCGCGGATGTCGGCATAGGCGCCGTGGAACTTCTCGGCGACCGCGTAGACCTCGGTGCGGTTGCAGGTGCTGAGCACCACGACCTCGCGGATGTTCGGGCGGTTGGTCAGGCTGGTGATCGATTTCGGCAGCGAACCGACCGACACGGCGACGCGTTCGAGCAGTGACAACGGACCGGTCCGATGATTCACGCCAATGACCACGATCGACACAGCGATGCCCTTTCGTCCGCCGGGATCCTACGCGCTCGCCCCGCGCGTGGAGTCATTCGACCCCACCGCCTGGAGGCCGACGCCGACGCGCCGCTGCTCGTAGTAGCTCAGGATCTGGAGTTCGACCGCGAGGTCGACCTTGCGCACGCTGATGCCGCGCGGAACCGCGAGAACGACCGGCGCGAAGTTGAGGATGCTGGTGACGCCGGCGCGGACCAGGCGTTCGGCGGCGTCCTGCGCAGACGTAGGCGGCGTTGCGACCACACCGATGCTGACCCGGCGTGACTGCACGATCTGGGGCAGGTCGTCGATGTGCCGGACGCGCACGCCGCCGATCACGCTGCCGACCTTGGCCGGCTCGATGTCGACGATGCCGGCGACGGGGAAACCCCGCTCGCCGAAGCCGTTGTAACCGGCCAGGGCCTGGCCGAGATTGCCGGCACCGACGATGACGACGGGCCAGTCATGGGTGAGGCCCAGCTCGCGGCGGATCTGGTAGACGAGGAACGCCACCTCGTAGCCGACGCCGCGGGTGCCATAGCTGCCGAGGTAGGAGAGGTCCTTGCGGACCTTGGCTGCGTTGACCCCGGCCAGCTCGGCGAGCCCCTCGCTGGAGATGCACTCGACCTCTTCACTGGCCCGCTCGCCGAGGATGCGGAGATAGATCGGCAGACGGGCGACCGTGGCCTCTGGGATTCTACGACGAACTCGTTCGACCGGCATGCGACCCCCACGCTATGCAGTTGTGCACACGTTCACAAAGCGCGCTCGACACCATCGTGGAGCACGGTCCGTGCAATCGGTCACGTGTCTCGTCACCGGATCCGCCATCACCCGAACAGCTGTCAGCGGCGGCGGCGCGAACGAACTCGTCGGGACCACCGCAGCTATCGTTCGCGGCGTGACGTCGAACGCTTCCTTGGCTGCTGCGGCGACGCTGGTGGCCGTGGCGTTCGGGTTCAGCACGCTCGATCGGTGGATGCGCCGCGGGCGCGAGCACGAGCTGGCCTGGACGGTCGCGTTGGCGTTTTTCGCCGCAGGCGGGATGTCGCTGTGGTGGGCCGAATCGCACGGGTGGGGCACGGCGATCTTCCGGCTGTTTTTCCTGACCGGAGCGGTGCTGGACGTGCCGTGGCTGGCGCTGGGCACCGTCTATCTCCTGGCTGGCCGGGCGTGGGGCAACCGCGTCCGCACCTGGCTGATAGCACTCAGCGGACTCGCGACCGGGATGATCCTGTTCGCCCCGACCAAGACCGCCGTCTCGGGCACCGAACTCCCTCAGGGCAGCGAGGTGTTCGGCGTCGGGCCGCGCATCCTCGCCGCTGTGGGCTCGGGTGTGCCGGCGATGGTGATCATCGTCGGCGCGATCTGGTCCGCAGTGCGGGTGGTGCGTGGCCGCGTCCCGGCGCTCGGGGCAGCAGCGCAGCGGACGGTGTCGTTGCCGAAACGGCTCGCGTTCGGCAACGTGCTCATCGCCGCTGGCACCATCGTGCTCTCCGCGAGCGGTACGGTCGCCGGTCGGCTCGGCAACGACCGTGCGTTCGCCGTCACGCTGTTCATCGGCGTCGCGATCCTGTTCGCCGGGTTCCTCGTCGCCAGCAGTGGTGCTACATCAGCTCGCGGCGGAGCAGCTTTCCGCTGACGTTGCGCGGGAGTTGATCCACGAAAAGGATCTTCGACGGGCACTTGTAGCGAGCGAGCTCGACGAGGCAGTGGTCGATCAACGCGTCCTCGTCGAGGTGCACGCCCTCGGCGGCCACCACGAACGCCTTGACGGCCTCGCCCGTATGCGGGTGGGGCACCGCGATGACGCCCACTTCGACGACGCCGGGGTAATCCATCAAGACGTCCTCGACCTCTTTGGGATAGACGTTGAAGCCGCTGACGATGATCAGGTCCTTGGCCCGGTCGATCAAGTACAGGTACCCGTCGGCGTCGGTGATCGCAACGTCTCCGGTGCGCAGCCAGCCGTCAGCAGTGAGGACCCGCTCGGTGTGCTCGGGCTCGCCGAGGTAGCCCCGGAAAACGTTCGGGCCGCGCACCCAGATCTCTCCGGCATCGCCGAGCAGGACGTCGTCGCCGGACTCGTCGACGATGCGCACCTCGACACCGTCGAGCACCCGACCGACGGACCCGATCCGGATCTCACCGCTACGCGACGACGTCACGATCGGGGAGGCCTCGGTCAGCCCGTAGCCCTCGGCGAGCTCGACCCCGAACCGCTCCAGTAGCCGACGGGTCGCTTCCTCCGGCATCTTCGCTGCGCCGGTCGACGCGTTGCGCACCGTGGCGAACGCGTCGCGAGGGGCGTCGTCGAACATCGAGAACGAGACCCACATCGGCGGCGCGCCGGGCACCACCGTGATGCCCCATTTGACGATCGTCTCCAGCGCGGTCGACGGGTCGAACCGCTGTACCAACACCACCGTCGCCCCGGCCGACAGGCTGATGCCGAGCACGACGTTGAGCCCGAAGATGTGGAACATCGGGAGCACGCCGTACACGACGTCGTCGGCGATCATCCCGCCGGCACCGACGTCGTTTGCCTGAGCGATGTTGGCGAGCAGGTTGGCGTGGCTCAGCATCGCAGCTCGTGGTGCGCCCGCTGTACCACTCGTGAAGATCAACACAGCGATGTCGTCAGCCGAGACCTCGACCACCGCAACGTCATCGCCGGTCGGCAGATCGTCGAGGAGCACCGCACCCGCCAATTCGCCCTCGGTCACGATCACATGCTCCAGAGACGGGACCTTGTCCCGCTCGATGTTGCGCCACGACGGAGCGCCGGTCGGCCCGACGACCGCGGCGAGTGCGCCGACGGCGACGAGTTCGCGCTCGATCTCGTTCGCCGGGCTGGTCGGGTTCAACGGCACGGCAACGGCGCCGAGGCCGAGCACCGCGAGATACGACACCACGAAATGGCGGTTGTTTCCGATGAGCAGCGCGACGCGGTCCCCGCTGCCGACACCCAGGCGCGACAGACGCGACCGAGCGTCCGCAACCTGTTCGCGCAAGCTGCCATAGGTTGTCTGGCGACCACGGCTGATCAACGCGACGTGCCCAGCCGGGTGCCCTTCGATGATGCTCGCAAGATTCACAGCTCAGCCCCCGAGCAGCGATGTTAGCCGTGCTCGATCGACTCAGAGCCGGATCAGTGAGATGGTGCCGGCGACCAGGATCAAGACGAGGAGCAGCGCGAGAGCGAGTGTGGTGGCTGGACGCATGTCGAGGACGCTACCGCTTGATACGCAGGTTGACCGGGCTCGCCACCGGCGTACTGATGCCGGTGTTCTCGTCACCGACCGGCTCGAGCAGCACCTGGTCATGCGGCCCGATCTCCAGCTCTGCGGCCGCCGAGCGGCGATCGAGCGCCAGAGCGAGCATGCCGTAGGAGTCGGTGACGAGTCCGAGTGCACCGGTGCCGAGATCGAAGAAGTTGTCCGAGCGCTTGGCGACCCGGACCATCGGCGAACCGGTCGGGTCGCCGACGGTGATGCGGATCACGTCGCCGAACGCCGCGAC